>CAYHIX010000001.1:0-41223 GCA_964356875.1 uncultured Candidatus Saccharibacteria bacterium
TACGTCAATACTCGGTATGCATCGATGACAAAAGGCCTACTGTCTATGCCTTGCATCCCCATTGATTTTTCAAAGTCCATATTACCACTAGGTAGGTATCTTATCTTTTAAACTCACGCCTGATCTCTATATCAGTTTCGCGTTTTTTTATACTTTGACGTTTGTCAGTCTTCTTCTTTCCCTTACCTAGAGCTATGTCTAATTTGATTTTTCTATCTTTATTATACACTGAAAGTGGGATTATCGTCAAGCTAGTCTTTTCATTTTTTGCTAGTTCTTTGATCTCTTTTTTGGTTAAAAGTAGCTTTCTATTACGTAGAGGGTCGTAGTCTTTTGCGGCATTTTTTATTTGATATGGAGGTATGTTTGAGTTTATTAAGAAAGCTTCGCCACCACGGATTATGATGAAAGATCCATTTAAAGACATGCGTCCACCACGCACTGATTTTACTTCAGTTCCGAGGAGTTCTATGCCCGCTGTGTATTTTTCTAATATCTCATAATCAAAGCGAGCTTTTCTGTTTTCTGCATAACTAGCCATACCCAATCTTAGCATATATTTTATAAGTTTCAGTGTTTTTATCCTTGGTTTTTTGTGTTTTTTGTGTTAATCTCTATACATGGATTTTAGCTTTTTTCGTAAAAAATTAAGCCCAAATGGTACAGGTAAGGGCGATAAAAAAGAAACAAAACTCTCGACCAGCATTGTAGGCGCTTTGGTTGTTTTTATGCTCATCACAGCTGCTTATATTGTTATTTCTGGAGACGGCAAGACAACTCCCGAAGTTTCTATCTCTGATTTGGCCAAGAGCGTAGTAGCAGGTGAAGTGAGGCAGATCGTTGTCTCAGGAGACAGTCTATCTATCACTTACACGAACGATGAAGTTAAAAAATCTAAAAAAGAAGTCGGCTCTTCTTTGTCACAAACTTTATTCAATTACGGAGTGACACCAGAAGCACTAAGTAGTACTCAAATACAAATAAAAAATGAAAATGGATTTTCATTTTGGCTTTTAAATATTCTGCCATTTTTGCTACCTATTTTATTTATTGTAGTTTTCTTTTGGTATATCTCAAGACAAGTAAAAGGTGCAGGCATGCAAGCCATGACATTTGGGCAATCCAAAGCTCGCATCACTGATCCAAATGATCAAAATAGCAGAGTTACTTTCAAAGATGTAGCAGGATGTAAAGAAGCCAAAGAAGAACTCAAAGAAATAGTGGACTTTTTAAAGAGCCCAAAGAAATTCTTAGATATCGGAGCTAGGATTCCAAAGGGAGTCATACTTACTGGTTCTCCAGGAACAGGTAAGACATTGCTTGCTCGTGCAGTAGCAGGGGAAGCCTCTGTGCCATTCTTCCACTTATCTGGTAGTGAATTTGTAGAGATGTTTGTAGGTGTGGGAGCTTCTCGAGTTCGAGACCTTTTCAAGATGGCTAAGAATGCAGCACCAGCTATAATATTCGTAGATGAAATAGACGCTATTGGGCGGACTCGCGGTGGAGGATTTGGAGGTGGGAATGATGAACGAGAACAAACTTTAAACCAAATATTAGTAGAAATGGATGGATTTGAACCAAACGATAAGGTGATAGTGATGGCAGCTACGAACAGAGCTGATGTTCTTGACCCAGCACTTATTCGCCCAGGACGTTTTGATCGTAAAGTCATACTCGACTTACCTGACCGTGCTGACCGTGAAGCAATACTAGAGATCCATTCTAAGAAGAAACCACTCGCCGAAGATATCAATTTGAAATTAATTGCAGAAAGAACTCCAGGATTTTCTGGCGCAGATCTTTACTCTCTAATGAACGAAGGGGCGATACTCGCAGCTCGTGAAAACAGGAAAAAGGTTTTCCAGTTTGACCTCATTCGTGCGATAGAAAAAGTGATGCTTGGCCCCGAGAGGAAAAGTCATCTACTTTCCAAAAAAGAAAAAGAAATCACTGCTTATCATGAAGCGGGGCATGCACTCGTAGCTTCTGTTTTGCCAAATGCTGATCCAGTGCACAAAGTTTCCATCATTGCCAGGGGTAGAGCGGGCGGGTATACATTAAAACTTCCGCTCGAAGATCGTAAGCTACAATCTAAAAAAGAATTCATAGATGATATAGCTATGGCTCTTGGTGGTTATGCTGCTGAAGAGATGGTTTTTGGAGATATTACGACAGGTCCTTCAAGTGATCTAGAAACAGCTACAAACTTGGCTCGAGCTATGGTCACCAGATGGGGTATGTCCGATGTCATAGGCCCAGTAACCCTGGGAGGCGGCAATAAAACAATATATGGAGATACGGCCGAACGAGAATACTCTGAAAATATTTCTACAAAAGTAGATGCTGAAGTATCAAGGATCATAAACGATGGTCTAGAGAGTGCGCGTAAAGTGTTAACAGAGCATAAGAAAGCTTTTGATGCTATTGCTGCAAAGCTCGTAGAAGTAGAGAGTCTAGAGCAGGACGAATACGAGAAAATTTTGACAGCGCACGGAATTGTGCTAAAAAAGAAAGAGGAGATTGATCAAATAATCCGCCCTTAGCTCAGTTGGTTAGAGCACAGAGCTTATACCTCTGGGGTCCTTGGTTCGAATCCAAGAGGGCGGACAATTTTAAGAAAAAAATATACGGTTTTTAATGGGTCTAATACCATTTTTTTTGACAACTAATTTTCCATGTTTCCTTCTGTGATTTTTAACCAAAAAAGGGTGGTTATCCACACTTTTTTGAGGTCATTTTCATGTATAATAGTTTGACATGATGAGCCAAGAAAAAAAATCTTTTCTGTTCGATCCAAAATTCCTTATAGGACTTTTTTTGTCTCTCCTCATCCGCTTAATTCCGTTTCGTGCACCGAACGTAGAGCCGATACTCGCTACGGCGATGCCCTTCGGTAAATATTTTGGACCACTCGCTTCTTTTTCTTTCGCAGTTCTAAGTATTTTGATATACGATCTTGCTACAAACACACTCGCGGTGCATACATTTTTTACAGCTAGCTCTTACGGACTCATAGGTTTCTGGGCTGGGCATTATTTTAAACAAAAAGAAGGCAGACCTTTGGAATACGTCCGTTTTGCGATCTATTCCACACTTGTTTTTGATGCTTTGACTGGGTTAACCACTGGCCCACTATTTTATAATCAATCATTTTTAAGTGCGCTTTCGGGGCAAATACCTTTTACTATTCTGCATCTCCTGGGAAATATAACTCTGGCATTCATTTTATCTCCCGCCATATATAAGATGCTCTATAAGAAAAAGAAAAAAGAAAATCTATCATCCATTAAAATTCTTAACCCTAAAACAATTTAAATCATATGAAAACCAAATCAAAATCCAACACAAATACATTAAAATTATCAAAGAGCGAACTTGCAAAAATAAAAACTATCCGTAAGCGAGGGGGAGAAGTTGCCCCATTTGATTTAGGGATTATTGTGGGTGCCGTAGAGAAAGCATTTGAGGTGACAAAAGAAGGTGGTGAGCAAGAGTCGTATAAAGTAGCAAATAGCGTTTTTAAAAATCTTTTAGACCTCAAAACTAAACTCACTACTGAACACAAAGGTTCAACATTTCTGCCAACAGTTGAGATCGTGCAAGATTTCGTAGAGCAAGAACTTATGAAGTTGAATTTTACTGAGACTGCTAAAAAATATATTTTATATCGAAACAAGCGTTCCGAGCTGCGAGCCCAGTTTGGTCCAGTTCCAGAAGCAGTGCGCCAAGCAGTAGAGGAGTCTAGTAAATATTTCTCTAGTCCATATTCTGAGTACATCTTCTACCAGTTTTATTCTAGGTGGATCCCAGAGCTTGGTCGCCGCGAGACATGGATAGAGACGATTAATCGCTACATGGACTACATGAAAGAAAATCTTGGCAATAAACTTACAGCTAAAGAATATGAAGACGTCCGCACGGCCATCATTAATCAAGACATTTGTCCTTCTATGAGGCTTCTCTGGTCTGCTGGTAAAGCATGCCGTCAATCAAACGTATGGGCTTATAACTGTTCATATATTGCTCCTACATGCACACAGGACCTTGGGGAGATCATGTATGTGTCTATGTGCGGGGCAGGATTGGGGTTTGCTGTAGAGTGGGAGAATGTTCAGAAATTTCCACAGATTAAAAAGCAAATCACAGGTAAAGCGCCTACTCATGTAGTAGTAGATAGTAAAGAAGGTTGGGCTGATGCGTTTGTCAAAGGACTCGACGCTTGGTTTGATGGTAAAGACATGAAGTTTGATTATAGTCTGATCCGTCCAGCAGGTGCGAGACTACAGACAGCAGGAGGAAAAGCTTCTGGTCCACAACCACTTATGGATTTGATGGATTTCGCAAAAAGAAAAATCCTTGCTAAGCAAGGTCGCCGACTTTCCAATCTCGACATGCATGACCTCATCTGTCAGATAGGTCTTATCGTCGTCGCAGGTGGTGTACGCCGCAGTGCTCTTATCTCTCTTTCAGAACTCGAAGACACAGAGATGCGTGATGCAAAGAAAGGACAATTTTATCTTACAGAAGGGCAGAGAGCTATGGCAAATAATTCTGCAGTGTACAATGCAAAGCCAAGCGCTGAAGAATTCCTAGATGAATGGACTGCACTTGTAAAATCAAAATCAGGAGAGCGAGGAATATTTAATAGAGCAGGCCTCGAGAAACAACTTCCAGCACGAAGATGGGATGCGATAAAAGACGAAAGACAAATAGGGCTCAACCCATGTGGAGAAATTTATTTAAGATCAAAGCAATTCTGTAATTTGACTAGTATCGTTATCCGTCCAACCGACACAGCTCAAACACTAAAGAGAAAGATAGAGCTTGCGACACTTCTCGGCACATATCAGTCAACACTCACAAACTTCGGCTACCTTTCAAAGAAATGGAAAGAGAATTGTGATGCAGAGAGATTACTCGGTGTCTCACTTACAGGATATTATGATAACCCAATAGTACGAGAAGATAAAATCCTCGATATGATGAAAGCGCACGCAGTAGAAGTAAACAAAAAATACGCAAAGAAGTTTGGCATCAATCAATCTACAGCTATCACTTGCGTAAAGCCTCATGGGAACTCAGGGCAGCTCCTCGGTGTCGGATCTGGTATGCACCCTTGGTATGCTCCTTACTTTGTTCGTCGAGTTCGTATCTCACATACTGATACACTTCTACAGATGGCTCGCGATCAAGGAGTACCATGTGTACCAGAGGTTGGGCAAGCTGAAGACACAGCTACAACATTTGTATTAGAGTTCCCAGTAAAAGCACCAAAAGGTGCAATATTCAAAGACGAAGTATCTGCACTCGAACTTATGAAAGAATGGAAGAGACTCAAGGAGCATTTCGTGGAACACAATCCATCTGCAACTATTTATGTAGGACCAGATGAATGGATCGCAGTAGGAAACTTCGTATATGAGAACTGGGATTTCGTCGGTGGTATGTCCTTCCTCCCACGTTCTGAACACGTATACCAGCTCGCTCCATATGAAGAGATAACAAAAGAAGAATATGAAAAGCGCTCAAAAGCTATCGGCAAGATCGACTTCTCTAAACTTTCTCAATACGAAAATGTAGACAATACCATAGGTGCAAAAGAGTTTGCATGTGTGTCAGGAGTTTGTGAAATCTAAAAAACTTTGTAAATCAAACTTTTCTTGGCATAACTTTTTATAAAGCAATCTATCTGGGCTTGGTAGCCCAGCGAACTGCTCGGCGCGTCCGCCTGCGCAAGGCTTTCTAAAAAGTACGCCTGCGAAAAGTTTATGATAAAATAAATATATGTTATACACAAGAAAAGGAGATGATGGTACTACAAAAACATTTGGTTGCGACCAAAGGGTATCTAAGAGCTCGCTTGTCGCCGAAGCTCTCGGCACATTAGATGAAGTTAATTCTTTTTTGGGTTTTGTTCGCGCCAAGGCGGCTGCCACAGGTTTTGAATGTGATGATCCTGTTAATCCTCGGATGCAGTATGCGGATGTGGTGCTAGAGGTTCAACAAAACCTTTTTATCGTACAAGCACAGGTGGCTGGGGCAGATAAAAAGATAACTGAAGATAAAATAAAAAGAATAGAAAGTATAACCGACAGCATCGAAAGAGTTTTACCTAAAATAAGTAGTTTTTTCATATCTGGGGCGACAGAGCTCGGAGGGGCTTTTGACTTTGCTCGCACCCTAGCACGCCGAGCCGAGAGGCGAGTAGTGGCGGTGAAAGAAGAAGGAAAAACAGAAATAGAACCAAATACACTACAATACTTAAATAGACTTTCAAGTTTGCTTTACGCACTAGCACGCATTTCTAGCCGTGTCGGTGGACATGAAGAAATAATTCCAGATTATAAATAAATTATGGATATAAAATTTAATGAAATAAAAAGCCAAGAACAATTTTTAGAAATATTCAAAGGTCTATGTGACATTGCTGAAATAGCATTCAATAAGTTTGAGGAAAATTGTTCTGACCCCAAACCAGAAGAGAAGCGACTGGTTTCTAGAAATATTAAATACTTAATAAGTATTACTTTAGTTATCATGGGAATGAGGGGCGATTATATAGTGTTCCGGGATCATAAAGTTTTGAGTGGGTTTTCTGTGGAGGTAGATGGTATCGTATACGACCAGTCCTATCTATATAAAATGAATGATTATTTTGAAACGAGGCTGACTAGGGCACTGGAAATTCTGCAAAAAGTAGACCCAGAAAAATATAAGGAGTTTACAAATTTTTTGTCATAATTCTTAATTGCGTTAGGTAAGATCTAACATAACAACACAACTATGTTAACAAAGAGCTTGTGATTATTTAACGAAAAGTATATTATTTTATTGTTATGTATTTCTGGAAGATAGAAAATCTAAAAAAAGATTTAATAAAGGGATCACTTTCTGAAAATGAATCCTTTATGTATTTAATGGCAACATTAATTATATATGGTTTTAGCACTATTCCTTTACTCGACAGTACTATGTGGGATGTGTACGCAGGCTTAGTAGGATTTGTCTTGCAAATTATTGGTGCCTATTATGTTTATAAGTGCAATAAGGGATCTAGCGGTAATAATTTTTTACAGAAATATTTATCTATAGGTTGGGTTTTAGGTATTAGATGGTTGATAATGGTGTTGATACCTTTTGTTGCTGTGTATATTGTTTGTGGTTGGTTAGCTGCAGTCATGTATGATGTTGATATTCTTCAATATGATTTTCTTAATTTATTTATTTTAAGTTTATTTTCTATATCTTATTATTGGTTGTTTGGTAAACACATGAAAGATGTTGCTAAGCAGGCTTAAATAATTTTACATTTTTTATTTTACTCAAAATGAAACTCTTTGGTTTTTTCTTTTACCTTTTGTTTGAGTAAGGGGTATTTTGAAAGTTCAGGATCTTTTTCTATTATTTTTATAGCTTCTTCTCGAGCAGCGGAGACCATTTTGATATTCTTTATTGCTTCCATGCCGAGGTCGGTGATGCCCCATTGTTTCGTTCCCGTGAGTCCACCGGCGCCACGGAGCGAGAGGTCGAGTTCGGAGAGTTCAAAGCCATTCTTTGCGGTTTTGAGGGCCTTTAATCTATCCATAGTTTTCTGACTTTTAGCTTCAGCAAAGATATAGCAATATGCCTGGTGCGAGCTTCGGATGACGCGTCCACGGAGTTGGTGGAGTTGGGCGAGTCCAAAGCGTTCTGCGCCTTCGATGATGATATTTGTGGCATTTGGCACGTTGACACCGACTTCTATAACTGACGTCGCACAAAGAATTTGTATTTCATTATTTGTAAATTGTTCCATGACATGTTCTTTTTGTTCTTTTGTCATTTTGCTATGGAGTACACCTATCTCGTATTCTTTGAATACATCTTTTTTTAATCGTTTCGCTTCTTCGATAGCAGACTTTACATTGAGAGCGAGCTCTTTATCTGGATCTGGTTCGGCAATCCTCGGACAGATCACGTATAGCTGTCTACCTGCTTTCATTTCTGTACGGATTTTCTCATAAGTTTCTTCACGTTTATGTGGAGTTATAATTTCTGTGATTATTTTTTTTCTTCCACTTGGCATCTCGTCGAGCAGAGATAAATCCAAGTCTCCGTAGATCGTGAGCGCAAGTGTGCGAGGTATCGGTGTCGCCGTCATAGAGAGGAGATGTGGAGCGATGTTGTCCTTACGAACCAGATTCTTTCTCTGAGCCGTACCAAACCTGTGTTGTTCGTCGATGACGACAAGGGCTAAATTTTTAAACTTTACACTTTTTTGAATGAGGGCATGCGTACCTATCAATATGGGTATTTCTCCATTTGCGACCCATTTTAAAAGCTGGGCGCGAGAAATAGTAGTCCAGCTATTAGGGTTTGTCTTAGAAGGGAATTTACGGCAACCAGAGCCAGTAATGAGTCCGATCTGAATAGGAAGACCGACTACATTTTGTTTAAAATATTTAATAAAAGATTCGAAATGCTGGGTGGCGAGTATCTCTGTCGGAGCCATATATGCTACCTGCAAGTTGCCAAAATTTTGCTTCTGTCCTTTGTCATTTATAGGCCTTTCACTGACTGCCATATAGCTAGCCGTAGCGGCTACAGCGGTCTTGCCCGAGCCGACATCTCCTTCGAGGAGCCGAGACATAGGGTATGTGCGACGCATATCAGATAATACTGTATCGATAGATTTTTTTTGCGCATCGGTAAGTTCAAAAGGGAAAGTTCCTAAGAATTTCTTTACTTCTTTGTCAGTAGGATCTATTTGGAATGCTTTATTTTTCCTGTATTCTATCTTGTCATGTTGGCGTTCTAGTTGGATACAAAAGACTTCTTCGAATGCAAAACGTTTACGCGCACTTTCAGCATCGTCTTTGTTTTTAGGTTTATGGATCCAGACGAGGGAGGTCTTTAGACTCGGCAAATGGTATTTTTTTAAAATGTCTTCAGGTATGTAATCTATAATATTTTCAATAGTTTTTTCACGGAAGACTTTTTCTATAGCATGATAAAACCATTTCGAAGTGATACCTCGTGTCTCGGCATAGATTGGATAGGAGAGCCCCATATCAGGTTTATCGCTTTTGGTAAAAAGTGTATCATGTGAATCTATGGGCATGTTCACCATCTTTTCTACTTCAGGGTTGGCGAGATAGAGTCCATTTTTACCCTGAGTGACCTTGCCGGTCATTTTTACATTTTCGCCATCCTTGATCATCTTGGCGAGGTAGGCTTGGTTGAACCAGGTTATTTTGATTTTCCCTGACAAGTCTTCTATCTCACCCTCAGCCATCGGTATGTTTGTCCGAAATGCTTTCTTGGTTTTTAACTTTGAAACTTTGCCGTAAATGGTGGCTGTGTCGCCAGTGGCAAGGTCTGAGATCTTCATGACGGTGCTGATGTCGCTATAGCGGACAGGGAAGTAGTTGAGCAAATCAGCCACAGAAAAGATTTTAAGCTTGTGTAAAGCTTTCTTTTGATTGATATCCAGGCGGAATTTTACCTCGAGTTTGTCTGAAAGTTCCATGTATGAATCATAACAGAAAATTTGAATTTTTAGTAAAAAATGCTATATTTTCATTACATGTCGGCGTAGCTCAGGTGGTTAGAGCATGGCACTCATAAAGCCAAGGTCGGTGGTTCGAATCCACCCGTCGACACAGCGAGGGAAAATAATCATTGAAATTTTTCTTGTTTTAAGGTAAGTTGTATAGATGCGGTCGTAGCTCAACTGGTTAGAGCGCTTCCCTGTCACGGAAGAGGTTGCCGGTTCAAGTCCGGTCGATCGCGCATTTGAAAAGAGCCATAGAAATATGGTTCTTTTTGTTGCGGGTGTGGTAGACGAAGAACTGATATAATCAAAATATGAAATCATTTTTTCGTATGTTGAGACACAAAGCGATACTTCGTAGTATGGTATTTTTAAGCAATTCTTCAGTTTTAGATACCTCTTGTCAGGACGGCACTTTTTTGAAAATTTTGCTTAAGAAAAATTCGGATAAAAATTTAAAAGTTTTCGGTGTAGACATTAACGAGGAAGATATTGAAAAAGCTAAGAATTTAATCCCAGATGGGACATTTTTGGTAACTAATAATAAAAAGTTGCCTAATCCAGATAGGACATTTGATTTTGTGCTTACATCGTTAACTCTTCACCATATGGATGACCCAATAGGATCATTGTCTGAAATGAATAGGGTTCTAAAAGAGGACGGGCAGGCTTACTTAGTAGACATTATTTCTAGAAGTTCGCTATCTTATAAAATATTAAATTTCATTAAATGTAGAGAACCATACCATTTTGAGAAGTTTTATTCACTATCTGAGGCACAAGATTTAGTTGCAAAAGCCGGGTTTAAGGTTAGGGAAGTCAATTCATTGTCGGTGTTTATAATGCCTGTAGTTATTTTAAAACTAAGTAAAATTTAATGGTTGGTGTTGAATTTAGGTATATGAATATACCCATTATACTGCCGTATTGCAGTTCCAACTTTGTTCACTAAGTCGCATACAAAAAGCTCCCATGGGGGAGCTTTTTGTTGAGCCTACGATATACTTATTCTTGTTTATTTAATTTCACCGCTGCTTCGGGAGTGGATACTGTTTTACCCATTAGGAATAGTTTGATGATAATTATAGCTAAGATCCAATACACAAGCATAGCGAGTAGTGTGGTCCATTCAAAAATATTGCCTTCTATGTATGTCACACGAAAGACGCTTTCAAAAGGAGCTGTGAATACACTACTAATTCCATAAATAAAACTAGAAAATCCAGCCCTTGGGTTGGCGCTCAGTAATTTTAAAATAAATCTAAAGATTAATAATATTTCTATTAACCCCAAAACATACCATACTATTTGTGTACCTCTGTATAAGGGCTTTGTGGATGATGAACTAAAAGATGATTCCATATATTTATTTCTTGTTATATTAATTAATAAAATTCTATTACTATATATTATGTCGTTTCAAGTCAGATAATATTACAGGGCACATTTACCTCTTCATGAAGATTTCACTTAAAAGGTGATAATATTAGCCTATGAAGATATTAGTAGTTGAAGACAATATAAAACTGGCAGAAAATATACGGCAAGGACTGGTGCAAGAAGGCTATGCAGTAGACGTCATAGAAGACGGGCTTGTAGCTGAAAGGCGTATACTAGTGAATAAAGACGAGTATGATCTCATCATTTTAGACAGAATGTTGCCCGGTAAAGACGGTGTGTCTGTATGCACCTACTGGAGAGAGTCCGGAGTGGTGATACCTATATTGATGCTTACCGCACTTGATTCTACTGAAGACAAGGTCTTAGGGCTCGACGCTGGGGCTGATGACTACCTAGCCAAACCTTTTGCTTTCAAAGAGCTAGTATCTCGAATACGAGCTCTACTTCGAAGGCCGACGCAAACATCTCCAGACTTACTTACTCTAAAAGACCTTACTATAAATACTAGGAATAGAGTGGTAAGCTATAAAAACAAGGTGGTGTCACTCACTTTGAAAGAATTCATGGTGCTGGAATACATGATGCGCCACCTTGGGAAAGTAGTGACTAGAGATGAGCTATATGCACATGCTTGGGATTTTGCAGATTCTTCTTTTAGTAACACTGTCGATGTACATATCAAAAATTTAAGAAAAAAAATTCATGATAATGCAAAAATTATACAAACAATTCGAGGCGTGGGTTACAAAATGGAAAATTAATAACACTTTTGACGAGTTCTTTGTCGCCCGTATTCGTCTTACTTTTTATTATTCTATTACTGCTCTCATCATCCTTGGTGTGTCCAGCATCATACTTTATAATACGATTTTATCAAACTTATCAGAGTCCATACTTGAGGATAATAGATTTAATCCTCAAATAGCTAGGTTTATCATAGATCGTACTCAAGACATATTGGTAAGCCGTTTTCTGACGATAAACTTTATTTTAATAATTTGTATAATTGTTTTAGGATTTTTTCTAAGTCAGAAGACTTTGAAGCCCATAAAGTCCAATATGGAAAAACAAAAGAGATTTATAGCGGACGCTTCGCATGAACTAAGGACACCTATTGCTGTCATCATCTCCGGACTGGAAGTGAATCTAAATAACAAGAAGCTAGACGACGTGCTTGCCCGCAAAGTCTTAGAAGATACTCTGGTAGAGGTCCGAGATCTATCTGTGCTCACGAATAACTTGTTAGATATTTCCAAATACGATACTCAAAAACAAATAGAATACGAAATATTGAATATAAGTGATTTGGTAAAAGAAATAGTGGGCAAGATGGTAAATCTGGCTAATGATAAAAATATAATAATTGAAACTAATATAAATTCTCTAGAAAAAGTAAGAGGGAACAAGATCGCACTTGGTAGGGTAGTCTCTAATATTTTAGATAATGCTATAAAGTATTCAGAAACAGGTGGATTAGTGCAAATTTCTGAAAAAATTTCATTAAATAGATATATACTTAAAGTCAACGACAATGGAAAAGGTATCTCGAAAAATATTTTAAACAAGATCTTTGATCCATTTTTCAGGGGAGATATCTCTCGTAATAAAAGCGGGGCTGGGCTAGGACTAGCTCTATCAAAGAAAATAATAGAAGACCACAGGGGTACAATATCTATAAAAAGTGAGTTAAATAAGGGCACAACGGTCATAATCTCTCTACCCCTATTTTCTTCATAATGACTTCATCTAAGAAGAGTACTATTAAGGTGTGTAATTCACACTGGTCATAGTTGCACATATTATTAGTTAATAATTGTTAAGCAAGATTTAGTGAATCCAATTATGAAATATAAAAAACATATAGCTACGGGAGCATTGGCGATATCATTGTTAGTAGGAGGGTCTGCTGCTTTTGCATCAGGTCCGCATGATTTAGGTATCAAGGACACACAGCCCACTTATCAAAGGCACATGAAAGGGATGAAAAATATGCCTAAGATAAGGAAGAACAGAGTGGTGGGTGTTATCACCGCATTAAACGACACCGGATTTAGTTTAGAAGTAAAAGGTAAGAGATTAAATAACATTTTCACTATTGATGTAAAACTAGATGACAATACTATTTTTACTGAGAATGGAATACTTGTGACTAAGGACAAGCTTGCCGTGGGTCAAAAGGTTTTAGTGTTTGGACCACTCGACAAAACAACCAAAATTTTAACAGCTAAAAAAGTAAAGATAGTGACCATGAATCCTGTAAATTAGTAAAAAGGATTATTAGAAATTAAATTGCAAAACAAAAAACACCATATATTCTGGTGTTTTTTGTTTTGCAATATGCCCTAAAATGAACTACTATGTTTACAGACTTTAGCCGTTGTAGCTTAGTGGTAAAGCACCATATTGGTAATATGGAGAGCGTGAGTTCAATCCTCACCAACGGCTCCACGAAAAGCCGATGTAGCTCAGTTGGTAGAGCATCGCTTTCGTAAAGCGAGGGTCGACAGTTCAATCCTGTCCATCGGCTCATGGATAAAAACGAAATACAAAAAAATATTGATACCTTAGAAGCTCAAATGCTTGAGCCAGATTTTTGGAATGATAAAAATAAGGCCCAAGAAGTAATAAAAGAAATCGCAGAACTAAAAGATAAAAAAGAAGGACTCGGAAAATATGATAAAGGCAACGCCATCTTGTCTATAATATCTGGCGCTGGTGGAGATGATGCAGAAGATTTTTCAGCTATTCTTTTTTCTATGTATGAAAAATATGCTAGAAATCAGGGGTATGAAATGGTTTTAATTCATGAGCACAAGAATGATCATGGCGGGTATAGAAATATCACCGTGGAGATTTCTGGAAAGAATACATACGGTAATTTGAAGAATGAATCCGGAGTACACAGGCTGGTGCGCATATCGCCATTTAATGCAAAAAAACTCAGACACACTTCTTTTGCTTTAGTAGAAGTTTTGCCTAAATTTAGCAAACTAGAAGAGCGAGATATAGCAGTTCCCGCAGAAGATCTTAAAATAGAGTTTACTAGATCTGGAGGACCTGGTGGGCAGAATGTGAACAAAAGGGAGACAGCTGTGCGAATAGTCCATATACCGACTGGTATTGCCGTTTCAGCATCAAAAGAACGCTCCCAAGAGCAGAATAGGGAGGCAGCCATGGCTATTTTAAGGGCTAAGATATTCAAACAAGCCGAAAAAGAGAAAAAAACAATAGAAGAATCAATGAAAATGAAAAATACCGAGATAGAATGGGGTAGTCAGATCAGATCTTATGTATTACATCCATATAAAATGGTGAAAGATCACAGGACGGGGGTGGAGACATCCAATGTAGATGCAGTTTTAGATGGTGAGATAGATATTTTCATTGTTGCGGAGAAAAATTTGTGATAATATAGATAGGTGATTTATTTCAACAATGTTTCAAAGTTTTATAAAGATGGAGTTGCGCTTGACGATGTAACTCTGACTATCAACGCCGGTGAATTTGTAGCTATTGTAGGACACTCGGGAGCTGGTAAGACAACAATAGCAAAAATGATTCTAGTAGACGACAATCCCACGGACGGGACCGTTTTTTTTGAGTCTACAAATGTGCACAAATTAAAAAACAAAGAGCTCACCGATCTGCGCAGGCGTATCGGGGTGGTTTTTCAAGATTTTAGATTATTATCAAATAAGACAACTTATGAAAACATCGCCTTTGCCATGGAAGCTCTCGGTAAAAATGATGATGAGATACAAAATGACGTACCTCATGTACTCGAGTTAGTAAATTTGAGTGACAAAACTCATCATTTCCCTCATCAATTATCAGGTGGTGAGCAACAAAGGCTAGCTATAGCTCGCGCTATCATAAACCAACCAGACCTCATCATCGCAGACGAACCTACGGGGAACCTAGATCCTGCAAATACACACGAGATAGTGCAGATCTTAAAGAAGATAAATGATCTCGGGACGACTATCATACTTACCACACACAACCACGGCATCATAGATACTCTCGGCAAGAGAGTGATAACTATGGAAAAAGGTAAAGTGGTTAAAGATAGTAAAATTGTTAAATAATTGTGGTATTATTATATTGATTTATGACAGAATTAAAAAGAATTATAAAAGCTGGATTTTTGAGTTTTACTAGGAATGGCCTAGTGTCTTTTGCTGCGGTTTTAGTAGTGACTATTACTCTAATGTTTGTGACATTTATTATATTACTTCAGTCAGTACTTTACTTCTCACTCAACAACATAAAAGATAAAGTAGATATCACTATTTACTTTAATGTCGGAGCCTCTGAAGAAAAAATATTATCCCTCAAAGATTCTGTGTCTACGTTGCCGGAAGTGGCAGAAGTGTCTTACACTAGTGCCAAACAAGCTCTCGAGCTTTTCCGTGAGCGTCACGAAAATGATTATCCTACTATAGCTGCATTAGATGAAATCGGCACAAATCCTCTCGGTGCGTATTTAAACATAAAAGCCAAAGACGTTTCTCAATATGAAACTATTGCAAACTTCTTAAAATCAGATGATCCGGCAGTAGCCGCCGCCGCTAGCAGTATCGACAAGATAAACTATCACCAGAACAAACTCGTGATAGATAGGTTAAACTCTATCATCTCTGGGGCACACAAATTAGGTTTCCTTATCACTCTGATACTGATGGTCATATCCGTGATCATTACTTTCAACACCATAAGACTCGCTATATTTATATCTAAAGACGAGATAGGTGTGATGCGTCTTGTAGGAGCCTCTAAGATGTACGTCAGAGGGCCATTCTTGGTGCAGGGGATCATATATGGTGCTATAGCTACTATAGTGACCCTCATCATATTCTTCCCAGTTACCTATTGGTTTGGTCAGAATATGACAAATTTCTTCGGATTTAATATATTCGACTACTATGTTTCCAACATCTTGCAAATTCTTGTAATTAATTTATTATTTGGTATGTTGACGGGCATTATTTCTTCATCACTGGCTATTAGAAAGTATCTAAACAAGTAAGGCATAAGTAGTTACAATGAAAAAGCAGACAAAATATATCTTTGTGGTTGGTGGTGTTATTTCCGGAGTAGGGAAAGGCATAACATCCTCCTCACTAGGACTTATTTTGAAAAATCGAGGACTAAATGTCACCGCTATAAAAGTAGACCCATATATCAATGTAGACGCCGGAACCATGAACCCCATAGAACATGGGGAAGTTTTCGTTTTGGCTGATGGAGATGAGACAGATCAGGATATGGGTAACTACGAACGATTTCTCAATCTAAAGCTAACTCGAGATAACTACATGACAACAGGCCGAGTGTATAAGACTGTCATAGAAAAAGAGCGTAATTTAGAATACAAAGGTAGATGTGTGCAGGTGGTCCCAGACATACCTATTGAGGTCATAAGTAGGATAGAAAAATCTGCAGAAAAAGCAAATGCTGATGTGGTGATCATCGAGATAGGGGGTACTGTAGGTGAATATGAGAACATACTTTTCTTGGAAGCTGCTCGTATGATGAAGACTAAAAATCCAAAAGACGTTTTCTTTGTGATGGTTTCTTATTTACCGACTCCTTCTACAATAGGAGAGATGAAGACCAAGCCTACTCAACATGCGGCAAGACTACTTAACAATTCTGGAATTCAAGCAGACTTCATCATCGCGAGGAGTAACACTAAACTAGACGAGAAAAGAAAAGAAAAGATCGCTATGTTTTGTAGTGTGCCACCTGATCGCATCATCTCTGCTCCTGATGTGGATAGTGTTTACGACATACCACTTAATTTTGAACGAGAAAAACTTTCTGATAAGCTTTGTGAGCTCATAGGTGTCGTTTGTAAAAAACCAGATACAAAAGCATGGAATGCTTGGAAAAACTTCGCAAAGCATGCGCACAGTAGTAAAGACACAGTCAAGATAGCTATGATCGGTAAATACTTCGAGACAGGAGACTTTATCTTATCAGACTCTTATCTTTCTGTTATTGAAGCTATCAAGTACTCTTCATATATGCAAAATAAAAAGCCAATTATTTCTTGGCTCAACTCGGTAGATTTTGAAAAAAATCCTGCAAAATTAAAAGATTTGAAGAATTATGATGGGATCATCGTCCCTGGAGGATTTGGCACTAGAGGAGTCGAAGGTAAACTCATGGCGGTAGAATACGCCCGCACTCATAAAATCCCATACCTCGGCTTGTGCTACGGTATGCAGATGATGGTGATAGAGTATGCGCGCAATGTCCTTGGACTTAAAGATGCAAACACTAGAGAAGTGGATCCAAAATCAAAAAATATTGTGATAGATATCATGGAATCTCAGAAAGAAAATATAAAGAACAACTTATACGGTGGGTCTATGAGGCTTGGAGAATACAAAGCTATTTTGAAGCCTGGCACAATAGCGCAAAAGAGCTACGGAGCAAAAGAGGTTATAGAGAGACACAGACATCGGTACGAAGTAAACCCAACTTTCATAAAAGCTATAGAAGATGCAGGCCTTGTCTTTTCTGGGAGATCTCCAGATGGAGACTTGATGGAAATAGCTGAGCTTCCAAAGTCCGAACATCCTTTTTTCCTAGGTACTCAGTTTCATCCAGAGTTTTTAGCACATCCACTAAAACCACACCCACTATTTTCTGCTTTTCTTAAAGCTTGTGGAGATAATAAATAAACCATGAGAGAAGTTTTCCCGCTAAAACCACATGATTCTGTAAAGGGAGATCAAAAAGATAAGGTTTTAGATGAATTTCCTAAATTTAAAATAGTAAAACAAGAAATAATAAATACTATAGATTCTCATACTGAAGGATTAGACTTAAAAAGAGTCGAAGAATTTATGAGATCTTATGAGTTACCTATTCGCGATTACGTCATCTTTGATGAAGATAGCTTAGACGAAAAAAAAGTTTTTGAAATTTTTGAAAAATTTGGCTATAAGTACGACAAAGAAGCTTATTTAGGGAACTGGCTGGCAATGTGTGACACTAATCTCGACCTGATACTTATTAAAAGGAGAGAAAATTTTGAAAAGTTTAATGGGGGCCGGGTCACCGAATCCGTACTCGTGCATGAGCTAGCTCATGGTACTAGTGGTTTTTCAAGCTGCATTGTTACCAGTACTGGAGATATACTCGCACCCAGGACAGGTTTTGCTGTAGGAGATTCTTCAGAGACTACAAAGGGCGCTTTTTTAGAAGAAGGATTTGTGGATATGTTGGCCGGTAAATACAACAAGCAATATATGGAACCTGAATTGAGAGACAAAATGCTTCCAATTTTTAGACATAAATACAATGACTATCAATTGACGAGGACAAGATCTGATCTAGTAGATAATATTGAAGTCGTCTTACCTTTTCCAACTCATTATGCTATTTTTACCAGTGAATATGGTTTTAGTTCTCTAGTATCTGCTCAAGCAGCTTTCGGACTAGAATTACTCTGCGATAAGGAGCCTAAATTGTTCGAAACAATGCTCAAAGCTAGAAATGATGTCGAGTATTTACGTAAAATACCACAACTAATAAATAAAATATCCCCCGGACTCTATTCAGAGCTTCGTAAATTAAAATACACTGAATCAGGTTTTAGCCAAGGTTTATATACTATAATAGAAAAAGTATATGGTGGTAAAATAGGCGATATTGAAATACGTAAATTTTAAACTATCCAGAATTTTCTTCTAAGAAACTTTGTATTTTATTGAGTGGAATAGGGAAGTCTACTGCGCCCAATACTCCTGGACCTATTTCATAATGATCAAAATATAAAGTTAAGTTTTCTTTATCTATAGACCAGTCATGGAGAGAATCAAATGTGATATTATCTACTTCATCTTCCCATACCACCGGACCAGAAACGTCTTCTGGGATCCAGTTTTTTAATTCATTCTTTAAGAAATCTGTAAAGTTTTTCTGTTCCGTTGGTTTTATAATACTTGCAAGAGTTATGATCTCTCCTGCTTCCTTCGATGCATTAAATGCTGTATAAACACTATTACCATGTGCTCCGCCAGTATAATAATACTCAGACAATACTATCGAGTGGTTTTTGTCACTCTGTATTTCTTTTGCGTTTATATCTATGCTGTATTTTGCAGATTGGGTGTCCTCTCCAAATTCTTTGCGAATATCGGGGACATCTATGTCAGCTTGTTTCTTGAATTCATTTATCGTCTTATCTATATAAGCTTGGGTGGTTATTGCAAGTGCATTGTTTCCAGACACAGTCGAGACTTTACCACTAAAGTTTTCTTCTTTGATTTCTTTGCTGGTGATCGATATAGTAATTTCTTTATTGGCTTGCTCTTCCATCCAGTTTTCTATATTTGCTGGCACATTATCCCTGGAGCTTTGTTTCTTTAAAAACAAACCGAGAGCTACAAGTATGAGTAATATCAGGATATAGAATATTAATTTACTTTTTTGTTTCTTTGCCATATTTATACTCTGACTTCTTTAAAGGTAATATTTGTAGGTATTTTGAACTTTGCTTCGTCTACCACCCATGCTTCACAATTATAGTCTCCTATTTGTTCTGCGTTCCATGTGTAAGTAGAAGACGCTTTAGCTTCTGCAGATGTATCTGGTGTAGCCATTTTTACTTTTACTCCCATATTTGGTAGGGCAGAAGACCAGCTATATGTGTATCCATCCATCATCACAAAACTACTTGTGATATTCATACCTTCAGCTATGGTGCTGTATTCTCCACTTATCTTTGCTCCGTTTATATAGATAGTTCCGCTATTTTCAAAATCACTAAGTGACTGCGTGACATCACACTTATACGCACCGCCTTGTTTTATAAATTCACTAAAAGCCATTTTCTTGCCAGTTACTTCTGGCGTTTCTGTAGTATTACTTACTTCAGTATTTAAGACGGGAGTAGTTTCAGGGCGTTTGCCTTTGTTTACTATAAAGTATACTCCTAATATAACTGCCACTAAAATAACGAATGAAATTATTGTTTTTTGCATAAAAATATTGTTAAAGTTTAATCTGTTCATTATAACACATACATGGTTATACATTAGTGGATATGATGATATAATACTAATATGAACACAAAAAACATTGTATTTATCATATTATTACTCATTATTGCCGGAGCGGTTTGGTTTGGTGTTTCTAAGAAATCTCAAAATCAAAACGCGCAGATTTTATCATTTGAGGATTGCGTAAAAGCAGGCATGCCTGTACTCGAGAGCTATCCTAGGCAGTGTAAGACACAAGATGGTAGGACATATGCGGAAGAAACAATGCCGACTATTACTTACACAAATTCTTCAGCAGACTTGATCACCGTAGAGCTTCCTTTCCCGGGAGCAGTGACTGGTAAAGAATTTAGTGTGATAGGTAAAGCGCGCGGATACTGGTTCTTCGAAGCATCTTTTCCAATAGAACTTCTTGATAAAGATGGCAACTTACTTGATACAGGTATCGCCCAAGCAGAAGGTGAATGGATGACTGAAGAATTTGTACCATTTAAGACAGACATCACTGCACCAGCAGCATACATCGGGCCTGCGACTCTTGTCCTTAAAAAAGACAATCCATCAGGCGAACCCGCAAATGACGCATCTATTTCTTTCCCGATTACTATAGAGTACTAGGCACATCTTTACCCAAATATTCTTTGAGCTGATCTTTGTTTACCCATTTTATTTTCTGTATTTCAAAGCTCTGCTTTATATCTAAGTCTTTTACAGTGACTAGGAAAATGTCCGCTGTATGTGGTATCCACATAGTAGTGTAATCAGTTTTATATAAAAATTTTATAGAGATTATATTCTCATCTTTTATGTTGAGTTCTTCTGCGAGCTCTCGCCTTAGTGCCAACTCGGGGGATTCGTCTTTGTGTATGCCACCTCCAGCGAGGCTATAGACAGATGAAAAGAATAAGTGCTTTACAATCAAGTAAAGATTTGTTTCAGGATCAAATATAAAAGCTCTCGCGACTTTACGTTTCCATAGTTTCATATATTTAGTATAACAGAAATAAAATCTTTATATTCTAACCAAAATATGTTAAGTTTAGGGCATTGGAGGTTTGGATTTGGATACGTCGAAGGGGTGGGAATAAAAATAAAACTGCTTTTATTTTTATCTGGTTCTGCAAGAAATTGCTATTGTTTTATGGGTAAAGCTGGGAGATCGTCTAATGGTAGGACATATCCCTCTGGAGGATATTATCTTGGTTCGAGTCCAAGTCTCCCAGCTTTGGCTGGAAAACTAGCAATAAGGAAAGTAATCTGGAGGACTCGAATTCTAATCTTTTAGTGATTTGTTTCTGATTTGTTATAATAATAAAATGGACACACATAAATTCATAGGGACAACTGACATAGGCTACATAGGCAGCTACTTTCCTTTTGGTGAATTAGAAGTAAGTCAGGACTACTTATTTATCCGTGATAGATTATTAAGAAAAGAATACAAACTTTCAAAGGAGGATGTTGTTAAAATTCAAACCAGTGGGTTGTTTTCACTTACTCAATACGCTTTAGAAATTCAACACAAAAATAAAAATTATAAATACAACAGAGTGCATTTTTGGTATTGGATTTTTAGGTTTGATAAATTATTGACTGCTTTAAAAAAATTTGGTTGGATATAGTATTTTTCTTCTTTTTCATTAGTCATATTTTATCTAAACAATTTATAATAAAAAGGATGAAAGAATTTTTCGTTTTTGGTCTAAAAGAAGCACGGGCGGCGATATTTGCAGGGTCATTTTTCTTGCTTCTTTTTTTATCAAACCACATTCCACTTTTTGGGCTCGCGAGATATGATTTCCTATTTTTAGCAGCAGTGTTGATACAAGCCATACTTTACTTTACTAAATTAGAAACCAAAGACGAGCTAAAAGTCATATTCTTGTTCCATATCATAGGACTCGTATTAGAGCTTTACAAAACGAGTCCTGGGGTGGGCTCTTGGAGTTATCCGGAAGACGGCATATTGAAAATAGCCACCGTGCCTTTATATAGTGGGTTTATGTATGCTGCAGTAGGTAGCTATATCAGCCAAGCTTGGAAAATATTTAAATTAGAGCTCACCCATTACAAGCATTATCTGATAAGTGTCTTTTTGTGTTTTCTTATTTATCTAAACTTTTTTACGAATCATTATATATACGACTTTCGAATTTTTCTCATTATTGCTGTGTTTGGTTTCTTTTGGAAAGTGAAAGTGTATTTTACGGTGACAAATATTCGTCGTTCGATGCCGCTAAACATCGCTTTTCTTTTAATCGCTTTCTTTATTTGGATTGCAGAAAATATCTCTACATATCTGGGTGCCTGGAAATATCCTGATCAAATACATACATGGTCTGCTGTTTCTACAAGTAAAATAACTTCCTGGTTTTTGATGGTTATCATCAGCTTCATCCTAGTGGCTTATTTAAAACATTTCAAAAAAGATGTGTTAAAGAAGGGTATAGCTTAGACTCAGATTATTTATTTATGATATTATTTAAATATGTACAAGAAAGATAAGGGTGGTTTTTCGTTGATAGAGCTTTTAGTAGTCGTGGCTATTATTGGAGTTTTGAGCACAATAGTTTTATCCGCAGTTATTAGTGCTCGTGAAAAAGCTCGAGACGTAAAAAGAAAAGCAGAGATATCAGGTATAGGTAGGCTCATCACTGCATCTTGTTATGTGCCGAGCGCCGGAGTGGGTGAGTACGACGTAGCTCTGCTAGTAGCTGAATTTGTGGCAGCTTATCCACAATATGCAAATTATGCATCTCAAGTACCGAAAGACCCAAGTGCTTCTGGTGCAGATTCTATGTATTTGTATATTGTAGACTCAAATGGTAAATGCGCCGTATATGCAAATCTTGAAAATGAAAACGAAAAAGTAACCCTAGCAAATATTTCAACAGCTACTCCAGGTGGAGGCACGGGCGTTTTTACAGGCACGACTGAAGGAGTCAATGGCTCTAATAAATATTTCCAAGTTTCAAATTAATTTATATTTTATGAATTTTGAAAAACAACCAAACCAAGATAAAGATAAAAAGGATGAGTCTAAAGAAATCGACTGGGAGGAATTATTGAGAGAGCAAGGTATGCCCTCAGAACTACCTACTGAAAAAGAAGTAGCAGCAGAAGCCAAGGTAGACTTGGAGTATATAGACGAAGGGATAGGTTATGATTCTGAAACGAAGTTAATAATAGAAAAACTTCGAGAGCAGGGTCCGCATGAAATATTTGGAGGTTTTCCAACAGATCCTAAAAATTTAGTTTCTATAATTGATACTCTGAAAAAAGAGTGGGTCAAGGAAGGTATCCCTGAAGAAAATATAAAGATAGTCATCCACAAATCATGCGCCAATGGTTCTGACTGTGTGACCATATTAAATGGGGTTAATGCTTACCATTACAACACAGGTCATATTGTCAGGTATGACAGAGAACAAATAAAATCTATATTATTAATAAATGAGATATCTTTTATAGAAAAATAATTTCCATTTGTGGTATAATACATATTATGCAAAAAATTAAAATAGAAAATAATTTGTTTACGGGTGGAGTGTGGATCATGGCTTGGCTTTTTACTGTAGGCTTTTTAAAGCTTTCTTTTTGGAAAGGAGTTTTAGCCTTAGCTATATGGCCCTATTATCTAGGTATCGCTTTCTCTATATTTAATTAATATGAAGGCAATAAGGATAATACTTTTAGTACTTATTATTATTGGGCTCGGACTTCTTTTCACGCAAAATTCTTGGGTGCCCAAGATGGTGGATTTGATTCTTACTTACGAAAAAGGTAAGCCTGTAGATAATGCTATAACAACATACATACCTACGGCTACTGACACAGAGCAAACTTTAGCTGACGGTAAGTACTGTTTTTCTCATTCTAAAACTGCTACAGATACAGAGCCTTATAACATAAAAGAAGAAATTATTTTAAATATTAATGGTGAAAAAGTATTGGGCACAAAGAGTGGCACTCAAAATGGGCCAGACATGACAAATGGATATACAGGCACCCTAGAGGGAATTAAAAAAATAAATAATTTCGAACTTTTGTATTCATACACTGTTGAAGGGTCTCAAAATAAAGAACTTGAAATATATGAATTTTCAAATAGTTCACTTTTCAAGAATCGTTACGTCCTTGTAGAAAAAGATGGAATACTCATGCCTGATAAGACAAGCGAAGCAAAGATGATCGAATACAAAGAAATTGCATGCTTATAAATATCTATGATCAATTTTGAAGGAGCAGTAAATAACATAGAAAAGAAACTAGATTACCCAGCGGAGTTAGAGCAAATGCTAGGGTTGTCTCCTGTGATAGATCAAATAGAAAAAAAGTTTGATGTGTTTGTGAAAGAAAAAGAAATAGAAAGAAAATCGCAAGGGGAAGAACTACCCAAAGATTCTGAGCTAAGTACGCTCAGTTTGATCAAGCTATTTATTGCTAAAAATCATGAATTTATGCAAGAAGTCACAAAGGATACTGCTATATATGGCTTTGATTGCATGTCTATGTCGGTGACAACTTGTCTGCTTGCAAACAGGAAAGGTTTTAAAGTAAAAATAGGCCGACCTGATAAATTTTCAAGATATTGCCATGCACTTATACTTCGAGGGAACGGTTCTGTGTTTAAGATTACTGGGAAGAGGACAGACTACGAAGTAAAAGAAATGTACTTAAAAGATGTACAAAACCGTATAAAATACATAAAGCCAGTCGTAAATTTTGTAAATTCTGTTACCAAGAAATTAAAAAAGTAGTTTATGGGGAAACTTCTAAAGCAGAAAGTTGTAACTGTGAATAATAAAATGCAGAAAGGGTACAAGTATGTACTGACAGAAAAGCCCGGGCACAATTTTGACCCAAGGTTTAATCCAGAGTTAACCCCTAAAGAAATGCTAAAGCTCGGAGTGTTTGGCGGTAGATACATTCGTGATTGTAGAAAAGAATTCCCCGTAGATTGGTTTATAAAAGCCAAATTACATAAAGACGGAGTGCCTGGGCACAATAAAGAGCTCAATTATTTTCAAGTGGATGCTTCGCAGTCTCTTCTCGTCTGGCAAGAAAAGGGCTGGATAAACTCACAAGATCCGAGGGGGTGGTTTGAATGGTATGCCAGATATTATATGGGAAGGCGTAGCACAGATGATGAAAGGCAGATAAAACGCTATCTAGCTATGAGGAGGCATATAGCACAAATAAAGAATAACTGTCGTCCCGGGGATGTGTTTTGCAGGAGGAAACAAAGGCAGGCTCTACTTCACTGGGCATATGATGCGAGGAAGATGTAGCTTGACTTCGATGTTTGCTTCTATGCTATAATACACCCCATGTTTCAAAACTTTTTACTTAAAAAAATGCTTCGCACTCAAGGTGTGCCTGAAGCTCAAATAGATATGTTTATAAAAATGATGGAGAAAAATCCAGAGCTTTTTAAGAATATTGCCGAAGAAATCCAAGTAAAGATAAAAGGTGGTATGGATAAAATGCAAGCTGGGACTGAAGTCATGAAGAAATACGAGGATGAGTTAAAAAAGTTAGTATAGATTTTACATTATAGGGATGGTGTAAGAAATGCTATACTTATACGTCTCTTATATATGAAAATAGATATTGCTTGTACATTTGAAAAAATTTACGCAGAAGAATCGGATACTATATTTCGATTCTGCGCTATTCGTGTGTCTAATAAAGAGCAGGCATTAGACATAACCCAGGAAACGTTCTTACGACTTTGGCAGACGTTATCGACTGGAGAAAAGGTGAAAAATCCAAGGGCATTCCTCTTTCTAGTCGCTCGTCGCCTTATCATAGATTGGTATAGAAAGAAAAAGAGTGTTTCTTTGGAAAATATAATGTACAAAGATGGAGAGGTAGCTTATGATCCTGTTGATGAAAAAACAATGGATATTCTAAACATAAAAGCAGAGGGGAGGTTTTTGCTAGAAAGGATTAATGACCTGTCAGATATTTTTCGTGATCCAGTGCACTTGTCTTTCATAGAAGGCTTGTCGCCAAAAGAAATTGGTGATATTTTAGGCCTGTCAGCAAATACTGTATCAGTCAGGGTTCATAGAGGGATAGAAGAACTACGAAAAAATACAGGTTATGAGAAAAATAAAAAAACTAAATAAAATAATATGAATAAAGAAAATTTAAATGAAAATTTCATAAAGGGAGCAGAAGAGATCAGGAAAATCTCTATGACTCCCAACGAGAAGGCAAACATATTAGAGAATATTTTAAAAACTTCTACTTGTGTACCTCTCCCACAGAAAAGTCCCTATGCAAGTAAGTTCTTTATTTCAATGTTTCAACATAAATTTATATACGCAGGGTCCATGCTTTGCCTTGTCTTTGTCTTAGGTGGTGGGGCTGTGTTTGCTTCAAATGAAAGCCTGCCAGGGAGTACACTGTATCCATTTAAAGTAAAAATAGTTGAGCCTATATATGGATCTCTGATGTTTTCAGATGAACAAAAAATAAAATATGAAAATACTTTAATAAAAAAACGCTTCACAGAAGCTGGGGTTTTAGCTGTAAATAATAACTTAGATGAAGGTAAGGCGGAACAGATAAATACTCTTTTATATAATCACACACAAGCATTTATCAAAGTAGCGGACTCGTCTAATAAAAATGGCAAAATCGACGATGATTCGTACGATGATTTGGTAGTGAGTTTTCAAGCAGAGCTAAACGCACGAGCTAAAGTATTAGATTTATTGAGTGGAAAAACAGAACTTTCTCAATCAAATGAGCATGCTAAAATTTCAGAAAAAGCTCGAGATAATGCAAAAAAGATTAGAGAAGATTTAAAAAATAAAGAAAAGAAAGATCGCATAAATAGCAAGAAGACTAAGGCAAGTGTCCAGTTGCTTATAGACAAAACTCTAACAGATCTCGATAGTGCTGATGCAAACTCATCTCCAGAGAAGCAGAAGATTATTATAGACAGTAAAGAAGCTCTCGAAAATGCTCGTAAGTTCTTAAAAGAGGTGGACACAGAAGATGAAAAAGGAAATTTAGAAGATGCACATGAAAGACTTCTCGACTCTGAAAGTGCAGCAAAAGAAGCAGGGATATTGTTTAATCTTGGCCTGAGCTTATAAGAAACGTTTCAAAAATCTTACTTAGTCGAAGATTAATGAATATTAATTTAATAAAATATATATGCAATCTATAATAAACTTAATGAAAAATAGTAAAGTAATACCATTCGTCTTGTTTTTAGTATTGGTGGGGTTTATAGCTATCCTGTCTTTTAGGAATACAGACAACCCGATTGCAAACATCATAGATACATCTGTAGAAGGTGAATTTTTGGGATGTTATGTATCTAAACTAGCCAAAGATACATATGTCATTAAACTTGAGAATGTAAGTGATGGCAAAGTTTCTGGAATGCTTGCGTTTAATAATTTTGAGAAAGATAGCTCATCTGGAACATTTGAAGGCACGTACACAGACGGCATTTTGCTTGGGGAGTATGTATTTAACTCTGAAGGAATGGAGTCAAACAGGCAGGTGATATTTAAGAACGAAGGGGATAGTTTTATCCAAGGTTTTGGTGAAGTAAAGTCCGAAGGGGATAAAGAGGTTTTCGTTGATCTAAATAATATTACTTATGAGCCAAGCTTAAACTTTATTAAGAATGAAACATGTTTAGAATATTTTAGTGATTCATATAATTCTATTACTTTTTATCATGACCCTATTTTCCATGTTTCCAGGTCTACTCTGACCCCTACTATTGACTGGAAATTAAATGCAAAACAAACAGGTGTACTCATTGCTCGCCTTTCTATACCAAAGGCATTTTTACCAGATACAAATTTCTCAAATGCTTATCTGACAGTAGGTAGGTCCTCTGATGTAAATCAGATAAAGAATTGCCTAGTTGCTGATAAAAATATTAATGAAAAAAGTGCAGGCATCGTCTCCATAGATGGTAATGATTTTACTAAATTTACTTTTAACGATGCTGGTGCTGGTAATTTCTCTGAGACTACGAGCTATCGAGGTATTCATGATGGTGAATGTTATGTCATAGAGCACACGATCCGTTCTACAAATATTGACAATTATTCGGCAGATCAAGGCATAAAAGAATTCGACAAGACCATAGTTCAAAAAGAGCTTGAAAATATAATCAAGAGTATGGTATTACTAGTAAACGGGGATTAATTATTAATTTATCGAAAAATTTATTATGAAAACTTCATTAGAAAGTACCTTAGGGCACCGAAAAGATAACAATAAACTAGACCAGATAGTTGCTAACCAAGTTCGCAAGATCTTTGATTTAGTTGATGCAATGTTGTCTAATCAAAAAAGTGATATAGACAGAGAGAAGGACCCAATAAAAAAAAGAAATCTTAAAGTTCAATTAGAAAAAATAAGGGAAGAAAAAACAAACCAAATATTAGAAGTGGCGCTTAGTTTGGTCCATCAAATACAACAGTCAAAAGATTCTAATGTGAGTGAAGAAGAATTGATAGATAGAATAAAAGAAGCACTTATCGATTACCAAAAATCAATTGTTGAAAATATGGAAAAGGGGCTATAGGTTTGTGCAAGGATTTAGTGAGGTAAAATTAGAAGATGATACTGATATTTGATTTATTTTCCCTTTATTTTATAATAGAAATATGGAAAATAATACCTTTCAAAAAATTGAAAAAAAGGTGGGCTCAGAATATCAGTATTTTAAGCGAGAAGATGTTCGAGAGGGTATTTATGAATTTAGTTCCGGACTTGCTAAGTATCTCCATGATCAAAATATTCCCAATGTTATATTTTTAGATCGGTCACCTAGACCACTATGGGTAGGATTAGATGAGTATTGGAAATTGAATTATAAAAAAGAAAAACCACGACCAAATATATATTTCGTTAATCCTGACGCGTTTGATGTTGTAGAAAGGGCCACAAGCGAAGAAACAGAAGATTCACTTATAGCCGATAAAATCTTCTTTTCTTTAACTGGAGAATCTAGGATTCTAGAGAAAGCAAAGAAATTAGATCAAGAAACCAGGGATCTTTTTACGGAGTCATATTTTAATTTACGAAAGGATAAAGATAAAACTATAGCTGTTTTTGATAACTGTATTCATTCTGGTAAAACCATAGAACCTTTTTTTGTCTTCCTTGGACAGAGAAGGTTTTGAGGATATAAGAGTAGTTATTGGTGATGCATATTTTGATAGATCTCCTATAAGAATAGATGCACATTTTACTCCGAAGGTAGAAGTAATTGCATGTGGACTGTTTGGTAAGGATCCGGGGGTTGAGAAAGATGAAAATGGGATTTTTTCAAGTTATGACAAAGAAGCTGACAGGGAAAAGGTAGTTAAAAGTAGAGAAGAAATACGAAGGATTATTAAAGAAAGAAATTTGTAAAATGTTAGGTTTTTTATTAAAAAGTAGTAAAATATAATTATGGAAAAGATTATTATAAATCAAGACACATTTGGGGTCTTGTGGGCTATCGGTTGGTTGTTTACTATTGGTTTTCTTAGGCTCTCTTTCTGGAGAGGAGTATTAGCTCTCATCGTCTGGCCATACTTTATGGGTAAAAAATTCAGTAAAGAACCAGAAGTAAAGGCTTAGCTCAAGCTTTGTTTTTATGATATATTAGTATTCACTACAGCATAGTGGAGTGTTTGTTTGTTTTTCTTTATGAAAATATTTTATCATTATTTACGAAAATATTGGAAACTCTGCGCAGTCACATTAGTACTCGCGACTATAAACCAAGTTTTTTCTCTTTTAGATCCTTATATTTTTAGACATGTGATAGATAGCTACGCAAGCAAGCCAGACCTATATACTAAGGCAGAGTTTTTCCGGGGCGTGGGGCTACTACTTTTAGCTATCATCGGCACAGCATTTGTATCTAGGGTAGCGAAAAATTTTCAAGATTATTTCTTGAATGGCATTAGTCAGAGAGTCGGGGCAGACTTGTATCGTGACGGAGTCGCGCACTCACTTGCTTTGCCATACAGTATTTTTGAAGACGAAAGAAGTGGGGAGACATTAGGTAAACTTCAAAAAGTTAGAAGCGACACTGAAAAGCTTATAGCTGCACTGGTGAATGTACTCTTCGTGTCTTTGATCGGATTTATATTTGTGGCTATCTATGCGACCAGTATTTACTGGGGTGTAGCTGTCGCATTTTTTGGCACCATACCAGTCATCACCGGGATGAGTTTACTCCTATCAAAAAAGATTAAAGATATCCAAGCAGTCATAGTAAAAGAGACTACAGCCCTAGCTGGGTCGACCACAGAGTCACTGCGCAATATCGAACTCGTGAAATCTCTCGGGCTTTCTGATCAGGAAGTAGGCAGACTAAATACAACCACAGAAAAAATATTACAACTAGAGTTAAAGAAACTCCGCTATCTGCGTTCTCTGTCTTTCATCCAAGGTACAGTGATAAATTTCATACGCACTAGTTTACTTTTCTTTTTACTATATCTGATATTTACTCACACTATTTCTTTTGGTGAATTTTTCTCATTATTTATTTATTCATTCTTTATTTTCAATCCACTGCAAGAAATAGGGGCAACTATAGCTACTTATCGTGAAGCAGAAGCCTCTCTCGCAAATTTCCAAAAGCTCATGGAAACTCCAGTTGAAAAAGTAGTCGACCACCCTACCCAAATAGGAGCTATCGAGAAATTGTCTTTCAGAGATGTTTCGTTTAGATACTCATCAAGCGAACAAGATGCATTGTTTAATATTTCCTATACCACTAGCTTAGGCAAGACTATCGCCTTCGTAGGGCCATCTGGTTCAGGGAAAACTTCGCTTGTAAAATTACTAGTGGGCTTGTACATACCTACCAAAGGTGACATATCGTATAACAATATTTCCTTTGAAGATATTAATAAAGAAGATTTGAGAAAACAAATAGGATTTGTCACCCAAGATACCCAGCTATTTGCTGGTACAATACGAGACAATCTACTCTTCGTAAAGCCGGATGCTACGGACACTGACTGCTTGGATGCTTTAAACAAAGCACAATGCCAAAACCTACTCGAGAGAGGTGGTAAAGGACTCGACACTTTGATAGGAGAAGGCGGAGTAAAGGTTTCAGGAGGTGAAAGACAAAGGCTATCTATCGCCAGAGCTCTTTTGCGAAATCCTAACATTCTCATTTTCGATGAAGCGACTTCTTCTCTAGACTCTCTAACTGAAGAAGAGATAACCAAGACCATAAGAGATGTGTCTACTAGCGGATCTCGCATCACTATACTCATAGCTCACAGACTTTCTACTGTGATGCATGCTGACACTATTTTTGTACTTGAAAAAGGCATCATAGTAGAATCAGGTTCTCACTCTGATCTTTTGTCAAAGCAAGGTCTGTATGGAGCGATGTGGAGACAACAAATAGGCGAGAGAATTTAGTATATTTTCGATAATGATGTATTATAGATGTACATCTTATTTTGGAAATGAAAGAAAAAACAACAACAGCACTTAAGAATATATTTATATTTAGCCCATTTGGGTTTTTTATGACTTTTTTTGTTTTACTGCTTGTGTTATTCCTGGTGTATCCGACTATTTTTGATAGTGGAGAGGGAGAACCTAAAACTGCCGAGCAGAATACTCTACAAAAAATCATAGAAAATAATCTTTTTAATGATAATGAATACGAACTCATCCCGCTTGATACAGTAGCTTATGATAAAAAGCTTTTAGAGCTAGCGAATAATCCACCACCACCTCCTCCAACTACTAAAAGAACTACAGACCCAAAAACAGGTGAAGTGACCACAACTACCATAGAACCAAAACCAGTAAAGCCAAATATTTGGCCAGCAAAAACTGTGTACCCAAACGCTGGAGCTATTTTGCCTTTTAATCGTATCATTGCTTACTACGGGAATCTGTATTCTAGGAAGATGGGAGTGCTAGGAGAATATGATGAAGAGATAATGTTTCAGAAACTACAAACTGAAGTGAAGAAATGGGAGGTTGCAGATCCAAAGACTCCCGTCATCCCGGCTCTACATTACATAGTTGTCGTGGCTCAAGGGAGTGCAGGTAAAGACGGCAAATACCGCGCTCGGATGCCAGATAAAGAGATAGATAAAGTCATAGCCATGGCTGAAAAAATAAACGCTATCGTATTTTTAGATATCCAGGTAGGACTTTCTAATCTCCAAGCAGAAGTCCCCGCATTTGAAAAATATTTAAAAATGCCTAGGGTACACCTCGGTATTGACCCAGAGTTCTCCATGAAGACCGGAGTAAAGCCTGGGAAGGTAGTCGGCACACTCGACGCCGAAGATATAAATTTTACTATCAACTACTTAGATAAAATTGTCAAAGAAAATAATTTACCCCCGAAAGTCTTAATAGTTCATCGTTATACAAAGAAGATGATAACAAATTATAAACAGATAAAGCCTACCGCCGATGTGCAAGTAGTTATCCATATGGATGGCTGGGGTGGAGGTGCAAAGAAGATAGGAACATATAAGAACTTTATTTATCCTGAGCCTGTACAGTTTACTGGGTTTAAACTTTTCTATAAAAATGACCTATGGGGCGAGGGCGACAAGATGCTGACCCCAGAAGAACTACTAAAACTCAATCCAATACCTAGCTATATCCAATATCAGTAAAATTTTATTTTGTGATATAATCATTAAGTTATTAACTTTTAAATAAATTTAAAATAATATGAAAAATACATACATCGTAGGGTTAGTTTTAGTGATTATAGTGGCTGTGGCTCTTTTTATGTTTAGCAAAAAACAAACCGAAGCTCCGATTATAAATACTGAGTATGAAAACGTTGCGCCAGAAAATATAGAGGCAGTTACCACAGAGGGTACTACCACTACAGACTCATCAAACATCACTACTTCTGTAGAAGTGAATGCTGCGGGGGTAAAAGAGTTTACCGTAACAGGAGACAATTTTTCTTTTAGTCCTTCACTTATCACAGTTAAAAAAGGGGACAAGGTGAAAATAACTTTTAAAAATTCTGAAGGATTTCATGACTTCGTTGTAGACGAATTTGGTGCGGCTACTAAACAAACTAAGGCTCCTACTACTGAAGTTATAGAATTCACTGCGGACAAAGTAGGTAGCTTTGAATACTACTGTTCTGTGGGTTCTCATAGAGCTATGGGTATGAAAGGTATCTTGAAGGTTGAAGCATAAAAATGGAAAACATCGAGGAACAAAAAAAAGAACAGAAAGCTTGGCGGAAAGTAAAAAATAAACAGAAATTTGAGAATGCTTTTAGGGGACTTTATATCTTTTGGGTAAGCACAAAAAATCTACGGATACATATACCGGTGGCTTTACTAGTGGTGTTTTTTGGATATTATTTTTGTGTTTCCAGCTTTGAATGGATCGCACTTGTATTTGCGATCGGCTTTGTGTTCGTAGCTGAAGCTATAAATACAGCGATAGAGATAGATATAGATCTGACTTCTCCAGAGTATCACCCATATGCAAGAGATACTAAAGATGTCGCAGCCGGGGCAGTGCTCCTCGCCACCTTTACCTCAGTCATCATAGGGATGATAATATTCTTGCCAAAAATTCTATAATGTGACATAATATGAATAGAAAATCGTGGGAATTCACCTGCGTACTGATGCCCGGCATTCCGGACTATACCCAAAAACACATGGGTGAATTTTGTTATTTATAGAGGAGACAAGAAAAGATGTTTACAACTTTTGAATTGAGCAGATTGTTTCCTGGGGGTGTTTATCGAAACGGCATTACCCAGATTATGATAGATAGGTTTATCAGTGCTAATTACAGCACCGAAAAAGACGGCAATCAGTTGGCGCAAGATTTTGCTAAGAGTCCTGGTTGGACCGAGACGCAAATCGTCCAATTTTGCGCTGAAAATTTGGCTAAAATTTTGGAAAATGTAAAATACGCCACCTTTTTCAAAATTACGCAAGAAAAAGTTGCGATTGTTTACATCGGCGAAGGAGGTCGTCTCGAGGTGTGCGTCACACCCCTGCCGGGCTATATGTTCTGGGCAGCAGTCTTTCTGGATTTGTTCGTTATTAACGAAAATCCAGAGCTCGAAGCTTCTGCTTCGAGCGGACACTAATATTTTTTGCCTTAGAAAGTGGCAATTTTACTTTCTAGCCCACGTATACGATGTTATATGTGGGTTTTTTATTTTATTTCATCAACTTGCCCTAATTTGTAGAAATTGATAGAATTTGGGTATATGGATAACAACAATAATGTAAAAATATTCTTAGCAGTTATAGGTATTTTGTTTTTAGGGGTTATAGCTACAGTATTACTTAGGTCTTCTGGCTCTGGGGTAGCTTCTCCAGGCAAGTATGATTCATTTGCTATGTGTTTGAAAGACAAAGGTGCAGTGTTTTACGGAGCTTTTTGGTGTCCACATTGTATAGCTACAAAGAAACTCTTTGGTTCTTCTCAGAAATTATTAAATTATGTAGAATGTTCTACTCCAGATGGTAATTCTCAAACTCAAGCATGTATAGACAAAGGAGTAAAGAGTTATCCTACTTGGGAGTTTGCCGATGGATCTCGTCTAACAGGGGAAATACCACTAGCACAACTCGGAGAAAAGACTTCTTGTGCATTACCAGATGCAAATCCTGAAGCAGCCGCACCTGTCGAAGTTGGCGCAACTAGTGAAGTACAGCAATAAAATAATATGAATCCTGAAAACGTACATTATCTAAATGTTTTTCTCGGCACTGGAGCTATTTTCCTGCAATTTTTTTCCGTTATAGCTTTGTTCTTGCTTTTTTTTGGACCAAAGAAGAATGCATACTTGGATTTCATTCATGAGCATTCTCTACACCTGGGGTTTATCATTGCTTTCATGGCGTCTATATTTTCTCTAGTCTATTCTGATATTATAGGTTTCTTACCATGTTACTTTTGTTGGTATCAAAGAATATTTACCATTCCTCTTGTATTTATATTTGGAATGGCGGCATGGATGAAAGATAAAAAGGCGATCGTGTATACTATACCGATGTTGCTTATAGGTTTTGTAATATCTGTGTATCAAAACTTTATCTATTACTTCGGAGGTGATGCTTCAAATCTACCTTGTGATGCTTCAGGAGTATCTTGCTACAAACAATATATATCAGAATTCGGCGGATACATATCTATACCGATGCTAGCTCTCACTACTTTCTTTGCAATTCTTACGATAGTTTTAGTGGCACATTTTTACAAACGAAATAATTAAAATAAAAATATGAAGAAATATTTATGGCTTGTTTTTATAGTTATAGTTTTAGTCGGCTTAAGCATAATGCTTTTCCAGATATATAGAGGTGACAGGATAGATCAATATGCTCCAGTAGTTTCAAACACAGAAGGGCAAGTAGATCAAAATATAAATCCGGAAGTGACAGGAGCAGATGAAACAACACCAATTAATAGCTTAGATAATAAAAAAGTCATGAACGCAACACTAAAAACAAACAAAGGAGATATTAAAATAGAATTTTTCGCTACTGATGCACCAAAGACAGTAGAAAACTTTACCAAGCTTGCGAGTAGTTCTTTCTACAACGGCGTTAGGTTTCATAGAGTTATCAAAGGCTTTATGATCCAAGGCGGGGATCCATTATCAAAAGATGATTCTAAGGCTTCCATGTGGGGCACAGGAGGTCCAGGGTACAAGTTTGCAGATGAAATAGATGCAAATAGTGATCTTTACACAAAGGTGGGCTACAAGAAGGGTATAGTCGCTATGGCGAACTCAGGACCAAATACAAATGGTAGTCAATTCTTTATAATGCATGCAGATTATCCATTACCACCTCTTTATACTATTTTCGGTAAAGTTGTAGCTGGTCAATCTGTAGTAGATGCTATAGCTCTAGTCAAAACAGGACCAAATGATAGACCACTAGATCCGATAACTATAGAAAGTATTACATTAGAATAATATGATTGATCCAAAAAAAATAGATATAAATCAGTTACCAAAGAAGTTTTGCGATGGAGCTATAGGCTCTCATGCAAAAGAAGTTTTTTATTTTACTTTTACTTCTGGTAATAATCTTGATTCTTATGCTGCCACTCCTCAGACCATGAAAAGTATTTCACTATGGATACAAGGCCAGGTCCAGAAATACGAACAAACCTTTGGAGAGATAGACATGACTCCACCTCCAATATCTAGCCCTATTCAAATGGCAGACTTAAACAAACCTAATAGTGACAAGAAATAGTATGCTTCGACACAAGATAATCGTATTGTTATTGTTTCTAGGATTTTTATTCTTTTTTGGTTTTTTAGCTACTTATTCAAAAATTAAAAAAGATACACCAGATCTACTCACAGAAGAGCAAATCATACCAATACAAGAAAACCCGGTTTTGATAGTAAATGATCCAATATTAGTTACAAATAACACTCGTCCTACATCTTTGTTTAATACTGTCGTTACGCTTTCTCTAAATTCTCAGGTTGTATTTTCCGATGGTCTTACTGTAACACTGAAAGAAATAAATGATTCTCGTTGCCCCAAGGATGTGCAGTGCGTTTGGGCTGGGGAACTCTCGGGAGTCTTGGTTCTTTCTGGTGATAACACCAGCGCTACCCAAGAAATTCGTCTCAGTACTGTAGTAAATAAAACTGTGAACGTAGGGCAATATACGTTTACTATTAAAGACGCTACTGTAGCCAGTCTGGATTTCTCTGTATCTAAACAATAATTATAATATACATATATGTTAGCATTTACTAAAAAAGAAAAAATGCTGATGAGAAAGTTGAATACACCGGCGAAGGTGCAGGATTTTCTAAATAGCCTCAAGTTTAATTTTGAAAAAAATGATAATACAGAAGAACAGACTATCAAATCACCCATTCGCACTTTGCGGGATAGAAGAGCACACTGCTTCGAAGGTGCTCTTCTCGGCGCATATATTCTATCTCTTCATGGCTTTAAACCTTACTTACTTCATTTAAAGACTACGAAAGAAGATTTAGATCACGTGATCACTCCTTTTAGAGTCGGCAAGTATTGGGGAGCACTATCAAAGACTAATCACCCAGTTCTTCGTTACCGCGAACCGATTTATAAAAATATCCGTGAGCTAGTGATGACTTATTTTCATGAATATTATTTAAACAATGGTAACAAAACCTTTCGTAGTTATACCCAGCCACTTTCCTTAAAACAGTTCAATGGATGGGAGACGAGCGAGGAAGATCTGTGGAATATAGATGAAGCTCTTGATCGGATGAAGAATTATGACATCGTCCCAAAGTCTCACGTCAAAAAACTACGTAAAGCAGACAAAATAGAGATAAAATCTGGTAAAATAGTGGAGTATAAGAAATAAGTCAAGATTGCGGATAAATTGCGCCCGGGTTAATATTAGGTATTATTATTTAACTAAATAAACTATGGAGTACTTATTTGTGTTGGGTAGAATTTTATTAGGAGGGTATTTTATAATGAGTGGTGCAAACCATTTCAAGCATCTTGCAAACTTTACGCACTATGCAAAATCAAAAGGTGTGCCGATGCCTCGTGAAGCTGTGATGCTAAGTGGACTTATGCTTATCTTGGGTGGTTTAGGTATTTTGCTTGGAGTATATGTAGAATTTGCAGTGTTACTACTTTCTGTTTTCTTAGTGGTTACTACTATGCAAATGCACCAGTTCTGGAAAATTGAAGACCAGATGACTCGCATGGGTGAAGAGATAAACTTTAAAAAGAATCTAGCACTACTTGGAGGAGTTTTGATGATACTTGCTATACCTCTACCATGGGCTGTTTCTCTAATGCTTTAATTAGTTAAAAAAGAAAACCTAAAATTTTTGAAAACCAACTTTTCTCCACGGGCTTTTCTTCCGTTATGCTTACAGGTTCTACTAGGGGAAGAGCGGGTTTATCATCAATAGCTTTTATAGGAGTCGCAGTTAATATCTTATTAACTGCGATTTTCTTTTTGGGAATTTCTTTAACAACTTTATTTACCACAGGTGTTGTTGGCTTTTCAAATTTCTGTAAAGTTTCGCCCCATGTTTTTCCTGAATATGACTTGATAGTATATGTGGTTTGCCAGATCTTATTTTTAAGGTTTTCTTCTTTTATACCTCCATCTGTATCTTGCTTAGATGCTAAGTAATCAAGTGGAGTAAGTTCTCCTTTCTTCCAATCTTCAGGCTTTTCATTTAGTCCTATAATACCTTCAATAGCCCATGCAGTAGATGAAACATTACCGAAACCACCGTCTTCTTTTTGGCTCTTTTTCAAGAATTCTTTTCCTTTTTCTATAGCTTTCTTAGTATTTTCTCCACTATCTAAAGTCGATAAGATTTGGATAGTGGCCCCAGTCATATCAATACTCTCATCCCAAGACCCGTTTTCTTTTTGTCTACTTAACACAAAGTTCATACTTTCTTTTACCATGTTATCTTCTAGACTAAATCCGGCATTTTTTAATACCAAGAGCGCAAAGATGTCATCATTATCTTCTTTTATATCTCCAAACTGTTTACCGTCAAAAGCAGAAGTTATCTTCTCTATATAGTTTAGTCCATTTGTATTGTATGGATTAAGCCCAACTGCCATGAGAGCCATAGCATGCCTTTCATAGTCTGTCAGTAGATCACCTGCTGGCTTGTGTTCATTTAAATATTTTATTAATTTTATTGTTGCTTGGGTATGATTACCAGAAGCTAGAGTGATGGCTGCCCAGTCTGTGTACATGTCTTCACCAAATGACCCATCATCTTTTTGTTGTGAGATTAGAAATTCAAATGCTTTTGCAACATCAAACTTTAATTTTGTTGTAGCGCCCAAAACCTCTCCAGCCTTATTTGCACTAGAGTTGCTGCTGCTACTTCCACCACCGCTAGATACAGGCGCAGGAGTAGTTATTGTTAAAGGTTCAGTAGGGAAATAATAATCTTCCTTTACTCCTACATTATAAGAACCAGCTGTAATAGAGGGGAACATCGCTTGTCCATTTGCATCCACTGCGCTTGTGGTTACTTCAGTTGGGCTAAATGGATCACTTGGGTTAGGCTGAGTCAGCCCCACAGTAACGCCTGTCCTAGTGGTCCAGGAATTGTTCTCGTAGTCGTAGTTTTGAGTAGTGACAGTCAGGGTGTCATTTGTGCTGATGTCTGAAGAACTTAGGAGTATCTTGGTCTGTGATCCGAAGTATATATATACATTTTCTCCACCACTTAAAATACTCTGATCAATACTAGAGAAAGGATATGATCCGTTTACTACATACTGCCAGTTGTCGCAATCTTCACCAAAAGTGCTTTCTAAACATTTTAAATAAAAAGCCCCAAAAGAATCATAATATTGGAGAGATGAAATACTCCAAGTATCATCGAGAGAGTCTGCCTGGGTTAGAAGTGACAGCACGCTTTGATTATTTACTGAATGCGGGGTACCAGTATTGTCTTCTATGTCTACAGCGCCCGAGGCTCCAAGCGGGACTTCTCCTGAAAAGATAATATTTGAACCACTTCTGACAGTGAGTGCTACTGTAGGATCTTCGGCATAAGAAACTTTAGTAAATCCAGTTAGTAATATTGCGAGCACTACTAAAACTTTTATTGTATTTTTCATAATATTTTTAATTTATTTCGTCTTCGTATTTCCAAGAGACGACATCACCTTCTTTTATTTTATAATTTGAAACCCCGATCTCTGCTTTTTTACCGTTTACATAATAAATCCAATACTTATTACCATCACTCCTCACTCCATTTATTTCCTCTATGAACTGACCTATGCCTATAAAATTCTTTTCTTTGAACTTAATTTGTCCTCGCTTTCGAAGAGTACTCATAAAATTGTAAACATTTTCACCTTCCTTAATTTCTCCTTTTAGTGTTACTCCATTTATCTCTAGTCTTGCCTCATTTGCTTCGTCTGTATAAATTTTCTTTACTACTTCTGTTTCTGTGTTTATCTCGTTTACTTCTGTTGGGGGAGAAATACTATAGCCTTTCCCTGCATTATCCTTTTTAGTAAAAAACAAACCACTAAATACTAATAATATAATTAAGGCAGAAGCTAGGATTATGGTGTTTTTATCTTTTTTTAACATTTTTAATAATCCCTGCCTTTTGAATTCATGAATTCAAAAGGCAGGATACAGAAAATTATAATCACTACGTTCATTAATTTCAATAAAAAATTCTGCCTTTTAGCAGAATGAGTAGACCTTGGAATGGATTTCGAAGGGCTTATCCTGCTCGGGACTAATAAAATAATTGGTAGTCGGACTTGTCTCTCGTCTTATAAAATATAGACCAGAGCTTACCGTAGCGGCACTGTACTGGAATCAAACCAGTTTCCCCAATTACTTCTTTGAATTTTCTAATGAACTCCGTATAGTATATACTTACTATAATCTATGTCAAAAAACGCTGTGGAAAAGAAAATAAAACCAGTAAAGATCATGATTTTTGGGACTTTTGATGGTATACACAAAGGTCATATGAATTTCTTTAAGCAAGCGCGAGATCTCTCCAAAACCCCATATCTGATAGTCTCAATCGCGAGAGATAAGAACGTTAAAAAAATAAAAGGTAAATCCCCAATAAAAAATGAGAAAGAAAGGGAAGAGCTAGTAAGAAAAATCAAAATAGTAGATAAAGTTATTTTATCTGGTCTTACAAATCACATTCCACACATAGTAAAAGAAACTCCAGACATCATCGCTCTTGGTTACGACCAAGTAGAATACATAAAAAATCTTAAAAAAGATCTGAAAGAGAAAAAGCTTAGCCCAAAAATAATACGACTAAAGCCTTATAAAGAACATATATATAAAAATACTTTATTAAAAAAACTAGCCACAAAATAGAGTTTAGATAACTAAGGAGCCACTATAAGCTATTGACAAAGTCTTATTTACGTGCTAATCTGTACTTAGAATAAATTCTCCAGATACAAGACTTACTCAATATGTCAAAAGACGAGTAGGCAAGAAACTAGGAGAAAGGAGATTGAAAAATGAAAAATTTAATAGTTATAGTAATCTTTTTGGTTTTGTTTTTAGTTGGATGTGGTTCGGAAGGTCAAAAATCTACCATTGTCACACCAACTCCAGTAACATTCGCTTCCGCTACAGTTACTCCAAGGAAAATTTCCCGAGCAACTGTAACAGTAGAGGAAATCGCAAGGATCACTGATCCAAACGAGGCTCGAAAGGTCTATTACGATAATGACGTAGATGAAATTGAATCAGTCGCCAAGGCGAAGTGGATCGAGTTGATGA
>CAYHIX010000001.1:41323-63456 GCA_964356875.1 uncultured Candidatus Saccharibacteria bacterium
AGCTAAGAGTATATATTTTGCAAATGACATAGATGAAATTGAATCTATAGCCAAGACAAAATGGATAGAACTTGGGGGTAAACCCTAAAAATTACACCCCACTTAGGCAAAGCCACGCGCTTGTTTAGGTGGGGTTTTGTTGTTTATGTAACACCAAAAGTTGCATTTTTAGATGTCGTCCTTGGCGATGGTTGAGGATATATAAACTCCAGACAGTATGATGGCGCCTAAGATTATATATATAAAACTAAAAGATGGTATGAAAAAGAAAACTAGTGAAGCGAGTATCGGACCGATGATATAGGACACTGGAGCAGCACTACGGAAGACACCTACAAATTCTTCGTTCTCTGGTTTTATATGTTTGAAGAAATAAGAATCACTCATGATCTCTACGGTCGCAGCTCCGACTCTTGTGACAAATAAACACATAGCCCAGATCCACAAAACATTTCCTTGTATGAAAAATAGTAAAAGAGTAGTTAGTGAGATAATAGTAAAACCAATCATAAGCATTATCCTTTCCCCTACTTTATCCGCATATCTGCCTAGATGAATAGGAAGTATAGAAAAGGGTAGTAGCATGATAGCAAAGATGATACCTAAAGATTTCCAAGAAAAACCAATATACTTAGATAAGTAGATAGGGGTATAGATCACCATCCAGCAAAAGAAAAAGTGTAACAGGAAACTGAGAGCATATGCCCTTAATAGATTTTTATTCCTAAAGAAATTTCCTAGATATTTTATTGTACTGTCTTTGTCATATTTTGGGTCCGGTATATTTCTTAGTTTCAAGAATGAAGTCAAAAGTAGAGAAGTCATAACTAAAAAACTTATAAAATATATAGCTCTAAATGAGAATGCTCCTAAGACTGTACCGGAGGCTACTTGAGCGAGTATCCAAGCTAGGTTACAGATAGCTAGATATGAACCTCTTATTTTACCCGTGTTTTCATTTTGAGAAAATATTTTTAATATTTCATCTAGAGAAAATACCACCAGGGTGTTTAGGGAAATACCCAGTATGAAAAGCATTACTAAGATCAAAGGACTTTGTACAAACACAAGTCCTAAGAAAGAGAGAGCATCTAGAAAAACCACTCCAAGTAGAAACTTAGACCCACCCACTTTTGGTATTATCTTAGGCGCAAGCAACAGGGCAATGATAGACAGGATAGAGCCGAGTGCGTACACGATACCCACGAGCTTTTCACCAGTAAAAGAAGATATAAAGCTAGAGTTTATATACGAGGCAAGAGCAATAGGTAATGAGAACAAGAACCCAGCCAAATATATTATTTTTCTGCCATGTTGCATCTATTTATTTTACTATTTACACGCTCAATATAACAGGGATAACTAAAGGCCTCTTCTCTGTTTTTTGGTATAAGAATTTAGATACGTTTTCTCCTATTTCTGCCTTGATGAAATCGAAATCTACATTTACAGCTTTCGGTGCATTTGTTTCGATTAATTTTTTTATTATTATTCTCACTTGTCTCAAGAGTTCCTGGTTTTCTTTCAAGTAGACAAACCCGCGAGAGATAAGGTCAGGAGATTTTTTGAGTTTTCCAGTTTTTTGATCTATCAGGGCGATGATGACAAACATACCATCCTGGGCGAGCATGACACGGTCACGCATCACGACTTCTTGGACGTCACCCACAGAGAGTCCATCCACGACCATCATAGTCGCAGGTGCTTTTTCTTTTCGTACTGTTATTTTTTCTCCTTCATTTATGACTTCTACTATAGTTCCATTGTCAGATACTACTATGTTTTCTTTCGGGAAATTATTCCTTTCATGGATAATCTGAGCATGAATACGAAGCATCGAATGGTTACCATAGCCCGGCATGAAAAATTTTGGGTTTACGGCTTTGTTTATCCAGACCAAGTCTTCTTGTCTGGCGTGTCCTCCAGAGTGAACTTCAGCTATACCATAGTGGATCAGCTTTAGGTCGTGTCTGTATAGATTGTCTTTGAGTTTCTGGATGTTAACTTCGTTTCCTGGGATCACAGATGAAGAGAACATCACAGTGTCAGCACTGTTTAGTTTTATTGATTTGTGTTTATTTGTAGCCATCCTCATAAGAGCGGCAAATTCTTCTCCTTGAGCACCAGTAGCGATGACCACGATACGACTCGGTGGATAATTGTCTATATCTTGTGCGCCGATAAATGTATCAGGTTTTGGCTTCATTAGTTGAGCGAGCTTTGCTATCTCAACATTGTTTTTCATACTTCTACCTTCGACTACTATCTTCTTATTGTATTTTTCACAGATCTCTACTATTTTGATCATTCGATCAAATTGAGAAGCGAAAGTACCGATGATGAGTCTGCTTTTTGTAGTTTTTATTATCTCCTCGATATTTTTCTGAACTTCTTTTTCTGAAATTGAAAATCCAGGAACCTCGGCATTCGTAGAGTCAGCTATTAAAAGTAGATTGTTTTGTTTTCCAAGATTGGTCCACTTCTTTTCTTCTTTTGGTGTTGGCTTACCTCCATCGTGTTCTAGCTTCATATCACCAGATACTATGACGTTACCATATGGAGTACCTACTATCACTCCCATTGAGTCAGGGATAGAGTGATAAACAGGGAAGAACCCGAGTGACAACTCGTTAAATTTTATTTTTGTATTTTCATCTACCACATTTAAAGTAAGTGGCTTTTTGTCTACAAACTCCTCCTGTCTTTTCTTGATCATGAGAGTGGTGAGGAATTGTGCAAATATCGGAGGGTTACCTATGCGATCCATAATAAATGGGATTCCACCGATGTGGTCCAAGTGTCCATGAGTGATAGCTACTGCCCGGATCTTATCCTTTCTTTCTTCTAGGTATTTGAAGTTTGGTAGAGTAAAGTCTGCACCCATCGCTTCTTCTTCATCTATAAAATGAAAGCCGACATCGAGTACGATGATGTCGTTTTCAGATTCTACTAAAAGCATGTTTCTACCGACTTCTTCGACTCCTCCGAGAGGTATGACACGGATTGTGCCAGGGGCTACTGGGGGGATTTTACTATCCACTACGGGCTTGTTTTGGCTTTTATTGCCACCTCTTCCGCCCCCTCTACCTCCTTTGGAGTATTGGTAGGTAGAACTTTTCATTGACCTAGTTTTATCTCTACTTTTGTGTTTATCTCCAGAATGAGAAGGAGGTTTCTCATGTCCTGCACCTTCGCCACTTTTATTAGTAATAGGATTATTTTGAATTTTCTTGTCTTCTTCGATACTTAGTGAGGAAAACGGCAATCTTGTTTTTTTCATTAATTTATTTCTGTTATTGTTAATATTATTAATTTCAGCCGTAGGCTGATCCGCCTTTGGCGGAAATTATTATTTTACGAATATTCTCCAGACACCGTGTTTCTCTGTATACCATAGGTATGAATTGAGGAAACGGTTTGATGGGAATACTATGTGGTCCATAGAAAGACCATTTAGGTTTTTGGAAACCAAGTATACAAAATTTGGACTATACAGAAAGACAGCAGGCATGTCTTTTCTAATTTCGTTTTCAAATTGAATATATTTCTTTGTTCTAGCTTCTTCGTTTGTTGCTAAAAATGCATCTTCTAATATTTTATCCACGCTTGCGTTCGCGTATAGAGCTATGTTGAGTCCTGGATCTTTCCTTTGTGAAGAATGCCAAAATGCAAATAGGTCAGATTCGTTGTTTATAATTTGACCAAACAAAAGCGCACTGTATTCTCTAGGGCGGATTATGTCTTGGTTTAAGCTATTGATATCAAAAGTTTGAATTTCTACTTTGATACCCACCTCTGCTAGATTTTCTTTTATAATTTCAGCAGTTTTAGCAAGTTCTCCGGCGTTACCAGTGGAGATGACAAATTCAAGTGGTGTTGTGGTTTTCTTACCCAGGACTGTCTTCTTACCTTGGGTTGTTTTTTCTTGGGTAACTTTTTCTAGAAAACCTGCTTCGTTTTTTGTCCAGCCGGCTTTGGTTAAAGAATCACGAACTTTTTGTAGAACTTCCTCACGGCTTGTCTCTTCGCCACTATTTATTTCTTGGTACTCTACCATGCTTGGGGGGATAGGTCCATCTGTGGTCACACCGTATCCTGCCAAGACTTCTTTTATGATTCTATCTTTATCTATAGAATCATTGATAGCTTTTACAATTGTTTTATCTAAAAATATCTTGTTTATATTAGAGTTGAAGAAAAGCCCGAAGACTCTAGGTAATACTGCAGATTCTATTTTATAACCTTTATTTTTTAATATTTCTGCGTTAGTGGGTGTGATAGAGCTTATCTGGTCTATGTCTCCATTTTCCAAAGCAGAGATAAGGTTTTCCTCGTTTGTATAAAAATGTAAATTGATATTATTGATATAAGGTCTGCCGAGGGCGAATTTCTTAAAAGAAGTGAGTTCATAAGAAGCTACTCCTCCGCTTGATTGCTTATTCACGTTTTTGATCATGTATGGTCCGGATCCTATCGGTTCTGTGTTTAAGGAATTTAATTCTATTGGTGTATTGCTCCAGAGGTATGAAGGCATTATCCCTAGGGTTGTATTTTCTAAAAACAATGCGCGAGGTTGTTTTAAGTTAAACTCAATAGTCTTTTCATCGATCTTCGTAGCTGTTACTCCATCCCAATTTGCTTTTTGTGGACTTTTGATCACACCATCTTTGACTGTGTCTACCGTAAACAATATGTCGTCTATGGTTACAGGTTTACCGTCATGAAATGAGATATTATCTTTTAGGACGAAGGTGTATTTTAGTCCATCATTTGAAATAGTGTATTCTGCGGCAAGATCGGGTATCAAGTTCCCATCAGAACCTTTCCGCATGAGTCCAGAGTATATAAGGGTTACTAAGTCTTGATCCGCTACATTGTTTGCTAGGACTGGGTTTACAAATCTTGGGTTGCCGACTATGCCTTCGGAGATAGTGCCACCATAGTTTGGCACTGTTACCATGAAGTATCTATTTATAGTATTTAGTATCAATACTGTACTTAACATCAACACTAATACAAGAACAGAAAAAACGACTCTCTCTCGGTGAGAGAAAGAAGACAAGGCAGCATTGATTTTAGATTTTTCTGGCAATTTACTACCAAATTTAAATCCGCGTATACGATTATAGAGATTTTCCATAAAACTCAAAATTTAAAGACAAATTGTTTATTTAGAATACAGATAGAAACTAACTCAAGTAGACTCTCTTACTTAATGATTATAGACAAAAATGCCAACAAAGCAAAAAGAATTGCACAAAGAATAGACAAGTAAAAAAGAAACTTCTCAAAACCGCGACGAGTATGATGAAAACTACCTCCGTCGCCTGTACCTAGGGCACCTCCTAATCCTGCTCCAGATTGCTGGAGTATTATAGCTGTTACCAATATTACTGAAAGGATGATCTGCGCGTAGGGCAGTACCTGTGCTACTAAATTCATAATTAGGGTTATTCTCTCATATTTGGGGCAAAATTGCAAACTAGATATTTAGCATTGTATAATATACGTACATGAAAGAATCTTTCCCAAAAAGTAATAATAATGAAAATAAGCAAGCTTGTGATATTGATAAAGAAGAATTAACACATTCTGAGTACGACAGAAGGGAAAAGGCAGCAATTAAAAGGACTAAAAGCTTTTTTGATAGACATCAAGATCAAATAGAGCCTACGGCAGAAGGAGCTATAAAGCTTCATATATATAATTTTTTATTCAAAAATCCAGATGCGAGCAAGGAGGAATTAAAAGCCACTTTTAAAAAAATAAATAAATTATCAGAAACAGAGAAGGAATATAGCCATGAAAATAATTTTTTGCCAACTATCGGCATAGAGCTTGAAGTACCTTTAAAGGATCTCACCTACGAAGACATTAGTGTCCTAAATCAATTAAAAATCCACAACGAAAGTGCTGAAGATGAGTTTGGGTTATTGTGGGAAGTGAACCCTAGCTTTTCTTATAGTCCTTCGGTGCAGTCACGAATCATACAAGAGCTCGCAGAGATGAATGCCATCCCTTTAAAATTTGACAAGAGGAAAAGAAACCCCCACTTAAAAAGAGTTTCCGAAAAAACAGAGGATATACTATCCTTGCATATAAATTTTGGTATACCTATCAAAACTACCCGACAACAATTAGAGAGAGGTTTTCTTGTACCTTCTTTTTTAGTTAATGATTTATTAAACTATGCATTTACTTCACCCAAAAGAATAACCAATAGGAAAACCAGCACTTCTCTTAGATTCGTACATGATGCAGAGGATAGTGAAAAAAATAAAAATTTTACCAATTTAAGATTAGAATTAAGAGCTTCCGAGTTTCGTGACTATCCTACATATAGACTGATCGCAGAATCTCAAAAAATAATCGCATTATTTATAGCACACATGAAATTTAATCTCGGAGATCGAGAAATGAATGATAAAGAAAAGTTGCTAGCGCAGCTCTGGGGGGGCTTTCGCAGAAGATGTCCAATCTCTATTCAAAGATGTTGATTTGGAACCAAATAGTATTGATTCTCTAAAGGGTTTTCTGGTTGTAGAAGCTCTAAAAAATAGTGACTTAAAAAAAGCATCTCGTACACTAGTTACAAAATACGCAAAAGAAGTAGGTAAAATTTTAAATCTTGAACAAGAATAACAGTTTACTTTTTTTATTAATTTCTTATATAATGTATCTATGAATATATTAGATTTGTTTAAAACATTATTCCATAATTTTAACTCACGAGCGATGAAGGATGCGACTATCGCATTCAAGGACCATTTGGATGGTGGCGGTAAGATGATGCTAGCCATGGGTGGAGCCATGTCTTCTGCTCAAATGGGTGTGACATTAGCGGCTATGATTAAAGAAGGCAAGATCCATGCTGTGTCTTGCACCGGGGCAAACTTAGAAGAGTCAGTATTTCGTTTGGTCGCGCACGATAGCTATAAGGATTATCCAGATTATAGATACTTCACCAAAGAAGACGATGAGAAAATACTAGAGAGAGGTGAGAGGAGAGTGACTGACACATCTATCCCCGAAGAGGAAGCTTTTCGTGTCGTCGAACCTATCATATTGAAAAGATGGAAAGAGGCAGAGGCAAAAGGCGAGAGGTATTTCCCTCATGAATATTTTTATCAAATACTTTTGTCTGATGAATTGAAAGATAAATATGAAGGTAATCCTGAGCATTGCTGGCTCCTCGAGGCAGCAAAGAAGAACCTGCCGATGGTTGTGCCAGGCTGGGAAGACTCTACTTTGGGGAACATCTTTGCAGGTTATGTGAAAGCTGGTGAAGTAAATGTGAATGTAATGAAAGTAGGTATAGAGTACATGACTGCGCTTTATGATCAGTATCAAGAACTTTCAGCGGGTGGTCCTGGGCTTGGATTTTTCCAAATAGGCGGAGGTATCTCTGGGGATTTCCCTATATGTGTAGTGCCTTCTATTAAATACGATTTGAAAAAAGAAGTTCGCCCTTGGGGATATTTCTGTCAGATTTCAGACTCTACTACTTCTTATGGTTCCTACTCTGGGGCTACTCCAAACGAAAAGATCACTTGGGATAAACTTACCAAAGATACTCCTATGTTCGTCATCGAGTCTGATGCGACCATAGTGGCTCCGCTTATATTCGAAGCTATTTTAGATAGATATACTTTGACTAAAAAATAAAATTCTTAATGAAGAAATTATTACAAATAATTCTTATCGTAGCATTATTTGCAATTGCTTTTCATTTTCGATTTCAGCTCCACGACAAGTTTAAGATTTATATAGATGGCATAAAACAGAGCCTAAATATAGGACGAAGCATAAACCCTTGCCTCGAACCTTTGCCGTATGCACTTGGGACTTTTGACACAAAGTTTGGAATTTCTAAAGAATATTTCTTGAGCGCTCTCTCTGAAGCAGAAGCTATCTGGGAAAAGCCACTAGGCAAAAACTTTTTTGATTATGCAGATATTGCCTTAGCCGAGAACGGAATGGTGACAAAGGTGAATTTAATTTATGACTACAGACAACAAGCTACCAGCACGCTAAAAAGTCTCGGCATAGAAGTAGACAATACGAAAGCTTCTTATGAATCTTTGAAATCAAAACTCGATATACTGAAAGCAGAGTACGATAGAGAGATATCAGCTTTGAATATTAGGGTCGCTGCTTTTAATGCAAAACAAGCAGCTTATGAGAAAGAAGTGAACTATTGGAATGCAAAAGGTGGGGCACCAGAAAAAGAATTTAATAAATTAGAGTCTACCCGGAGAGCACTAGATGTAGAGGTAAAGAAAATACAAAGCACCCAAAATAATTTGGATAAAAAAGTAGAGGAGATAAATGCACTTGTGGTAGTGGTGAACAGGCTCATAGGTACTTTAAATTTATCAGTTGAAAAGTACAACACTACAAATGAATCAAGAGGGGAAAGCTTTGAAGAGGGGGTGTATACCACCGACGGAGTGGTCAGTCAGATAGACATTTATGAATTTAGTAATAGGGAAAAGCTCGTAAGGGTTCTCGCTCATGAGTTTGGGCATGCGCTTGGGCTGGATCACCTAAGTGATAAAGAAGCCATCATGTATGAATTCAATCAAGGCGACGCTTTGAAGCTTTCTGAAGCAGACATAAAAGCGATCAAAGACAAGTGTGGCATATAAATGAAATAAAACTGTCTCTGGTGCGTCATTATCCATAGGTCTTATTTATTAATTTAGGAAAATTTATATATGCTTACAACAATTGCAATTATTTTATTGGTTTTATGGCTCTTAGGTTTTGTCGGTTTCAATGTACTCGGAGGTTTTATACACGTTCTTTTGGTTATAGCCATAATATTGGTTTTAATTAGGATTGTTCGTGGAGAAAATCCTTTTAAATAAATAATTTGTTCACCAGAACTTGTTCACCAAACAGCGAAAATTTCTAACCAAATTTTCGCTGTTTGGTGTGTTAGAATCAATTTGTGAATTATACAATGAAATAAAAAAGCACTTTAAATTTAAAAAACTAGTAGTATACCTAAAAAGGTAAGCTACTAGTTTTTTTGGATAACTTCATTTCTATTCAAAAATGAAGTTAACTGCATTGGTTATGAAAAATAAAACCAACGCAATTATGGTGGCGAGAGCAGGGTCTTTGCCACGATTTTCTTTTGGCACTGATTTTAATACAGTGGCAAAAGTCATAATTGAAGCATAGGTCATAATTACAGTAATTATGACCACGATTATTTTCAGCATAATTTTCTCCCGATCTACTAAATACTGTATCATTTTATTACTATTTTGTCAAGCTATATGTAATGATTCAATAGCTTGGCACCACTTAATGGAATATCATATAAGTATATGTTTAGTGTGTTAGAATCAATTTGTGAACTATATACATGTGAAAGTCACCGCCGGTGCAAAAAAAGAATCTTTCAGACCTCGACGTGTATCGGGGCAAGAATCCGCAGATCATTTTCTAGCTTCCCTAAAAGAAAAACCCGAGCGCAATCAGGCAAACACTCGCCTGATTGCGCTCGTCGCAGAGCATTTCAAGGTCCTCGTAAAAAAAGTTCGTATTGTGAACGGGCATCACCACCCAAGTAAACTTTTGGTAGTGGAAGAATAAATTTAAAAGTGGATTATATATAATAAGAATGAGCAAGCAAAAAATTAAAAAAAGCAATTTCAAATTTAAGAGCGGGGTGATAGTTTGGCAAAGTGGTATTAGTAAAAAAGGTGACGACAAGGGGGCTTGGAGGTTTGCTCGGGTTCCGGAGAAGATATCGGCAAAGATAAGGGAAATGCAAAAAGGGAAGCTTCGCCGGGGCTGGGGCGCGGTGTATGCAAAGGCAAAGATACGCAAAAGCGAGTGGCAGACTTCTATTTTTCCCGATAGGCATTCGAATACTTATATCTTGCCCCTCAAAAAAGAAATACGTTACGAAGAAAATTTATATGATGACTCGGAAATAAATGTATCCATAGAAATACATTTTTAATATATGTATTACCTCTACATTCTCAAATGTTCGGATAAAAGTTTATACACCGGCATCACCACGGATTTGAAACGGCGGGTGGGGGAGCATAATGGGGTAAAAGGCAGCAAGCTTGGCGCAAGGTATACAAAAGCGCGTCGACCCGTAAAGCTCGCGTATTCAAAGAAATTTAAAAATAGATCTGATGCTTCAAAAGAAGAAGCTCGGATTAAAAAAATGACGAGGGCGGAGAAATTACTTTTGATAAAATAAATTGACAAGATTGGATTTGAGTGTTATTTTGAAAACGGAGGTTTTTTTATGAATAACAATAAAATTTCAACTTTAGTCAAAGTTGTTGATGAAGAAGGGAGTTTGGAAAATGTTTCGATTCCAGACACAGGTTATCTAATAATTATTCCGTTGCGAGAAGTTGGTTTTGGTGTAATTCTAGCAACTGATGGCACACACAAAGGGCTATGTTCTTTCTTGCCTTCGGACTTTTTTGAAGCAAAAGATTATGAAGATATGCCCATTTACACACCAGGTGGAGTTGTGTTTGCAGTGCTTAAATTCCCAGGTTTGATGACGACCGAATCTTTGTTTATTTTGATCGAAGTATTGATAAATAGGCGAATCGAGGAAATCACAAATACCGTTGCAGAACCGACGGCAGGTTGGAGATATTTTGAACTCCACATGGAAGGAGAATAAAATTAACCGTTTGCGAGAAAACCGAATGCGGTTTGTCTCGCAAACGGTTTTTTCTTTTTATGCTAAAATTCACCAATGCTTGTGGATCAAATTTTAAATTTTCTAGGTAAGAAAAAATATACGAGATGGGATTATAAAAAATACAAGGAAACTTCACGGGTTTTAGTGCATCAGAAAATCACCCAGATAAATGCGCATTATGGTTTTCCTATACAAAAAGTCGCCATAAGGGATACAAAGTCTCGCTGGGGCAGTTGCTCCAAGCAAGGGAATTTAAATTTTAATTACAAGATTTTATTTTTACCGCCACATATCGCCGACTACATCATCGTGCATGAGCTCTGCCATTTGAAAGAATTCAATCATTCGGCAAACTTTTGGAGCTTAGTAGCAGAGGTTGTACCGAATCATAAGGTTATTAGAGCTGAACTCAAAAGGACTTCTCACCTATACCGCTAATTCCAGTTTTTAAATAATGTTATAATACGAATATGGATAATTTAAAAAAATTTGCACCATATGTCGCTATATTTGTATTAATTTTACTTATAATATTTTTTACCAGTCAGAAAAATGAAATGAAAAATGGTGCTTTGCCAAATAATTTTAGTACTCACGCAGATAATTTAGACGAGGCAATAAAAAATGTTCCGCAAATTCAATTTTTTACACCGTTAAAAGAACCATTGGATTTGAAAATAGTAGATGGTAAAGAATTTTGTTTTGCAGATTATTCTTTTAGTGTAAATAATGACGCTACTTATATGTTAGATGGTGGCACAATGCGTTTAAAAATAGATGGTTCTAAAGTTACAGGTAAGTCTGTTTTTGCAATTGCAGAAAAAGATGCGTGGATTACAACATATGAAGGTGCGGTTAAAGATTTAGATTTAAAAACGAATACTCGAGTGCTAGATGTTTGGGAAGAACAACAAAGTGAAGGTAGTACTTATCCAAAAGAAAATAAAAAATTAATTTTGACTGGTGATAATGTTAAAGAAAGTGATGTTCCAGAAAATGCTCATACTGCGGTATATTGCGATGAGTTAAATGAGTGGCAAGGTATATATAAATACGTTACTGATAATTTTGGAACATATCCAGGTTATATTATTGTTGACTATGATCAAAATAGAGGCAAGATGGCTATAATTGTAGAAAAAGACAAAAATAATCCCAATCCATACAATAGAACCACACAAGAACTGAAAGATTTTTTCTATACTACCAACGACCAACACGAGGTTATAGATTTAAAACTAAATTAACTTATGAAGAAAATCTATATGATGGCAGCGAGGTAAATATTTCTATTGAGATTTAGTTTTAAAATATTTGTAATAAATTTTCACCTTGTTCGTCACATTAAAGAGCGTTAGATATTAAAAGATTATTTAGGGAGTATAATGAAAATATGAAAAATGCATTAATTGTTATTATTTTGGGGATACTAGTCGTAGGGACTTATTTTTTTATAAATAAAAAAGAGCCTGTAGTTGAGGTACCTGTTGTATCTGTCACAGAAGAAACAAAACCAGTAGAGCTTTGCTTTGGGGGTTTTGGTAAAGCAAACACGAGAGGCTTATCTGATAAGAATACTTTATACATGTCTATAGACAACACCACCGGCAAAGTGACAGGTGAGTTAAAATTTTTACCAGCAGAGAAGGATAGTAAGGTGGGAAAATTTGAGGGTACAGTAAGTGTGGTAGACAAGGTGATGATGGCGCGGACAGTAGATGCTACTTGGGACACATTTGCCGAGGGGATAAACGCAAAAGAGCAATTGAAATTTATCTTTGGTGAAGGCACAGCCAGCATTGGCCTTGGGGAGATGGTGGAAAGAGGAGATGGTGTTTATGTGTACAAAGATGAAAAAAATATTCTTTATAATCTAGAATTAGGAGATGTAGCTTGTACTGATTTAACTCTACGCGATAATATAGAGAGCTATTTAAAGGCAAATATTGCACAGCTTTCACCAGTGAAAGCTGTGCTCGGTGGAACATGGCAGATCATAGGGGTGACGTCTGACCTAAAGAGTAATTCTGGGGTCGTGGTATACGAGGATGGACATATTCAAGAAATAAAGAATTTTACTTTTACAGCTAACGAAAAACAAGAGGTTGTGAGTTTGACTATTTTGAAGTAAAAACTTACTAGTGCCCGATCATAAAGCCATCCGAGCTGAACTGAAGAAAACTTCACACCTTTATCGTTAATCCAAATTTGGGTGTATAATATACATATGACTAAAGATAAAAAAAGTATAGTGCTTTTTATTTTATCAATAGGTGGTTTGTTGTTTTCGGGTTATTTGAGTGGAGTTAAATTCTTCACATCAGTTTGTGCTTTTAATGAAGGTTGCCCATACTTTTTGGGTTATCCAGCTTGTTATTTTGGTTTTGCGATGTTTTTGGTTATTACTATTTTTAGCTACATGTTTTTGTTTGCTAAAGTAGAAAACAAAAAAGCCCTAAGTGGTCTTTCTGTGGTCTCATTTATCGGTATTCTTTTCGCTGGATATTTTACTGTCGGAGAATTGCCTATTTTATTTCAAGACGGACTCAGTGCATATGTGCTCGGTCTGCCTACTTGTGCTCTCGGACTTGTGTTCTACATTATAATATTTAGTTTGTCATTTTATTCACTAAAAAATATATGAATATGGAAACATACAATTGGTACTCTACACTTATAAAGCCGACATGGGCGCCGCCATCTTGGATATTTGGCCCAGTGTGGACCATGCTCTACGCTATTATATTTGTTTCTTTTGGAACTGTTTTTTATAAAGCATTTACCAAGCAGATCCCCTGGATGGTGGCTTTCCCCTTTGCTTTAAATTTGGTTTTTAATTTTATGTTCACTCCTCTCCAGTTTGGACTAAAGAATAATCTCCTAGCATCTATCGATATTGTGTTTATTTTAGGCACACTCATATGGGCACTTGTATCTCTCTGGTATGCTGTGCCAGAGTTACGCTGGATTGTGTACGTGAATATCCCTTATTTACTTTGGGTTTCTTTTGCGACAGTTTTACAAATTACAATTACTTATTTGAATGCATAAAAATTTGAAGTATTGATTGAAATTAAGCAATGGAAAACAAAGCAAAACATTTCTCATCAAAATTAGCCTTAAATTTATTTATAGAATTTGGACCAATAATACTTTTCTTTGTTTTTTTTAATTTATTTGATTTTATAATAGCGACTATTGCGCTCGTTATTGTTGTTTTCATAGCACTCCTTTTATCTATTTATATCGAAGGTAGAGTAGCGATATTCTCACTTTTTGCGTCTGGATCAATTATTGTTTTTGGCGGGGCGACTATATTTTTATCTAACCCGACATACCTTATATTTAAGGACACACTATTCTGGGGAATATTTGGTTTTATAATACTCTGGTATTATTTAAAAGATGTATTAATTTTGAAAAAACTTTTCACAAGTATATTTGATATTACAGATAAAGGTTGGAAGGTGGTGACAATCAGATGGATGGTATTCGCCTTTTTGCTTGCGTTTTCAAATCAGATTGCTTTATTGTATTTTACACCTACAGAGTGGGTCATATATAAAATGATTACCCTGATAGTGCTTGTGATATTTTCTATTTGGCAGTTTTTTCTTTCTCGTAAAGAGCGCAATGTAGGCTCAAGTTCGTGGGGGATGAGGCTTTGATTATGTTATAATATAATCAATTATTAATTAATTTCTTATTTATGTTTATAAAACTTTACGCAATTGCCTTACCTGTTTTTTTTGTTTTTGATATGATCTGGCTTGGTCTTATAGCTAAAGGTTTATACAGGAGAGAAATAGGCTATCTCATGAAAGACAACGTAAACTGGACAGCTGCAATTATATTTTATCTACTTTTTATAATAGGACTTGTGTTTTTTGTCATCTCACCATCAATTGAAAAGAGCTCATGGATCTATGCAATCCTCGTCGGAGCATTGTTTGGTTTTATAACTTACGCTACATATGATCTGACAAATCTAGCTATCACTAAAGATTGGCCACTATTTATAACGATAGTCGATCTTTCTTGGGGGGCTTTCTTGGGGGCATCTGTGTCTGTGATAACATATTTTATATATAGTAAATTTTTCATCTAATATAGTTATGGATTATTATCTCACTCTTGTTATTTTATTGTTCGCATACATGAATTTCTGGTTTATAGTTTCTCTTATTAAAAAGAGGAATGATGTAGCCGATGTGGCATGGGGACTTGGTTTTATATTGATGGCATGGAGCTCTTTTTTCCTAGTAAGCTCTTATGGACCAAGGGCTTTGCTGGTGTGTATTTTGGTCAGCATTTGGGGGCTGCGTTTGGCTTGGCACATTCACAGTCGAAATAAAGGGAAGACAGAGGATTATAGATACTTAGCATTGCGTAACGAATGGGGAAAGTATTTTTACCTTCGTTCTTATTTTCAGGTTTATATTCTTCAGGGCGTTTTCTTGTTCATGATCGCTTTACCTATATTCATCACCAATAATGGAGGAATAGCTTCATTCGGTATTCTAGATTTGGTCGGTCTTTTAGTTTGGATTTGCGGTTTTTATTTTGAAGTTGTTGGTGACTTAGAGTTGTCGCGATTTATTAAAAACCCAGAAAACAAAGGCAAACTCATGCAAAGTGGACTATGGGCATACACTAGGCATCCAAATTATTTTGGTGAAGTTTTGGCGTGGTGGGGAATATGGATAATATCCCTTTCTGTGCCAGGTGGCTGGGTCGGCATTGTTGGACCTGCTACTATCACATTTTTGATTTTAAAAGTTTCCGGAGTTCCCATGTTAGAAAAAAAGATGGCAGAGAATCCAGATTTTATAGAATACAAAAACAGAGTAAGTATGTTTATACCAATACCGAGCATTTTTAAATTAAAAAAATAATATAAAAATAATTTATGAAAGTATGTATATTTGGTGCTGATGGTAGGACTGGAGTAGAAGTAGTGAGGCGCGCTATTGATAAAGGTTTTGAAGTTGTCGCTTGTGTGTATAATAATAATTCCGATAAATATCTTCCAAATAATGTCCTGATAAAAAAAGGGGATGTGATGAATTATGAATATGTCACAGAAGCTATGAATGGAGCAGAAGTTGTCATAAGTGTGCTTGGGCACATAAAAGGTTCTGATCCGTTAATGCAAACTAAGGGTATGCAAAATATTGTGAAAGCTATGCAGAACTTAGGCATAAAGAGAGTGCTGAGTCTTACTGGAACGGGGGCGAGAGTTCCCGGGGATGCGCCTTCTGTTATTGATAAGGTGTTGAATTTTTTTGTTAAGCTTGTGGATCCAGATAGAATAAATGATGGCATAGAACATGTCAAAGTTTTACAAAACTCAGGGTTAAATTTTAGTATTGTGCGTGTATTAAAGTTGAGTAAGAGCGATAAAGATACTACTAGTTACGTACTTACGGAAGGAGGTCCAGCAGAAATACAAACATCTAGAAAAAAAGTAGCTAAAGTTTTAGTAGATTTAATAAAAGACCAAAAATATATAGGAAAGTTTCCAGTCATTTCCGGGTAGTAATAAGATCATTTAACTCTGAAATTTAAAGAAAAAATGGTATAATGTACGTATGGATACATTACGCGACCCGATAGTTCATATTGAAGTACAAACTTCTTCTACAAATAAAAAATTAAATTGGTTGCGTGCCGCTGTTCTTGGTGCAAACGATGGTATTGTGTCTGTTTCTGCTGTAATAGTGGGTGTGGCTGGGGCATCAGATTCAAAAAGTTTTGTGTTGACTGCTGGAGTAGCTGCACTGGTAGCAGGAGCATTATCTATGGCATTAGGTGAATATGTATCAGTTAGTTCACAGCGAGACACAGAAAAAGTTTTAATAGAAACAGAACGTAGAGAATTAGAGCTTGCTCCAGAAAAAGAACTCGAAGAACTCGTAGTCATTTATCAAGGTAAAGGTTTATCTAGGGGTACAGCAGAAGTGGTAGCTAAAGAACTTACTGAAAAGGATGCATTTGCAGCACATTTAGATGCAGAATTAAACATAGACCCGACAGACCTTACAAATCCCTTTCACGCTGCTTATGCATCCGGCATAGCTTTTTTTTGTGGAGCCATTGTGCCCATTATAGCTATATTGATAGTACCTACATCCATGCAAATTTTATCTACTTTTATTGCTGTAGTTGTTGCACTTATCATCACAGGGGTACTCAGTGCACATGCTGGTGGCGCCAATAAATTAAAAGCTACCATTAGAGTTTTGATAGGAGGCATATTAGCCATGATCATTACTTTTGGAATTGGAAAAATATTCGGAGTAGTGGGGATATGATATTAGGCTATGTCGTTCCAGACTATGACTTTCCACTCATCTTTTATAAAGAAATGCGGAGTGTATGAGACTATAGTCATGCTAGCGTTATTTACTGGGTTGAAATAGCTGAGCTTGTTGTACTCAGAAGCAGTAAGCTTTTCTCCTTCGAGCATGTAGGCTATGACCATCTTTAAAAATATTCCATGAGTGACTACAACTATTCGCTTTTGCCATCTTCTTCTGATAAATTTTAATAATTTTTTTGCTCTTTTTTTTAAATCTACAAAGTTTTCTTCGTCGGAGTATCTGAGGTTATCTTCGTGGAAACTTTTATCTATCTGGTCTACTATTTTTCTGACTTCTAAGTCGTCTCCATTTTTACCTATGATCTCTGAAGGATTTCTCCTCTCCACCAGTAGATCTGAATACTGCACCCTCATGCCTAATTCTTTGCCTATTATTTCCGCGGTTTCTTTTGTTCTTTGGAAAGGACTCGCGATGATGACTTGTGGGCGGCCCCTACCTTTTGGGAACCTTCTCGCAGTATCTAGTGCTTGAGCTCTACCTTTTTCACTCAAGGATCCATCTGGTCCTTGTCTTATATTTTTTGCATTTAGTATTGTTTCGCCATGTCTGACAAAATATATTAGCTTTGTTCCCATGTATAGTATTTTACTATACATTTGTGTATTTATGCTACTCGGTGCTATACTTTTAGGTATATCAATAATTTCCGCTATAAGCGGGGTAGCCCAAGGGCTAATATAAAAATATGAAAGTACTACAAGCTTTGTGTATGAAGTGCAGAACAAATAACAAACCTACTATGAGGGAGATGACAAATCCAGTAGTGACTAAGAATGAAAAAAATAGGTATTCTGCGAAGGGCACATGTGCAGTTTGCGGAGGCAACATGTTCAAGTTTATGTCTGAAGCGGATGCGAAGGAAATGATGTAATATAATTTTATAAAGAAATAATAAAAACTAATCTGTAAAAGGGTTAGTTTTTATTAATTCAGGACAAATGATAAGATAAGACTATGACAAAAAACATTTTAATTACCAGAGAAATACCAAACATCGCTATTTCTATGCTCGAAAGCAAGGGCTATGTAGTCGATATAAATAAAGAAGACAAGATATTCACCCAAGAAGAGCTCTTGGCTCTTTTATCAGCAAAGCCTTATGATGGAGTTATTACACTTTTAACGGACAAGATCGACGAAGTCGTTTTTAAATCTTCACCTTCTATAAAAATAATTTCAAATTATGCTTCAGGGTACGACAATGTAGATATAGATCAAGCGAGAGACCACGGTGTTGTCGTAGCAAATTCTCCGACTCCACTTACGAACGAAGCAGTAGCACAGCACACCATAGCTTTTATGCTCACACTAGCGAACCGAATAATAGAATCAGATAAATTCATAAGAGAGGGCAAGTATGATGGGTGGTCTCCGATGCGTTTTATTGGTACTGCACTTTCAGGTAAGACTCTAGGCTTAGTCGGTGGAGGTAAGATAGGGGAACGAGTCGCTTGTTTTGCTAAAGGTTTAGGTTTGAAAATCATTTATACTGATGTAAATAAAAATGAAAAAATGGAGCAAGATCATGGTGCTGTATTTTATTCTTCTCTCGAAGAACTTTTACCACAGGTGGATTTCTTGAGTTTACATGTACCACTTTTACCTTCGACAAAACACCTAATAAATGAGAAGACTTTAAGAATGATGAAGCCGACAAGTTTTCTCATAAATTCTTCTCGTGGTCCTGTAGTAGATGAGCATTCTTTAGTGAAGGCATTACAAGATAAAGTGATCGCTGGGGCAGGGCTAGATGTATTTGAATTTGAACCACAAATTTCCCCCGAACTCATACAACTTCCAAACGTAGTACTCACTCCGCATACAGCCTCAGCTAATCTGGAAACGAGAGAAGATATGGCTAAAGTCGCTGCACAAAATCTTATAGATTTCTTTAAAGGGGAAGAATTAAAAAATATAGTTAATAAATAATATGAAAGGTAAACTTATTATAGTTAGACACCAAGAATCAGAATGGAACAAGTTGGGTAAATGGACCGGGGCTCGAGATATTCATTTAACAGATCAAGGATTTATTGAGTCAGAAAGCCTCGGACTACTCATTAAAGATCTAAATATAGATTGCGCTTTTGCTTCAATGGAAGTACGCACAATTGAAACTTTGTCTTGTATATTAAATGTTTGTAAAAAATATAAAGTTCCCACCGAACACAGCTCTGCACTAAATGAGAGAGACTACGGTGACTACACTGGTAAAAATAAATTTGAAATGGAGGCAATTTTGGGAGGAGAGGAATTTAAAAAACTCAGGAGGGGTTGGGATTATTCGATACCAAACGGAGAGTCACTCAAGATGGTCTACGAGAGAGTAATACCTTTTTTTATAGAAAATGTTTTGCCTAAAGTCGTTGAAGGTAAAAATGTGCTTATCGTGGCTCATGGTAATTCTTTGCGTGCTTTAGTGAAATATATTGAAAACATAGGAGATGAAGAAATAGCTGATCTTGAGATTCCTTTTGCTTCCGTTTTGATGTACGACTTAGATAAAGATGGGCACTCTCTTCATAAAGAAATCAGAAAAAAAGATGAACATGTTTTAGATCAAAAGAAATTAACTCAAATTATCGCCACCATAGGCCCAGCTTCAGCAGAAGAGGATGTATTAGACAGTATGATAAAGGAAGGTTTAGATGTTGCAAGACTTAATTTTTCTTTCGGGGAAGTTCAACTAAAATTAACAGCTGTTCAGTTGATAAGGAAATTAGGAAATATTAATAATAAAAAAATTACAATAATAGCTGATCTGCCTGGTCCAAGAATACAGCAAAACGTAGGACATACTTTTGATCGCAATGCCCTTTCTTCTATTACTGATGCAGATAAAAATTTTATAAAGTTTGCAGCAGAAAATAATTTGGATTATGTAGCAGTGTCTTTTGTGGGCTCAGAGTTAGACATAATTGAATGTAAAAAAATTATCTCAGAATTTTCAGGCACTCAAAAAATCATTGCAAAAATAGAAAGAAAAGAAGCAATGGAAAATTTAGAAAATATTGTAAATGAAGCTGACGCTGTAATGGTGGCACGGGGAGATCTAGGTAATGAATTTCCCATTGAAGAAGTACCATTTTTACAGGAAAGAATAGTTAAGGTGTGTAAAGATTTAAGTAAGCCAGTAATCATAGCAACCCAGATGCTATTTAGCATGACTGAAAATCCTGCACCGACACGTGCTGAAGTTACTGATGTGGAAATTGCTGTGTCAGAAGGAGCAGACGCAGTTATGCTGTCAGAAGAAACAGCAAAAGGGAAATATCCCGTAGACGCTGTTAAAGTTATGAAGAAATTAATAAATGAAGCAGAGAAACATTTGAAAATTAATAAAAATGTAAACACCTTGTAGTTAATATGTCTATAATAAAATTATTACAAGCAAGTGAAATTTTAGACTCTAGAGGTAATCCTACTATTTCTGTATTTTGCGAACTTGAAAGTGGGGCTACTGGAGATGCAGCCGTACCTTCAGGTAAAAGCACCGGCTCACATGAGGCTCTAGAGTTACGCGATCATGACATGAGTAGGTATGAAGGGTTGGGTGTATTAAATGCTGTTAATAACATAAATACTGAGATAAATAATTTTACAATAAACAAAGATTTTAATCAGAAAACACTCGACAAAGCGTTGATAGATCTAGATGGAACAGAAAATAAATCCCGATTAGGAGCAAATGCTATACTCGGCGTTTCAATGGCTTTTGCGAAAGCTTGCGCTAAAGAAAAAGATCTAGAACTTTATGAATATTTTGGAGATTTAATTAATAGTAAAAATTTCACGATACCCATACCTTGCTTGAATATAATTAACGGAGGTAAACATGCGAACAATGGTGTCGATATTCAAGAATTTATGATTGTGCTTATGGGCACTCAATCCTTTTATGGAAAAATTGAAATGGCTGGGGAGATTATTTCTGCGCTTAGAGAAATTTTAGAAGAACATAATTATAGTACAAATTTTGGAGACGAAGGAGGTTTTGCTCCACACCTAAGCACGAACGAAGAAGCAATAGAACTCATAGAAAAGGCAATCGATCGGTCGGGTCATTTAGGAGATGAAGTAAAGATAGCTCTCGATGTGGCCGCTTCAAGTTTTTATGAAAGTGGTTTCTATAATATAAAAATTAATGGAGAAGAAAAATCTTTGACTAATATTGAACTGATAAATTGGTATGAGAAACTTGTGAATAATTATTCGATTGTTTCCATAGAGGATCCACTCGCCGAAGAGGACTGGGATGGGTTTAAAGAAATTACCAAGAGACTTGGAGATCGTATTAAAATTATTGGTGACGACATAACTGTTACTAATACAAAATTAATCAAGCGAGTGATCGAAGAACACGCTGTGAATGGAGTCTTAATTAAACCGAACCAGATCGGCACTGTTTCTGAAACAATCGAAGCAATACAGATGACAAAGAACGCAGGCTGGTCAGCCTTTATTTCCCACAGGTCAGGGGAGACACTCGACACAACGATAGCTGATTTGGCGGTTGGGCTCTCGTGTGAATTTATAAAAGCAGGATCTATCACTAAAGCTGAACGTATGTGTAAATATGAGAGGCTCATAGAGGTTGAAAATAAATTAAATATGATATAATTAATCTATTAGAAAGTAACACAAAATAAAATTATATGGCAAAAGGAATGGGTGCTCGTAAAGAGAAAAAGAAACCTAAAAAAGTAAAGAAATAAAAAGCACTAAAATAGCCCTGAAAGGGGCCATTTTAGTGCTTGACATACATAATACCTTAATATATACTTGCTCCAGCGTCTTTTCTTGTATGAGATAGGGCGTTTTTGTTTCCATGAGTGAAATAAATCCTTTGAAAATATAATAAATTTGAGAACCCCGGCCGGGAGCCGGGAAGCAAGTCTCAAGAAGTTTAATGAGTAATAATTTTTAGAGCTAGGATCGAAATTAAATACAACACAAATAGCATTGTTGTTTTTTGTTTTGTTTCGTTCTAATCCCTTAAATGGGAACTAACTTTTAGTTAGAGTTTGATCCTAGCTCAGGATGAACGCTGGCGGCGT
>CAYHIX010000002.1:0-42510 GCA_964356875.1 uncultured Candidatus Saccharibacteria bacterium
ACCTGCCACCTCCTCATTGCAAATGAGGCGCTCTAGCCAGATGAGCTAAGGGCCCCTCTATCTAAAAGACTAACTACAATATTCTATATTATTTTACTAATAATGCAACTCCGCCTGGGTTGTTTTTTCTGTGTTTTCTGGTACTATATGTAAGTTCCTTTTAAATTTAATACATTCCGGGGTAGCTCAGTGGTAGAGCGGTCGCCTGTGGAAATTTCCACCCTTTGGTATAATATATTTATGCCAGACAATAGGAAATATGCCGATAGACGAGAAGCACTTATTAAAGCTGTTGCAAAACGACGTAAGAAAATAAAAGTTCTTTCAGTCGAATACAAAGGTGGCAAATGCCAAATTTGCGGATATATGAAATGTATCGGAGCCCTAGAACTTCACCACATTAATGCTAAAGAAAAAAGTTTTGGTGTTGGTGATAAAGGGTATACTCGTGCATGGATTGTTGTGCAAAAAGAATTAGATAAGTGTGTGCTTTTGTGTGCCAATTGTCACAGAGAAGTCGAGTCAGGTATAACGCAGCTTTCTATCGAAAGATAGATCGAAAACAAGGTGAATTGCTGGAAACCCTCACGAGAGGGCAATCAGCAGCCAATCCCTAAATTTTAGGGCAGGTTCAGAGACTATCCTTTTATAGGAGTAGCCTGATTCAAAATCAGTCGAAGCGCCTTGCTCCTAAGTTTACAATTTATTTGTGAATATGGAGATGATATAGTCAATCCCTTTTAGTAATAAGAGGATAAGTGTAAGCGATTGGTCGTAGGTTCGATCCCTACCCCCGGAGCAAATGAAGCCATATTGAAATTAGCGAGGATTATGTGTATAATCCTCGCTGTAAGAAGTATGTTCTTTATGTATTAAGAAAAATCAAATAAAGTAGAGAGGTTAAAAATGAAAAAACTAATGGCCATTTTGGCTATTTTTCTTTATGTGGTTTTTGCTTCATTCTCGGCTTTTAGCCAGGAAAAAGAAGAAAAGACTGCTGTTTCTGTAAACTTTGGGGTTGGGTCAGTCCAACATGAGTGGGATACAGGGGAGTCCGAATTTCACCATCCTATATCATTCGCTTCACTCAAGCTTGAACGAAAGCTGGGGAAAAAAGTTTATGGATGCTTTGAAGTTCTGGGGCAATTTGCTCTAACGAGAAAAAGCCCAAACAAAGGCGAAAGACTAGAACTTGGTGGGTGTTTAGTTTATAAACCCACCAAAACAGTTAAAGTGGAGACTTCTTTCACTAATTATCGGATGCGAGATTTTAGCGTTCGAAAGTTTGCCGTTGTAGTTTCAAAAGAATGGGAGCTTAGAGAAAAAGTCTCTACCGAGGCTTACAACAACCTTATGATTTTTTCCGGTTCGGATAAACATCATAAAACTGGTTTCTTAAACAAAGTCGGAATTTCAACCACTTTTAAACCATCCAGAAAAGTAAAAGTCGTTGGGGATTTTAGTTTAGGAGGGGACAATGCTCCTCTTGAATTTAAAAAACCAACTGCAACTCTTTTTCTAAAACTTAGAGCTGAAAAGAAAATTACTGCACACTCGTCAGTGTTCGGGGAATGGAGATACTCAAAGCCATTCACCGATACGAGGCATACCATCTCATCTTTCCAGGCAGGAATGAATTTTCACTTCGGTTTCTAATCTCTGATTAATTTGTAGTATTAGCCTTATGCCACCCAAGGAAACGCGGGTGGCATTTTTTATATTAAATAATATATTTTGGATTGTGTAAAGGTTGTGAATTTATATATCAGAGTTATAGTACGAGTATGAATACTATTTTTAATAAAATTTCAATATATGGATTTCTAGGGTTTTGTTTGATTTTACTAAGTTTTAGCTTATCTATTGATAAGGCAGATGCCCAATTTTTTTATTCAAACAGTGGTCAGAACAATGCTTCGGATTATGCCTATTATCGACAAATATGCCCAAGTGATTTTGTATTAACTGTTTATGGCAATGGGCAATATATGTGTTATAAGCTTTTGGGCGCAGGCGTTGGGCAAGTGCTAGGTGCTTATTCAACAAATTATAATTATAATCCGGTTTCATATACCAGCTCAATTCCGGGCTGTAGACCGGGGTATATTTACTCAGAAACAACAGGACAAAGGTGTGATAGTTATAATTATAATTACAACAATAATAACTTAAATGGTAATTCTGGAAGTATCGAAAATTTTGATATAAGATACGGGGACGATACTTCTTTAGAGGAAGGTGACGATAATTCTGAAGTTATGGAAGTAAATTTTGATGTGCGAGATGGGGATATCAGGTTAGATAGGGTAGAGTTTAATTTTGAGTTTACTGGAAACAATAATGGAGAAGATTTACCTTGGAATACATTTGAAGAGATCAGGCTTCTATTGGACGGGAACGAACTAGATAGTATAAATGCTGATAATGGCAGTGATTGGGACAGAGAAGGTGGAGATCTATACAGTATTACATTCTCCGGTTTAAATGAAACAATAAGAGAAAACGATAGAGCGAATCTCACTCTCGAGGTTGACCTTAAACCAAATATTGATGTAACAAGCAACAACTATATTTCTTGGAAGATTTTTGTTCCAGACCATGGAGTCAGAGCTTTTAATGGAAATGGAAAAACACTATATGGTGGTGATGATTCAGAATATGTAGAAATACATATTGATGAAAATTAGTATTTATATTAGATACATCTCTTTAAATAACAAACTAAAAAACTACCATTTACGGGTAGTTTTTTAGTGAAAATTATTGAATCACTATCCTGTTTTTAATCCACGGAGTGATTATTTTCTTGAAAAACTCATAACTTGAGTAGCTAGGTATATAGCCGCGATTCCAACTAGCGCAAAAACGATCCTAGAAATAGCGGACATATCCCCAAAGAGAGCTGAGACTAAATTGAAGTTTAATATACCTACTAACCCCCAGTTTAAACCACCCACTACAACTAGAACAATAGATATTAAATCTAATACATTAAGTTTATTCATATTATTTATTCATTTATTATAAATTTATAATCGACCTTTTATTGATATTTATAATAATATAGGTTATGATAGTATCATGCAAATCATGCATTTCACACCACCACAACTCGCATCAATATTCCAAGTAAACGAGACCACTATAAAACGTTGGATCTGGGCAGGTAAGCTTAAAGCCAGTTTGACCACTGGTCGGCATTATCGTGTCTCTAGAGACCAGTTGAATGATTTCTTCAAGCGCTATCCCAAAATATCTTTAAATTCTTATGTGATCAGAAGATATAGTAAACAAAAAGAAAAGAAAATCCAAGAGTGGGAAGAGTATTATGACCTGATGTTGAAAAACAAACACGAAGAGGCTTTTGTGTTATTGCAATCAACATACTTATCTGGGAATAATATCACCAACATCGTGGATACTTATATTGTCCCAGTACTTCACAAGATTGGATTTGATTATAGCAAAGAAATTATCTCCATATACGAAGAACATAGAATGAGTTTTCGTATAAGTGAACAACTATCTAAGTTAGAGCAGTTTGTAAGTAAAAATAATAAAAATAGGAAAAGGGCAATCTTGCTCTGTGCTGAAGGAGATAATCATATCATACCTCTCCAGATGCTTAATCTAGTTTTGGGTAAAAACAATATAGACACTCATGTTCTAGGTATGAATATATCTTATGAACAACTTGAAAAAGCAGTAAAAGAAATAAAGCCAAATATGATCTGCATTACAAAGCTTTACAATATAAATAATCCAAAGAAGTATTTAGAAAAAACAAAAAAACTTACAAAGAAATATAAAATTTTTATTGCTCTTGGGGGTCCTGGATGGAATGAAGAAATAAAGAAAAATTTACATAGAAATATCCGCTGGTTTGGTTCGATGGGCAGCCTTGAAAAATTTCTTAGCACTAAAGGTGGTCTTAAATTGTCGGATCTGTAGTCTGTTGGGGAGCCAGTAGCAAATTTACTTTTTTTGGTTTAATATTATAAATATGGAAATTTTACAACAATATTTAATAACTTTTGGTTGGGCGATAACAGGGGCTGTTTCTATGGCTATATCTCTAGGGATACTGGTCAAAGTTTTTTCTTGGATCACACCTATAGATGAATGGCAGGAGATAAACAAAGGTAACTTAGCTCCAGCTATCGTACTCAGTAGTGCTATTTTAGGTACTGCGCTTGTAATAGCTCTAACAATAATGACTTAATGAAGAAGTTTATATTTTTTATTTTTATAATAACTCTACTTACCCCACAGATATCCTTTGCACACCCAGGTAGGACTGATTTTAAGGGTGGGCATACGTGTAAGACAAATTGTAAAGACTGGGGACTTCGCGATGGAGAATATCATTTTCACGGAACAAAAACAAAAGAAACTAAAACTGAAGCAAAGAAAACAGCCCCTGTTTCGTCAAAATTACAATCTAGATAGAAACTTAAACTTAGTAAGAGCCGTTTTATTAAAGCAGACTAATGAGGTAAAAAAGACAATATGGTGTTTACTGTTTCTGTTCAAGTATTTCGCTGAGACGGTCTATGATTTTGTTGGTAATTTCTTCTGAGTCAAAACTCCAATAATCATGTCCATTACCGGCTTCATCTGAGAGTGAAATCTCAAAACGCCCCTCGGTGTTTTTCAGGGGAAGCATATCCCATAAGAGATCTTTATCTTCGGAAATCTTGAAAATCTCTTGCGCGATGGCATTGATATGCTCCGTTGAAAGTTCACCAGAGAAATCTCTATTAGGGTTTGACGATTCTGTGGACATTTTTTATAGTTACCTTAAGTGATATTGTATCACGTATATTTGTTTTGAGCTGGGAGTGGACTTTTTGGTTGATAGGTATATATTGAAAATAGAGGTGAAATATGAACGCTAAAATGAAAACTTTAGCGATACGTTTCGCTAAAGTTTGTATTTTATTATTGGTTTTATCTGCTCCACTAATGGGGCAAGTAATGCCAAAACACAAGGATCTTCATCGTGCCAATGAGCCAGATTGGTGGGATGGCGTCGAGATAGATTTTATTATCTTGTCCGGGCGCACTGGGCGTAATATGGGCAGGTTGATATATTACAAAAACCAGGAAGACTTTAAAAAGGGGAATATTTCTGAAGACATTGAATGGGATGAGAATACTTTATTCTTTGGTCTCCAAACTCAGAAGAAATTTTACCCGAATGGGTGCTTTGTGATCCTGCATTGTAGAGCACACAAGATGGCTTACTTTCTTGAGCAGTTTGAATGCTCAAAATGGGAAGCAAAGCCTTAGGCTGCGCGATGGAGTAATCCGAGCGCAGCTTTTTTTGTTATCCACCTTTTGAACTTTTTTTTAAAAATATAGGAGTATAATTAATATATTAGCAATTAACCATTTATTTTTATGAGTAATGATAAAAAATTAGAATGGATTCTTCGTATTGGTGTAGCTGGTGAGTTTTTAGGTCATGGTGTGTTTGCAGTTTTAGGTAAGGCTGACTGGATAAAATGGACTCAGCAACTTACTGGTTTAGATGCAGGTATGGCTGGGACTTTTATTATGTTAGTAGGGGTGATGGATATTATTATGGCAATAATTGTTCTCTGGAAGCCGATCAGGCCACTGTTACTTTGGATGGCTTTCTGGGGGTTCTGGACAGCTCTCGTACGTCCGCTTGTAGGTATGCCTATTTGGGATTTCATAGAAAGGTTTGCAAACTGGGCAGCGCCTCTTGCACTGTACTACGTTTATAAAAAAAGATAGAATAATTGGGTAATGATAAAAAAAGCAGTATTTGCGGGAGGGTGTTTTTGGGGACTCGAAGATCTAATAAGGAAACAACCTGGCGTGGTCGACACGACAGTGGGGTACACTGGTGGAAGTGTGGACAATCCTACATATCATAACCACGAAGGTCATGCCGAGGCTTTAGAGATAGAATACGATACTGAAAAAACTTCATATAAGAATCTGTTAGATTTTTTCTTTCAAATTCATAACCCCACAACTTTGAATCAGCAAGGGAACGATAAAGGGACTTCATATAGGTCTGCTATTTTCTATGGAAGCGAAGAAGAGAAAAAAGAAGGAGAAGATTTTATTAAAATTGTAAATGATTCCAAGAGATGGAAAGATAAAGTGGTTACCACACTAGAATCACTTGTGAAATTTTACCCGGCTGAAGAGTATCATCAAGACTATTTGGTTAAAAATCCAGGTGGGTACACATGCCACGCTATTTATTTTGATAGTTATCTAAAATAAATATACCCATTACGCTATATCACGCCTTGAAACTAGAGAGGTAATAGAGTAAAATTGTATATATGGAAAATTTAAAATTTATTTTGATTCTCGCTCTTAGCTTAGCCCTTCTTGGATTCGGAGGATACTGGGCTATTAATACGATGCAGTCTGGTAGTGACTATGTAAAAAATCAAAAGATCAAAGAACTCGAAGAAGAAAACGAAAAATTAAAACTCTCTCTGGGAAATATGGAAACTGAAAATTCCATAGCAAATGAAACTCCTAAAATAGAAACACCTACTCCCGCACCTACTCCTGCTCCAGTCGTAGTAAAGCCTACCACTCCAACTCCGACAAAACCTACCACGACTACACATAAGCACCAAACTTTGATAAATGAGTTACAAAAACTTGCTGACAAAGGCGCAGTCATAGAGCCAGGGGATGCTAGCCCAGCTGTAGGTAGTGTGCAGAAATTTTTAAATATTTATAACAAAACTTCTAATAAGGTAGATAATGACTATGGTGCTAGCACAAAGACTGCAGTAATAGCATTTCAAAAAGCTCAAGGGCTCACAGCTGATGGAGGAGTAGGCAAATCGACATTTACTAAAATGGTCTCCTGGCTCAAAAAACAAGGATAAATCACCCAATACTATTTAGTAACGAAAAGGTCGCAGATAGGATGGGTATAAAAATATATTATTAATTTTATTTAATAAATAAAACATGAAAAAAGAAAATTTAGTTTACGCGATACTTCGTTATGCGATGAGTCTTGTATTTCTTTGGGCATTTTTCGATAAGCTTTTTGGTTTAGGTTTTGCTACGACTGCGGAAAAGGCTTGGGTCCACGGCGGGTCACCTACAGCAGGGTTTCTTACGTTTGCAGCTAAGGGTCCATTTGCTGCTGTCTTTCATAGTATGGCCGGGGTGGCTGTGGTGGATTGGTTGTTTATGCTTGGGCTTTTGTTCGTAGGGGGGACTTTACTGCTTAATAGATATGTAAAATGGGGGTGCCTAGCGGGGGGAGTTATGCTTTTTTTGATGTACTTAGCCCTACTTTTGCCAGAGAATAACCCACTTATTGATGATCACATTATATATATACTAGTTCTTGCTCTTATCGCCCTACATCACGAACAAAAACAACCTGTATAGATAAGTTTTTGCAAAAAAACTTAAAAAAGGGTATAATATAAGATATTCATTAATAATACAAAATTACCGTTCAGGCTTGCTATTGCGAGCAATCGGGGAAAATTATATGGCAAAAAGAAACACAACACTAAGTATCCGCCCAAAGTCTCGTCGTTCACACAAGACTAAAAAGCGACTTGTAACAAAGAAGGCAACTCTGGCTAAGAAAGTTACTAAGAAGAAGTACAAATAATATTTATGGAAAACATTAAAATTTACGGAAAATTCAGCCTAGCGGTAGCATTACTTGTATTTTCAGTAGTGTTCTATTTTGCTGCAAGCAATTTCTCAAATCAAGGAGCATACGTAGAAGTCAAAGGTCTGTCAGAGAGGATCGTCAAAGCTGATGTAGCCATATGGTCTATGAACTTCGAAGTTAAATCCAACGACGTTGATTCTCTATATGCTAGCATTGATAAGAACACCAAAGCAGTCACAACTTTCCTAAAAGAAAAAGGATTTGAAGATGCTGAGATAAATATCGCTCCTGTAAATATATACCAAGATACATATACTGGCTCACTCTTTAGATATAACTCTACCACTCAACTATCTGTGTATACCAAAAAAGTTGATCTAGTAAAATCTGCTTCTCGTGATACTCTATCACTTGTAAAACAAGGAGTGACTTTTAATCAAAATTCTATCGAATTTCAGTTTTCTGATATAAACAGTATTAAGCCAGAAATGCTTGCTGAAGCTATAAAGAATGCTAAAGACTCCGCACAGCAATTTGCAACAGAGTCAAACTCTAAGCTAGGGTCTATATCTCGAGGGAACCAAGGCGTGTTTGATATCTCTGAAAAAGATCCAGGAAGCCCTGAATTCAAAAAGATTCGCGTGGTATCTAGTTTGAGATTCCTCCTAAACTAAAACTGAGAAATATCTCTAGGATAAAATAAGTTTATAGTCCAATCAAAGGCAACTCTGAATTTTTTCCTGAGTGATATTAATTTAAAAAGATATACTGTCCTCCAGAACCACCAGGCTATGCGTCCAGAAAATGTAAAACCAGATACTTCGCCGACAGCCATCCACTCTCCGAGGGAGACCAAGGTCCCACTACTTTTATAATTAAATGGCATCAAAGCCTTGTTTCTTATTAGTTTTTCTATGTTGTTTGCAGCATACAAGGCTTGTTTTTCTGCGACTTGAGCAAGAGCTGGGAAATACTGATCAGTTTTTTTGTCTTTTAATAGGGCTATGTCTCCAATCGCAAAGATTTCGGAATTGTCTTTGAGTTGTAGGTATTCATTTATTATTAGGTGCCCCAAGGGAGACTGTTCTACTTGTTTGTCAAAATTAAGTGCATTTGGTTTGATCCCAGCCACCCAGATTACTGTTTCTGTGGGTATTTCTGTGTCATCGCCTAGTTTTACGAAGTCAGCACCTATTTCTTTGACTTCTGTGTTTAGAATAACTTTTACTCCTTTTTGTCTCAAAACCTCGAGGCTTTTTTGACGCATTTTGGCCCCAAACTGTGGTGTGAGCTCAGATGCTTTTTGGATTAAAATTACTGAAGATTCACTTATCAACTCCTTAGAATAATAATGAGAGAAATTTTCAGTTATTAATTCTTGTATTTCAGCTGCTAGCTCTACTCCAGTAGGTCCACCACCGACTATAACAAAAGACAATTTCCTTTTTTGTTCTATTTTATCTTTAGCATGTAGAGCGCACTCCATCTTGATGAGACATTGATTTTTTATATTTATCGCGTCTTCAAGGGATTTGAGTGAAAAAGAATTTTCTGCGGCACCTTTCGTATTGTAAAAGTTTGTCTGTGCTCCTGGGGCGAGTACTAGGTAGTCATAGCTCAACTCTATACCGCGAAAACCCACAGTTTTATTTGTAGTATTTATGAGTTCAGCTTTTCCTAGATAGAAATTCTTTAAACAGCATCCAAGTATCGTACGAATAGGCTCTATGATGTTGCCCGCATTTATCCCCCCAGTAGCTACTTCGTGGAGAAGAGGGGTAAATAAAAAGTAATTCTTCTCGCCGATCATGCTGATCTCGATATTTTTATTTTTATGAAAAATTTTATGTAGGTTTTTTAGAGTGTATACACCACCAAATCCACTACCTATTATTAGTATTTTTATCGGATGCGCCATGCTTTATTATAACATTTTTAAATGATATTATTATTTAGTGAATGAGACCATTGAATTACTTCGATTATTCATAATCGAATACAAATCATACGAATACATAATTATATTTTTCGGAGCTTTGCTTGGCGGGGAGATAGCTCTGTTTGCTCTTGGCTTTTTGTCTTCTCAGGGCTTTTTATCAATATATCCTGTTATCTTTCTGAGTTTTTTTGGGGCTTTGATACCTAATATTTTATGGTTTTTGATTGGTAAAACTAAAACCACTAGTAATATTTTACTGCATCGGTATACTAGCCCTACTGTGTCAGTCCTCACTGAGTCTATAGAAAAGATGAGTAGAGGGAACCACTTTATTGCAATAATAATAATAAAATTTGTTGTAGGCACTCCATTTATCTTGACTACATATGTGCATAAAACAAATATAGGTTTTAAGAAATTTATCTATTATCAGATGGGTGCGATCGCTTTGTCAATGCTGGTAATTATGCCACTTGGTTTTATTTCTGGCCTTGGGTTTATATACTTAATTCAAATATTTGATAATTTATACGCAGCATTAGGTTTTCTGTTATTACTATTAATAACTATTATGATATTGAAATCTTTAATACAAAATTCACTTACAAAAAACATAAATTTATGATATAGTGTAAGTATATGCAAATAAATCTATTAACTAAAAATATCGAGTTAACAAATGCTATAAAGGATCATGTTTTAAAAAGAGTGACCAATCTAGAAAAATTACTCTCTGGTATTGAAAAGCATGGAGGAGAAGTACATGTGCACTTTGAAGTGGGTAAGAGTACTAACCACCACAAAGGCGGAGAGATATTTCATGCGGACTGTCTGATAAAAATGGAAGGCAAAGAGTTTTATTCTAGTGCTGACGAAGAAGATCTGTATGTCGCTATTGATAAAGTAAAGGAAAGCCTTTTCAGAGAAATAAATAAAAACAAAGACCGCAAGCAGACTCTATTCAAACGTGGAGCATCGAGTGTAAAAAAAATGATGAAGGGGATATCCAAACGTAATCCTTTTACTTCTAAATATTAGATTTTTGGAAAATTTCAAAGTCCATTTCTTTCTTACCTTCAGGGATTACTTTTTTTATTACAAATTTACCATCTTCTAGTTTTGCATCAGTGATGATGACTCTTTTGTCTCCTTGGAAAAAGAAAACACGAGGCCAGGGAGTATAAGCCCTAAATTTGTTATAGTTTTTTATAGTATCATCATTGAGATCTATTAAACCATCTTCTTTTTTAATTTTCTTACAGTATGTAGCTTGAGATTCATCTTGGATTGTTTCTTTTGTAGTTCCTTCTATAATACTTGGTAATATGTCCACTAACAGATGACCACCAATTTGTATTAAGCGATTTCGGAGTTCTGTTGTATTTTCTGTGCTATCAATCTCGACTTTCTCTAGTGCGATGATATTACCTTTATCTAATTCAAATTTCATTTTCTGTATTGCCACACCAGTTTCAGTATCCCCATTTAATATAGCAGCTTCGACTGGGGACGCTCCTCTGTATTTAGGTAGCAAAGAGTAGTGAATGTTTATAGATCCATAAGTAGGGAGATTAAGTATTTCTTCGGGAATTATTTTACCGTAAGCTACAACTATAAATAAATCAGCATTTATCTCTAGCTCTTTTGTAGTTAGTTTTTCTGGTTGGATATAAGGGATATTGTTTTCTGTAGCCCAGATTTTTACAGGAGTTTCCTGAATTAGCATGTTTCTACCACTTGGTTTATCTGGAGCTGTTACTACCAAAGAAGGTAGGTAGCCTTTCTCTTTTAAAATATCCAGAGTTTGAGATGATACTTCCGGTGTTCCAAAAAATACAAAATTTAATTTATTATTCATAGGTTAGCTTGGCGGTTCGTCTTTTATGTCTTTCGCATGGTCGATAAATAATATTCCATTTAGGTGATCTGTCTCATGTTGGAAAATCTGAGCAAGTAAGCCTGATGCCCCTCGAGTGAATTTGTTACCATCTTCATCATAAGCAGTTGCGGTAGCTTTTTTTGATCTGCGTACTTTTCCGTAAAGCCAGCGAACAGAGAGACACCCCTCAGCTAGCCATTCCTTGTCTCTTGAAAGTTTGGATATTTTTGGGTTGATAAAAATGAGGTCTGGAATCTTTTTAACCTCTTCTTCGTTTTCTTCTTCTTTTAATATTTCCTCAGTGCCACCTCTCACGAAATTTTTAGAAAAAATCTTTCCTGAGACAAGAAATATTCTAAAAGAGTATCCGATCTGTGGAGCTGCAATAGCCACTCCATCGCTCTGGCTAGCTAGTGCGACAGACATCTCCTTCAAGATTTTTTTTATCTTAGGTGTTTTTATGGCAGACAAAGGCACTTCCTTGGCAATTTCTCTAAGTACTTTCTCCTTTTGTTGAAGAATCTTCTTCATAATTTATTTAAATTAAAGCTCTTTTAAGTATTCTAGAAGTTTTGGAAGTTTGACCGTGTCTTGTGACCTGTTGCTCATGTTTCGAACTATTACAGAATTCTCTAAAGCTTCTTTTACTCCAAAGATAATAGCGTAGGGGATAGCAAGCTTTTCCGCGATAGCCAGCTGAGAGCCTAGAGAATCCTTGGATAATGACTGCGCTATAGGTATGTGCGCTTTTCGTAATATTTCTATAATGTTTAAGCTTTTTAATTTTGCTTCAGAACCTAACTGAATAAAGTAAATTTTTGGTTTCTTTAAAATTCTTGGGGCAAGCTTTTTGTACCAAGGAGATGAAACTATACGATCTACTCCGATAGAGAAACCGACAGCAGGGACATCTTTTTTGTGACCAATTTGTTTTGCTAGATAGTCATATCGTCCACCACCAGCGAGTGCAAGCGGGGAAGCGCCTTCTTCTGTTACGTTTGTTTCTAAAACTTCAAAAACTGTACGAGTGTAATAAGAAAGTCCTCGCACTAGGTTTTTATTTATATTATATTGTATTCCCATTTCTTCTAAATATTCCAATACTTCTTTGAAGTGTTTCTTGCAAGCAGGGCAGAGGAATGAGATAGAATCAGGAGCGCCTTCGTTTATCTCTTTAGTTTTTTCTTCTTTGGAATCAAGGATCCTAAGAGGGTTACTCTTTAGTCTTTCTCTGTCTATAGCAGGGAGACTGCTTAGATTTTTCTTGTAGTAATTTGTAAGTTCTTTTATGTAAGAATTTCTGCATTCTTTGTCACCGATAGAGTTTATATCTATAGATAAGTTTGAAGCACCTGCTTCCTCCATGATGCTGATACAAGTCTTTATGACTATCGCATCCATGATACTTTTTTCACTACCGAGAGCATCTACATCAAACTGCCAAAATTGTCTGTATCTACCTCTCTGTGGCTTGTCGTGTCTGAAGACTGGTCCATAATGATAGAGCATCACTGGCTGAGGCATACTCTGCATGCCGTGCTCTACATATGCACGCATGACAGGGGCTGTGTGCTCTGGTAGGAGAGCCAGGTGGTCGCCACCTTTTGTTTTAAGCGTGTACATTTCCTTGTCTATGATATCTGTACCTTCTCCAATACTAGAAGTGAATATTTCTTCGTTTTCTATAATATGAGTCGAAATAGGTTTGAATCCATAATACACAGCGACCTCTTGGGCTTTTTCAAAAAAACCTTGGAAAGCATAATATTCTTCGTTCATCAGATCTCTCATTCCTTTTGGGGAGGAGATATCTCGTACCTTTGCTTTTGTGGTTTTGGATCCTGGTTTCTTCATATATTTTTTATCAATTAAGATTCTATTTGTTTATAATTTCCTGGGAATATGTCTATGTTATTAAAAGGCATTAATCTAAGGAATGCTCTACCTACAAAGAGGTCTCTCTCTACTGGTCCCCAGTATCTAGAGTCCGAGCTGGCTGTCCTATTATCTCCCATGACAAAGTATTCGTTTTCTTTTAATACAAAATGCGCTTGGTCATCTGACATATTCTTTACATATGGTTCTTCTAGTATAAATCCGTTCTTATGAGTTCCGTTTGTTATTGTAATTTCACTACCACTAATATCTACGGTGTCACCTGGTAAGCCGATAACTCTTTTTATGAAATATTTCGTGGTATCGTTTGGGTATTTAAAAACGACCACATCGTCTCTTTTTGGATTTCCTATTTCATATGAGAATTTGTCTACTATTAAATAGTCGGCATTTTCAAAAGTAGGGAACATGGAAGAACCTGAGACGACGAACGGCTCGATGATAAACAGCCTAATAGGTACAACTATCAAGAGAGCTATAACTGCAAAACGTACAAGTTCTAAAATAGATTGCTTCAATGTTTTTTCTTCTTCCATGGCTATAATATATCACACAATATCCTTGACAGCATATCAAATAATGTTTCTTAATAAGATTTTGCTTTATTTGCTTTCAGTTCTAACGAAGTGTTAATATCTAATTATGAAATTAATTGTAGGGCTAGGAAACCCTGGCGAAGAATATGAAAACACCAGACATAATGCTGGGCGTATTTTAGTTCAAATACTAGAAAAGAAACTAAAAGAACAAAAGGTAAAATTTATCACTCCTGATACCTTTATGAATAATTCCGGTAAGGCTGTAAAGCCATTTGTGAAAACAAAAAAAGATTTGGAAAATCTTATCGTTGTCTATGATGACATAGATCTACCTCTTGGGAAGATAAAAATATCTTTCGATAAATCTTCTGGTGGGCATAATGGTCTCGAGTCCATAATAAATCATCTGAAGTCTAGAGAATTTGTGCGTATCAGGATAGGCATAGCTCCTACGACCCCATCTGGGAAAATGAAAAAACCAACTGGAGAAAAGGCAGTACTTAATTTCCTCCTCGGAGAATTCAAAAAACCAGAATTAGAAAAAATCAAAAAACTAAGCAAAACTATAAGTGAAGCTTGCGAGATGGTATTTACCGAAGGCAAAGACAAGGCAATGAGTCTGTATAACTAGATATTTATGGAGAAATTCAGTGACGTAAATAATAATAACGAAAATAAGAAGGGTAAATCTTATAAGATAGAACACTTAAATAATTTTGATGTAATTGTAAATTTAGACTATCCAAATAAAGAATATCTAAGTACTTTATTGGAAGCATTGAAAAATCACACCATTGAGGAAATGAGAAGAGATGATGTTTTTATGACACATTTTTTTATCAAAGAAAATTTCGAAGAAAGTATTAAGGCTCACGTTGATTTTAATACTGGACGTAGTGTGAGTGATCCGATAAGTGAACATTATAAAGATGATTTTAATATGAGGGCTAGGTACAATATGGTTTCTGCTTTAAATGAAATAGTTATTTCTCCGAAAGTAAAAAAAGTAGTTGAGTCTCCTCAGTTTCAAGAAGTTGTAAAAAGATCTGGGTGCTTCGCTGGAGTTATGTTTTGCGAACCCATTTTATCAGCCATAGTTAACAAACCTGAAAATAAATATAATAATAAATATAGTTTTTATGAAAAAATAAACATAGATCCAGCCTCTTCGGTGAGTACACCAATGCCGTCCGTTGATGATATTCGAGAGATGAGAAAAATTTTTTTCCAAAATAATATTTTCCCGCATGATTTAAATTTAAAGCAATTTATGATCACTAGACATCAGGGTAAGCCATATCTAGTTTTGATAGATATTGAAGCATATGAAGAGATAAAAAGTAGAAAGATAAATGCATCACCCAAGGAGTAATTATTTATTTTCTTGGTTCTGTTTCTGTATTTTTTTTATTATTTCCCATAATTTTTCTTCTTCTTTGCTGAGTTTTCCTCCTTTGATTTTATTTAATTCTAGAAAAAGTTTAGTAGCCTCATTTACATCACCAGTATTAAAAGCACCATTTATTGCTTTTGAGTAAAATACTTTCAGTTTTTCTTCTAGATCACTTAAAATAGAATCTTTAAGTTTTTCAATTAATTCATTACTAGTTGGTATTTTTTCCATAGGTTTTAAATTTCTTTTAATGCTTCTATTATAATACTTTTTTCTCCATTTCGGTTAGACACTTTTCCAGATAGGGCTATGCACTTTTCTGGCACCAATATATCTATGGAATCCTTGAATATAGAGGGGAAAGCCACTGCTTCTATGGAATCAGTAAGGTCTGCTATTTTAAGGAATGCCATCCGTTCATTTTTCTTTGTGACTACCTGCCGTACTGACTCTATGATCCCAGCTATGGTGACTCGCATTTCGTTTTCACCCTCTGCTTTTATTTTCTTAATATTTACGTTTCGACTTTCTAATTTGTCTCGTAAACGATCAAGCGGATGCCCTGAGATATAAAGTCCAAGTAATTCTTTTTCCCATAATAGTTTATCGGCTTGAGTGGCTTTTTCACCATCTTGTATTTTAAAAGCGCCCACATTTGTTTTTAAATCTCCAAAAAGAGAAACTTGGTTTTTGTTTTGAGTATTTTTCTCGTGATTATATGCGAGCATGTTTTCTAAATTGGAAAGGAAAACCCCACGGTCACCCCAGTCGTCCATACACCCTGATTTGATCAGTGCTTCCATGGATTTTTTGTTTAAATTCTTATGTTTTATCCTATCTAAGAATTCAGACATAGAATTAAATTTACCGCCATCTTTTCTCTCTTGTATTATCGCATCAGAAATATCAGTGCCTAGATTTTTAATTGTATAAAATCCAAACCTGATTTTTTTACTTTTATTCTCGCTACTGATTACAGTGTCTGCTTCAGCAGGCAAGCAGGTAAAGCCTCCAAAGCTTTCATTTATGTTCGGAGGCAACACGGCGATATCCATGTGTTTACACTCTTCGATGATCTCAGAGATCTTTTCTACATCGCCAGATTCTGCGGTGAGTATAGCAGCCATGTATTCTACGGGGTAGTTTGCTTTCATATAAGCTGTTTGGTAGGCCACTTTACCATAGCTCGCAGCGTGGGCTTTACCGAAACCATATGCCTGGAATGGTTCAAAAAGTTTCCAGAGTTTTTCGGCAAATGCTGGAGTCTGGCCATTTGCTATAATTCCTTTTATTAATTTTTCTTTTTGAGCTGCCATTTCTGCTGGGATTTTTTTACCGACAGCCTTACGAAATTTATCAGCTTCTTCCCAGTTGTATCCAGCGAGTTCTATTGATGATAGCAAAAGGTCATCTTGATAAACGATGATTCCATATGAATCACTTAGATATTTTTTCATTCTTGGATCTAAATATTTTATAAGACTTGGGTTATGTTTACGTTTGATATATTCCGGAATCGAATCCATCGGCCCAGGACGATACAAGGCTACCATGGCGTTTATGTCGTGGATAGATGTGGGCTTTAATTCTTTTAAATATCTCGTCATCCCGCTTCCATTTAGCTGGAAGAGTCCCTCTGTTTGTCCGTTTGCGAGAAGTTCAAAAGTTTTTTTATCATCGAGAGCTATGCGCTCTATGTCTATGTCTGTGTTGTAAAATTTTTTTACTAAACTTATAGCATCAGCTAAGATAGCCAAATTTCTTATACCCAAAAAGTCGAACTTCAAAAGTCCTGCTTCTTCGATACTGTACATATCATATTGAGTTATTATTTTCCCACCCTTCGGATCAAGCTGAGTCGGAGTATAATCAGAAATGATAGTGGGTGATATCACCACTCCAGCAGCGTGCACGGAGATGTGTCTGACGCAGCCTTCTAGTTTGCGTGCGAGGTCTATTATTTCTTTTGTATCTTTTTCTTTTTCGTAAGCTTCTTTTAACTCAGGGACTATTTTCATCGCATGATTTATAGTCATCGGCATACCTTGTGAACCCATAGGTATCATTTTAGAAATTCGATCACCTATCGCATACGGGTGAGCGAGCGCTCTGGCCACATCTCTGACTGCTCCACGGGCCATCATAGTACCAAATGTTCCTATCTGAGCTACTTTATCTTCGCCGTATTTTTGTTTTGTATACTCTATCATTTCATCGCGTCTATTGTCGGCGAAGTCCATGTCGATATCCGGTGCAGATGGGCGAAATGGATTTAAGAATCTTTCAAAGGGGATTTTGTATTCTATTGGGTTTACATTTGTAATACCGATCAGATAAGTCACCATAGATCCAGCCACAGATCCTCTGATGGTGGTCAGGATTCCATTTTCTCTGGCATAGCGGAGTAAGTCTCCTACAACTAAAAAGTATGGAGAGTAACCTTTATCTATAATAACTTTCAATTCATACTCGACTCTCTCTACTATTTCTGGCTTTTTTTCTATATTTAATCTCTCAAATCCAGCGTAGGCGAGCTCACGGAGTTTTTCATCATAGGTTTTTCCTTGTTCTATCGGCAGTGCAGGGAAAACCCAATTACCGAGCTCAAGCTCAAGGTCACACATGTCTGCTATTTTGCGTGTGTTTGCCACAGCTTCCGGAATGTCTTTAAATATTTTTGCTGCAGCCTTAGAATCTATAAAAGAATAATCTCCGTCTCCGAAAGAGAATTTATTTTCATCTTTAATGTCTGAGTTTGTTTGGATGGAGAGCAGTGTGTCGTGCGCCTTGCTGTCATCTTTGGTAGGGTAGTGCGAGTCTATAGTTCCTACTAGTGGGATGTTTAATTTTTTATTAAGAGCGAGTAAGCCTTCTCTTAATTCTTTTCCTCCTTCTATGTTGCCGTAGTCTTGGATCTCTAGGAAATAATTTTCTTTGCCGAAAATTTCCTGGTATTCTAGAGCTATTTTTTCGCCTAATTCTAAATCTTTATTCATGAGCGCTCTTCCGAGCTCTCCACCCATACATCCCGATAGAGCGATGATTCCTTCATGGTATTCCCGTAAAATTTCCTTATCCATCCGGGGCTTGTAGTAGTATCCTTCTAGTTGAGATAGTGTCACTAGTTTTATCAGATTTTTGTAGCCTTGTAGGTTCTTTGCGAGGAGTATCATGTGATACCTTTTGTTATCCACACCTGATTCTTTATCAAGCCTACCTCTGTTTGCTACATAGGCTTCTACTCCTATGATGGGCTTTATACCTGCTTTTTTAGCTAGTTTATAAAACTCTATAGCCCCATACATGTTCCCATGGTCAGTGATAGCCAGCGCAGACATCTTGAATTTTTTAGCTAAATTCACTAAATCCTCAAGCTTTGAAAGCCCGTCTAAGAGGGAATAATGACTATGTGTATGTAGGTGGACAAAACCCTTTTCCATTTTTTCATAATAGCATATAATAGATAGATGAAAAAAATACGAGTAGGGATAAATGGTTTTGGGAGGATTGGTCGGGCTTTTTTGAAAGCTTCTTGGGATAGAGAAGAGATAGAAGTCGTAGCTGTCAACGACCTTGGAGATGTAGCCAACATGGCGTATTTGTTAAAGCACGACACTGTTTACCGAGAATGGGTTCATGACATAAAAACAGAAGGGCAAGAAATCCAGATTGATGGAAAGAAAATAAAAGTTTTAGCTGAAAAAGATCCGGCGTTGCTTCCTTGGAAAGATTTAGATATTGATGTGGTCGTAGAGTCTACAGGATTTTTTGTATCTTTTGATAAATCCAAAGCTCACCTCGACGCTGGCGCGAAAAAAGTCGTCATCTCTGCTCCAGCAAAAGAAGGAGACGGGAGTGTGATGGGTGAGACGATACTACTCGGAGTAAACGAAGAAAAGTTTGGTACTTGTGATATCACTTCCAATGCTTCTTGTACTACAAATGCAGCGAGTCCACTCATAGCCATACTGGATGAAGCACTAGGGATCGAAAAAGCTATTTTAAATACTGTGCATGGATATACAGCGAGTCAGTCTATAGTAGATGGTCCAAACAAGAAAGATTTTCGTGAAGGTCGTGCTGCTGCCCAAAACATCGTGCCTAGTTCTACTGGAGCAGCTATTGCTGTGACTAAAGCATTTACAAAGCTCTCTGGGCTTTTTGACGGCATCTCGATGCGAGTGCCAGTGCCGGCTGGGTCTATGGTAGACATTACTTTTATTTCTAAAAAAGATACTACAGCCGAAGAGATAAATGCAATCTTAAAAAAGGCCGCAACCGATCCTAGGTGGGTGAGTATATTTAGTGTTACCGAAGAGCCTCTAGTCTCGAGCGACATCTTAGGAAGTTCTTATGCTTCTATCGCCGACTTGGGCCTTACTCGTGTAGTCGGGGGGAATTTAGTAAAAGTCATGGGCTGGTATGACAACGAGATGGGGTACACTCATACTCTTGTCGATCATGTTATTAAGACAGGGAATACTATAAAATAAAAATGAGAATATACATTGGAGCAGATCATACTGGGTATGAATTAAAAGAAACACTTAAAGAGTATTTACCTCTGCTTGGTTTGGGTTATGAACTCATAGACAAGGGCGCATTGTCTTATAATGCAGACGATGATTATCCAGATTTCATAACTGAAGTAGCGAAAAGTGTGGCTGAAGATAAAGGCAGTTTCGGAGTCGTTCTCGGTGGTTCTGGCCAGGGAGAAGCTATGTGTGCCAACAAAGTGAAAGGCGCCAGAGCTGCTCTGTTTTACGGAGAAATTTTGCCAGAAGAAAATGTAGACATTCAGGGAGAAAAAAGCGCGGATCCATTTGAAATAGTAAAACTCGCGCGCATGCATAACGATGCGAATATTCTATCTATCGGTGTGAGGTTTACATCTGTCGACCAAGCAAAGTTTGCCATCGAACTTTTCTTGAAAACTGAATTTTCAAAAGATGAAAGGCACGAAAGAAGAATCAGTAAATTTTAAAATTAAAAAGAAAAAATAAACTCGTTGCAGGCGTACTTTTTAGAAAGCCTTGCGCAGGCCGACGGGTCGAGCAGTTCGCTGGCGAAGCCGAGCCAGATAGATTGCTTTATAAAAAGTTATACCAAGAAAGAGTTTATAATAAAAATATTATGGAAATAATCCCGGCAATATTGCCTAAAAATTATGAAGATTTAAAGAACAAGATTTCGCTGGTGCGAGGTTTTTCGCCTTTTGTACAGATAGATATTTGTGATGGAGTTTTTGTAAAAAGCACTACTTGGCCATTTTTCGCTAAGGCTACTGAGGGCGAGCCTTTTTTAGAAAATGATCTTGAGCAGCATTTTAGGAGGATTTTAAACGAAGAAGAGGGGCTACCTTTTTGGGAGGATATAGAATTTGAGCTAGACCTTATGGTTCACGATGCAGTCGAGAATTTTGATATTTATACTAAGCTTGGACCAAAGAGAATAATTTTCCATATTGAAGCCGAGGAAATACAGCGTGACCTAGAAGAATTTAAAAATTTCCTGGAAGGCATAGATAGCTACACCAGAGATGTGCTCGAAATAGGCATCGCACTTAATCAAGATACAGAAGTGGAGACGATTTTCCCACTCGTAAATTCTGTAGACTTTGTGCAGGTGATGGGTATAGCCAAGATTGGTTTTCAAGGTGAAGATTTTAATGAAAAATGTTTAGAGCAGATAAAAACCCTTAGAGATAAATTTTCTGACTTAGTTATTTCGGTTGATGGGGGAGTAAACTTAGAAACAGCCCCCGCGCTTAAAAGCGCGGGGGCATCGCGCCTCGTCGTCGGCTCGGCAATTTTCAATACAGATGATATAATAAATGCTATAGAAGATTTTAGGCAAATTTAATTTTTGCTATAGCACTATGCCATTTTTATCTGATAAAAAAATTGAAGAGCTAGAGTTAAAAGCAAACGATATTCGGAAAAGTATCATAGAGATGTTGCTAGAAGCGAGCAGTGGGCACACCGCTGGTCCACTTGGCATGGCAGATGTTTTCACCTTGTTTTATTTTCATGTACTCAAACACGATCCGAAAAATCCAAGCTGGGAAGACCGCGACAGGTTGGTGCTTTCAAATGGGCATATTTGCCCAGTTTTATATGCGACCATGGCACATGCAGGGTATTTCCCACTTGAAGAATTAAAAACACTGCGTAAATTTGGCAGTAGACTTCAGGGGCATCCTCACAGAGAGTTTATGCCCTGGCTCGAGAATAGTTCTGGTCCTCTTGGTTCTGGTCTTTCTCAGGCTGTCGGGATGGCCCTCGCGGATAGAATAGATAAAAAAGATAAAGAGAGATTTATATATTGTTTTATGTCAGACGGGGAGCTGAATGAAGGTAATTCCTGGGAAGCAGCTATGCTTGCAGGCAAAAATAAACTTAGGAATTTGATAGCAATCATAGATAGAAATAATATTCAGATCGATGGCTTCACCGAAGACATCATGCCGCTTGATTCTTTGGCCGACAAATGGCGAGCTTTCAATTTTCATGTCATAGAAGTTTCTGGGCATGATTTTGCAGCATTAAACGAAGCAGTTCAAGAAGCACAAGCCGTATATGGTAAACCTATTGTCATCATCGCTCACACAATTCCAGGCAAGGGAGTGCATGAATTTGAGCGAGATTATAAATGGCACGGAGGTGCACCAGGTGTAGGGGTACCAAATAAGGAACAAGCAAAAATGGCTCTTGAGGAGTTGCGCACATTAGGGGGTAAAATTAAAAGCGAACATCAATAACATATGAAAGAATCACCACAAAATTTATATCGGTTTGAAGACCCTAATTCTTACATAGAAACTGTAGAAACGATTGAAAAACAACTTCTCCAATTAAATTATAAAGATGCAATTCTAGATCTAGAAAGGATAACTAATACCATATATTCAAAAAATAATATTAATAATCCTGAGTTTAATTTAGGAGATTTAGAACAATGGGTAAGGTCATACGATTTAATTCGTAAAGCTGTGCGCTTGATAGAAGAAATGGACGATCTAGGTTCTAATGAACTTAAAAATACTAAGAGCGAGGCTGAGCTAAAGACAAAGATAGATTTAAAAAAAGCTCGTGAAGAAAAATTACAACTAATGAAATATGATATCCTGAAAGCAGAAAAAGAAAATATGTATGTGAATGATGCCGTTATTTTCTTAAAAGAGATTAAGGATAATTATATAGATGTAACGACAGTACTTGGAGAAATCAAAAATAAATATAGTTCAATTAAACCATATAAAAAAGTAAGTCAGTTTTTTACCGGACTAGACATAGTAGAATTTACAAAAAATGATTTTGAGCAATCAGATAAATATTTATCCTTGATACAAGAGTTAAATGATCACAATGTAGAATTTTCAAAGAAAAATAACTTGACCAAAGATATTTTTCTAAGGGCTTGTGATCATAAGGTAAATAAGGGATTGATTGCCAAGATATTAAATTTATTGAATAAAATTCAAAATGAAAGGGGTAAAATTAGAAGTGAGCACCAGTAAATAAATGTTAAATCCAAAATTAAAATTAAATACAAAACTTTTTAATGAAGATGTAGAGCAAGCACCTATCCGTAAAGGATTTGGTGAAGGTTTAGTTTTGGCAGGGCAACAAGATGAGAATGTTGTCGCCTTATGTGCAGATCTTACAGAGTCTACTCAGATGCATCTTTTTAAAGAAAAGTTTCCTGAAAGATTTATAGAAGTAGGAGTAGCGGAGCAAAACCTCGTCACTGTGGCCTCCGGCATGAGTGCCATGGGCAAAATACCTTTCTGCTCTTCATATGCTATGTTCTCTCCAGGGAGAAATTGGGAACAAATCCGCACGACCATCGCATACAACGACAGAAAAGTTGTTGTAGTCGGTTCTCATGCTGGTATTTCTGTTGGTCCTGATGGTGGCACACACCAAGCCCTTGAAGACATAGCTCTCATGCGAGTCATTCCAAATATGGATGTGATTTCTCCATGCGACAGTATCGAAGCCAAGAAAGCTACTCTCGCTTTGGCTAAAAGCAGCAAGCCAGCTTACCTAAGGCTTGCAAGAGAAAAAACTCCAGTTATAACTACAGAAGAAACACCATTTAATATAGGAAAAGCTGAGATTTTTTGGATGCCGGATGTAGGAGTAGCCGAAGTCGGTATCATTGTTACTGGTGGGCTTGTGTACAGAGCATTACTAGCAGCAAAAGAGCTCGAGTCAGAGGGAATAAAAATAAAAGTTATGAATCTTCCAGCGGTTAAACCGCTGGACGTAGAAGAAATTGTAAAACTTGCCAAAGAAACAAGGAAAATTGTGACAGTAGAGGAGCATCAGATAGCAGGTGGTATGGGCTCGGCTATTGCCGAGCTTCTTGTACAACATTTTCCAGTGCCGATAGAATTCATAGGAGTCAAAGATAAATTTGGACAAAGCGGTACACCCGAAGAGCTCATCGAGCACTACGGTATGGGTAAAGATTCTATCAAAGAGGCAGTGAAAAAAATCCTCACCAGAAAGATTTAATTGCACAAAATAATTCTCGGACTCACCACGAAAATTTGAAGCTTCAAATTTTCTTTGTCCAGCGCCGTCGCGCTTTCCAGAGGTTCACTCGAGAATATTTTGCTCCATTAAATTTTCTTTAGTTTATTTTTTTCGGTTTGTAATCCTCGGGAGCAACTTTTAAATATTCTAGTATTTTTTCTTTCGAAAGTAATCCTTTTTGGGCGCCTATTTCTTGGACGACAGACATAGAGTTTATCGGTCCCCAGGTGAAGGCTTCGAGAGGTGAGAGGCCGAGTGCCAGCCCTGCAGTAAAGGTAGAAGAAAACGCATCTCCAGCACCGGTGCGCTCTTTTGGCGTTGCTATATCAGGGTATATTGGTAAATGCCATAATTCGTCATTATCAAAAATATAGGCACCATTTGGCCCATCACTGATGCAGATTATCTTTGGGCCGAGTGCTTTTAGGCCTTTTGATAGCACTAATAAATCCTTACTATTTACGCCCAAGATTTTCTCTGCTTCTTCCAAGTTGCAGAAAAATATTTCAGTGTTTACATAAATATCTTTCAAAGCTTCTGTGCCTAATTTGATTTGGAAAGTTCCAGGCTGGAAGGCGAGCTTTGTGTCAGGATGTGTTTTTAAAAATTCTGCAATTTCTAAATGATACGGCAGAGTGTTGTCAGCAAGTGAGCTCAAGTACATCCAAGAAACCTCGGGGAGGTTTGGAAGCTTGTAATCAAATTCTGTGTGCTTGATGAGAATAGTACGATCAACATCATACCAAAGCACGTAGTGGTAATTTGTTATTTTATTTTTTTCTATTGAAATAAAATCAGTTGAAATATTTTCTTTTTGTAATTGGTCGATACAATCTTGCCCGTGTTTATCATCACCAACATTTGATATGAGACCTACAGATAGTCCAAGACGGGAAGCAGACACTGCGGCATTTGGGCTGTTGCCAACTGCTGGGATTACGGTGACATCTTCGTAAGGAATTTTGTCACCAAAGCTCAGACAAAGCTCGCATGTGTTCGTATCTATTTTGCAATTAACATTTGCATCTTTTAATTTTATAAATGCGTCAATGACGACGTCGCCCACTGCCAAAAAATCTATTTTTTCCATTACGAAATTATATCATAAAAAACATCCTAAAACTTATCCACAGTTTTGCCGAAAAAATCTTAAAAAAGCGTTCTTTTTGGATCAAAAAAATGTTAAAATTTAAAGGTAAATATAGATGAAATTATATATCAAAAAATTTAGCGAAACTTTAGTCGCAAAGATGCTTTTTAGCGTTAGATTTTTTGTTGTTGTTTTGATAATTATTGCAAATGTTTTTTCCGCACAAACTCTTCACGCAACAGCAGGTATTCCGAAGCTTATAAATTTCCAAGGAAGACTCATGGACAACACAGGTGCACTCCTCGGTACTTCTGGTGGGACAGATTACTGTTTTAAATTTTCTATTTATGATGCTACGACTGCCGGCACTAAAATTTGGCCAACCGCAGCACCGACTCCAGACACTCTTGTGGTAAGGACCGGAGTATTTGATGCGACCATCGGAGTAGCAGACACTCTTGATCTTGCTTTTACAGATGATCAAGCTTTTGTGAACGTCGCAGTTTCTGCAAAATCAGGAACTTGTGATGTGGGAGAGACAGGTGAGTCTTACGAAACTCTTACTCCACGTCCGCAAATTGTTTCTTCTGCTTTCGCGATAAATTCTGGAACAGTTGGAGGATTCACTCCTGCACAATCTGCAACTAACAATCAAATCCCAGTACTTACTTCTGGTGCTATCGTCCTCGGCCATGCGACCACAGCCGGCCTCGCATCGACTGGATCAAATGCTTTGACCATCGACGCAGGAACTTCTGGGATTTTAAATTTAAATAATACTTCGACTGGAAATATTTTACTCGGTGGCGGATCTCTCTCTACTGGTTGTACACTTACAAATACCACAGGAGCGTTTGCATGTACCGCTGGGCTTTCTGGAGTCGGCGTAAATGCTGGAGCTGGATTACTAGAAGGTCAACTCGGTCTTACAATTACCGGCGCTGCAGTGTCACTAAATGCATCAAGCAACTTTGACGTAAACATCGCCACAGGAACTTCAACAGGAGACATCACTCTTGGTGGAGGTACTGCAGGACAACTCATCTCTATCAATTCTGACGACTGGGATATTTCTACTGCGGGAGCGATGACGGGGATTTCCGGCATCGCCAACAACGGCGCGTACACACAAAGTGGAAGTAGTGCTAATGCATTTACTGGGGACTCCACCTTTAGTGGTTTCTTACGAGCAACTGGAGCGATAGCCGAATCTGCTCAATCTATTGATCGTATTGACATTGGAGTTAACTCAGGCACCCCTCGTATGGTATTTGAAGATAGCGGAAGTACTATTTGGCAGGTTGATAACTTTGCTGGAACGTTTCGTTGGTTTACACCTGGTCAAGAGCGTTTTACTCTTGATAGTAGTGGAAACGTTGATATTAAAACTGGAGGTTTGCGTTTTGCCGCAACTGAGGTTATTACTTCAGGCCGAGCTGCACAAAATTTAACCGGTGTTAGTTCTTCTGGTACCATTGCTTTCTCTGGACTTTCTGCGAACGGACCCGTCTACACTTCTGGCGGTACTGGAACACTTACGACAACGGCTCCAACAAGTGGTGCTATTGGTTACTGGTCTCGAAGTGGCACTACTTTAGAAACAACCACAGCTAATGACATAGTTTTAATTGATACTACAAATACAACTGGAGCTGATCTTGCAATCACCAACACCGGCATCTACACAGGGACAGGTATCTTGAACCTTACTGCGAATAGTGCGACGACTGGGACACTGGCAAGCATCACTGGCAACGGCGTAACTACTGGCCAACTCTTTGCTATTGATGGCGGTAACGCTATGACTACAGGGTCAGTGCTTGGAGTAACAGGGACAACCTATGTTCATGGTGCAGAAACAGGTTCACTTGTTAGCTTGGCATTTACAGATGCAACTATCGCCGCAGTTACTTCTACAACAAATGGAATTTTGCTCTCTCCAACTATCAACGCTCCATCTGGTGCAGCAACCAGAACTATAAACGGGATTTCTATAGCACCAGCTTTTACAGCTTGTACAGCTGGAACTTGTGCAGTCAATGGACTTAATATTGGAAACGTCACAGATGGAACTGGGTTTACAGGAATTGGTATCAAAGTTGGCACAGGTTGGGATACAGGGATTACGGCTCCTGGCACTGCAGCAAATAGCGAACGATTTGGTTTGGGTGCCACAGTGCCATCAGGTACCGGAGGTTTAGCATTTGGTTATGGTGCAACTGCTAATGCTTCCGGAGCAACATACCCAATAGCAATCGGATATAACTCTAGTGCCACTGGACAGCAAAGTATTGTTGTAGGAGGGGCTTCTACGGCAGTAGGTAATGGAGATATCACAATAGGATCAAATGCAACATCTACGGCAAGTAACACCATTGTCATTGGTACAAGTGCAGCCAGTACTTCAAATGAAGAAGTGTTAATAGGGGGTAGTGCGACAGGATATAACGCTGGTAACGGCTATTTAGTAGGTATCGGTCATAGTGTTGCTGCTACAGGTCAGTACAGTACAGCAGTTGGTTATGACTCCTCCTCTACTCATACAGGAGCGGTGGTACTCGGAGCTAGTACAATTTCTGGGGGTAACTATTCTATCGCATTAGGTACATCTGCGACAACCACTGCAGCGAATCAATTTGTTGCGGGAAGTAATGGAGCGCAAATCACTGATGTGTATTTTAGTGAAGGTGTTACAAATGCAACACCACTAGCGTGGATTTTGAACGGAACTGGTGGATCTGGTACTGATATCGCTGGTGGTGATATTACAATCGCTGGTGGTAAAGGTACAGGTAACGCAGCTGGCGGTGATATTCTTTTCCAAACTTCTAATGCAGGGGCATCTAGCGCTACACTTCAAAGCTTGTCTACAAAAATGATTCTTACAGAATTAGGTAGTGTCGGTATCGGCGATACTTCTCCTGCGGCATTATTTACAGTAGGTTCTGGTGATCTTTTCCAAATTGCATCTAATGGAAACTTAACTTCTGCAAACGCAGGCACATGGACATTTAGTAACGACACAGACTTCGTCTTAACTGGCGGCACTAACGGACTCTCTATAGACGGTACGACTTTCTCTGTAGACGGTTCTAATAATAGAGTGGGTATAGGCACCGCGGCACCAAGCACACCACTACATATATTAGTAGACAATGCTACCAATAACGACGTTACTAATTTTATAACACTTACCCATACGACTTCTGGAACACCAGCAAACGGTATCGGTGCGGGAATTTTATTCCAAGCGGAAGATACAAATAGTGAAAATGAGCTCGCTGCATATATAAACGGAGCTCTTACAGGAGCTTCGCATGGATCTGAAACAGGATCACTTTCATTCTATACAAAGAAGGTTGGGGGATATTCAGCTATGATATTTGATAGTGCTGCTAGGTTGGGTATAAACACTTCACCAAGCGGTGGAGCACAATTAGATATACTTAACGATAGTTCTGCAATTAATAATGGGATCTTACTTACATCGACTGCTAGCGTAGGTGGTTCTCCTTACTACGGTTTAAATATTGATAGAAGCTCTGGAACTGCATCTACTGCTTATGGTATATATGTTAACGTCGCAAGTACTAGTACCAACATAGCCGCTCAATTATCAACAACTAATTCTGCTACGAATACTGCGAGCAGTGTTATGAATCTAATCAGCTTAACTTCTGGTACTGCTGCGAACAACATAGGTGCACAAATGAATTTCTATACAGAGGACGACAGTGGAGCAACCGAACTAGCAGCATCTATCGCAGGTATTTTGACTAACGCAACTCATGGTGCGGAAGCTGGGGCATTGGTGTTAAGTACTAGAGCCGGAGAGGTGCTCAGACTTCTAAATAATGGCAATGCAGGGTTTGGTACTACTGGCGCAGAAAACGCACTCGACATAAACTCTGCCACAGGAGCAAACTTGCAACTTACATACAATGATAGCAATGGATCTGCTGCGAACAAAGTAAACCTTGGTACAACCGCAACAGGTGACTTAACCGTTGTTCCTTCTGGGGGAGATATGGGCCTCACTGGAGTTTTGTCTGTATCTTCCATTCTTCAAGTCGGCTCTGCAACACCAACGACATATTCAAGACTCGGTACAGCTACTACAAACAGAAGTCTAGATGCAGCGAATGATTTATTAATCTCTGACGATCTGGAAGTAGAAGATGATGCTTGGATCGAAGGGGATCTAACTGTTACAGGTACTTGTACTGGTTGTGGTGGCTCCACCTTCTCCGGTGAAGTAGACGATGCAACGAATGATTCCTTAACTTTCACTTCCGACGATGCTTCAGCACCAGCTGGAACAGTGAACTCTATTTTCCGCGATAACACAGGTGACATGAACATCAACACTGTCACTGGTAAAACTTTGAATGTACAAATTGCTGGAACTGATGAATACAATTTCTCTGCATCCGCTCTCGCGATGAATTCTAACAATATCACCGGACTCGGCACTGATATCACCGCTACTGCTGCACTTACTATTACTTCTACCGGTGCAAGTAACGATATAACCCTAACATCTGCCGACCAAATTATTTTAAACAGTACTGGCACTATCGAACTACAAGATGCAACGAATGTAACTGGTAACGCCGATGTATCAGGAACCTTGTTTGCCGGCACAGGCGATGCATTCCAAGTTGCAACTTCTGGTGCTGTAACCGCAGTAGGCGTGAACTCTGGCGCTGGGCTTTTGCAAGGTGCACTTGGCCTCACTGTCACGGGAGCAGCAGTATCATTAAACGATTCACAGAACTTCAATGTCACTATTGCTACAGGAACAAGCACAGGAGACATTACTCTTGGCGGTGGAACAGCTGGTCAATTAATCTCTATTAATTCTGATGACTGGGATATTTCTACAGCAGGTGCAATTACCAATGCAACCTACGAAGGCTTAACTATCACAGCTAATGGAACTAATACTCTAAACATTGCTGCAGGAAAAACTCTCGTCGTTTCTAACTCTATCACTCTAGCTGGTACAGACTCTACAGTTATGACTTTTCCAACCACTTCAGCGACTATCGCCCGTACTGATGCAGGTCAAACCTTCACAGGAGTTAATACTTTCACTTCTCCAAGGATCATCACCGATATTTCTGATACCAATGGAAATGAACTCTTTAAGTTTACAGCTACTGGTTCAGCAGTCAATGAACTTACTTTAGCAAACGCAGCTACTGGAGGCATAATTACTCTCGCTGCTACAGGCGGAGACACAGATGTAGAATTTAGAATTGATTCTAAAGGTGCAGACGCTCTTCATCTAAATGCTACAGCTACTGGATCCATCTTGTTTGCTGGAGGAAGCGGCTCTTCTGGTTGTACCATTACAACAAGTGGAGCACTAACTTGTGATGGCAATATCACTGGTCCAGCTACGGGAAGTATTGGTTACTGGTCACGAAGTGGTACAACCCTAGAAACTACCACAGCAAATGATATCGTATTAATAGATACTACAAATACTTCTGGAGCTGATCTAGCTATCACTAACACTGGAGTCTACACAGGAACAGGAGTGTTTAATCTTACTGCGAACAGTGCGACGACTGGTGTTGTAGGACAGATCAATGCTAATGGTTTAACAACTGGAACAGCGTTAGACATTTCTTCTTCCGGAACTATTACTACTACCGGAGCACTTCTAAACTTAACTGCCAACAGTGCCACTACTTCTACTGGTGTTATTCGAGCTTCTGCAACCGCACTTACAACTGGCTTCATGCAAGCTGCGACTCTTGGCACAGCGCTAACAACTGGTGGTTACTTAAATCTCACTGGCGCAAGTTATGCTCCGGCAGCTGGTGCTACTGGCAATTTGATTAATATTGCTTTCACAAATGCAGCTACTAATGGTACCGGTTCTTCCACAGTAACCGGTATGAGTATTACTCCTACAGTTTCTAACAACGGTGCCGGTATTCAAGAAACTTATGGCATTTATGTACAAAATACAGCTGGCACTCCATCTACAGGCACCCAAAATACTTACGGTATGAGAATTGGTAATCAAGGCAGAAGTGGTGCTGAAGCTTCTTATGGTTTACTGATAGATAATCAAAGCGGTTCCACCGCTAATACAGGTGCGTTAATTAGTGTTTCCGGGGCTAGTGAAGGTATACATATTGCTGGAACCACTTTGACCAGCGGCACAGGGTTATCTATTTCTGATACTGTTGTGCAATCTGGTTTATCTAGCTTTACTGGAAACTATATTGATATTAGTATGACCAGAATTAATGCTACTTCTGGGACAACTACAGACAGTGGAAAATATTTGAATGTTTCTAGAACAGGCAGCGGTGTTACAGGTGGAGCTTTTGCTATAACAGGTAATTTGGTTAATTTGGCGTCAACGTGTTCAAGTACATGTACAGATTCTGGGAAAATTTTGCAATTAACTCAAAGTTTTGCCACTGCGTCTGGGACAGTGTTGGGGATAGATGGAGCAGGTACTGGTAATTTGATTTCTGCTGATGCAACAGCTGCTACAGCCAACGGTGTATCTATAGATATTCAATCTTCGTCTTCGTCTCAATATGCTCTTAACGTTACAACAAATAATGCTGGAACAAATGCTCTCTGGATTGGTGGTGATGGTAATTTAGGTATTGGTGATATAACCCCAGCGAATAAGCTAACCGTCACTGGCGCAGCATCGATATCTTCAGTCTTACAAGTTGGTCAGGAAACTGTGGCCGCATATTCTCGTCTTGGTGCTGGCACGACAACTCACACTATGGACGCAGCAAACGATCTTCTCATTTCCGACGACCTTGAAGTAGATGACGACGCTTGGATTGACGGTGACTTAACAGTCACCGGTACTTGTACTGGCTGTGGCGGCGGAGCTTTCTCCGGTGAAGTTGATGACACAACTAACGACTCTCTAACATTTACTTCCGACGACGCTTCAGCACCAGCTGGAACAGTGAACTCTATTTTCCGCGATAACACAGGTGACATGAACATCAACACTGTCACTGGTAAAACTTTGAATGTACAAATTGCTGGAACGGATGAATACAATTTCTCTGCTTCTGCTCTTGCGATGAATTCAAACAATATCACTGGGCTTGGTACAGCACTTACTGCAACAGCAGGGTTAACAGTAACTGCGACTGCTGCCAACTTGGCTTTAGTCACAGCAACCAGTGGCAACATCACCTTAGCCCCAGCTTCTACGGGTTCTGTTCAGATTACTTCTGGAGTAACGACAGGTACAGGGACTTCTTCAGGAGTATCAATAGTTGCTAACTCTCTTACTCAAGGAACTGGGCTGGATATTTCTTCAACTAGCTTGACCACGGGAACATTAGAAAAATTAACTCTTTCTGGGACGAGCGCTATAGCTACAGCTGCAAGTAGTGGTTCAGCTTTGACTATTAGTTCTTCGGCGACAGGTTGGACAGGAGCAACTCAAACCCTTGCTGCGGTAACCTCAAGTGGATCAAATTCTAACGCTAGTGTGGTGCTCCGTGGTCTAAGTAGTTCGGTCACAAACACAGCGACAACAAGCACAAATGTAGCAGGTTATTTTAATGCAAGTGGAGCGACTACAAACCTAGGATTAAATGTGGATGCAGGGCAGACTTTACTCGGCGGTACTACGCTGACCTCAGGTACACTTTCAAAGCTTAATATAGTATCAACGATGGCTTCAAATGGTTCGACTACTGCCATAGCTGGTATTCATGGAGATTATACATTTAACAATGGAGGTACTGCAGGATATGTCCAAATTGGAAATAGATTTGTATTCAATAACGCACCGACGACAAATTCAAATACTATGGTCGGAGAGACTATCAGAGTAGTAGACAATAGCGGTCTCGCAAACCTAGTCCGAGGTATTGATATTACTGCAAACGCTGGTAGTAATACTGCTGGTACAAACACAGGTATCAGGACGACGGCAGCTACATTTGGTATTCAAGCTATCATATCTAGTACTGCTGGAGGTGTAGCTATACCAGCTGCTATATATGGTGAAAATACAGGCACAACCAACGGAGACATACTTCGTCTTTACACTGGCTCTATGACTTCTGCTACATCTATGGCTCAGCTTTATCATGATACCTCTACATTTACAGGTGACGGATTGCTTATGGATATGGCAGTAAGCACTGGTACATTCTCAGGAAACTTTATTAATCTCAAAAACGCGAGTGTGCTTAAATTTAAAGTCACCAGTGCTGGCGTAGTTAGTATGGGATTGTCTGCTACTGCATCTACAAATGCAGTTTGTTCTAGCTTAGCAAATGCTACTGGTCCGACTGCAGGTACTGCGTATGAGATCCGTGATTGTAACGCTGCCCCAGCCGCCGACTACGCCGAGATGTATCCAGTAGAAAGTGGAGTAGAATTTGGAGACATAGTAGCGACAGGAGATGTGATGATAAATACATATGACACTACAGATGGAAACATAGACTGGACTAAGCTAAAAGGTCAAATCACCAAACTTGAAAAATCTACAAAAGCTTATCAAGGCAACATCGTCGGTATAGTATCTGATAACTATGGAGACTTTACTTCTGCAGGACACAATATAAAAGATGCAGACAATCCTATGCCGGTAGCATTGAACGGACGTGTGCCTGTAAAAGTAGCTTCAACTTCAGAGCCGATAGTGGCTGGGGATTATCTTACTACATCTGCTGATGAACCAGGTAAAGCAACAAAAGCAGTAAAAGCAGGGATAGTCATAGGTAAGGCTATAGCTCCATGGAATCCTGGGCAAGCTACTGTCATGGTATATGTCGAGCAAGGTTATTATAACGGAGAGAGTTTGAGTAGCTTTGCTGGTATCACTATCACAGGTACAGCCGAAGACTCCGCTATGATACTAGCGAAGTTTTTAGAAGAACAAGACAGCATAGGGTATGATGTGTCAGAAATACTTACAGATCGTCTCGCTGCAGGGCTCGAGATAATCACTCCAAGACTTACAGCTTCAGAGATAGATACAGGAGTATTGAGAGTAGGAGAGAGTGCGACTTTCCCAGGGCTTACAATGCTAGCAGGTGAGGAAGATCTACCAGCGAGAATCATCTTTGACGGGCAAGCAGAATTCAACATGCCTCCAATCTTTAACAAAGACACGGCAGGCTTTGCATTAGTGAAACAAGGGGACAAGAGTGTGCGTGTAGAATTTGAGGAGGAGTATGCGGCTACTCCAGTGGTTACTGCTTCACTTTCATTTGAGACTACAGACAACATAGATGAAACTTCTCTAGAAGATCTGTTTGCACAAAATATTTCTTCAATCATTGTAGAAAAAGATGAAACAGGCTTTACTATCGTATTAAATAAAAATGCTCCACAAGATATCCGCTTCTCATGGATAGCTCTCGGAGTAAAAGACGCAGCCGTTTTTGAGAGTCTTGGTGAAGGTTTGGAAATTACATCACCTGCACCCGAAGAAAATTCTGGTGGTAGTGGTGGCGGAGAAGTATCTCCAGACCCAACACCTACTCCAATCCCAGAACCGGAACCAGAAATAATCCCCGAGCCAGAACCAGACCCTACGCCTGATGCAACTCCCGAACCTACACCCGAACCAGCACCCGAAGCTACACCATAAAAAAAATTCTAGTTTATAAACTAGAATTTTTTTTATTTTATATTTTTAGATGGTTCGCATTTTGGTAATTTTTTTGAAAAGTTTTTTTGGCGGTTCTTCTTTTTGTTCTATTGATCCAGTTTCGTTTTCATTTTTTTTTCTTATTAAATTCGCTAAAGTGTATGTGACTTGTGGATAACTTTTTTCTTTTTTTGCGGGGGAAATATCTGTGAGGAATTTTTTTACGGGTGGGGTGATGGATTTTTCATCTTTTGGCTTACTTAAGCTCATCGCCCAGGCTTTGAAAGTCAGAGCATTTGCTGGAGAGAGTGATTTTAGTATTTCAGTGATAAGATAAACATCTGCCACATCTGTCAAGTAAAACTTGCCATCAGAAGCCTCTAATTTAAGTTGGTTACATTCTGTAACCAACTGCTTTTGTTTTGTATTTAAACGGTTTTTAAAAACCTTCCAGTAGTTTCGGGGATTAGAGGTTTTGGTGACAATTCCGACTATATCTACAATAGAAAAACTCCATTTTCCGGCATCTTCATCCCACTTTTTTCTGACTGTGTCAAACTTTATTTTTTTGATATTTTCTTCGTTCATTTTCTTTTGTTTATACAGTATATACCAAGAAGAGAGAATTGAGCAATAAAATTTTTAAGAATTTTTCTTAAAAAACCTCAAAATCTCTATACAAATACAGCTGATAGTAAGGTATAATTATTAACATCGATGAAAAAACTAGAAAATCTTTTTGAAGAATACAAAAAGTTGAGTTTTCATAAAAAAGTTCTACAGGTTATCTGTATTTTTTTGATCGTTACCAATCTAGTTATTTTTACATTCTATCGTAATGAAGTTGCACGTCATGTGGTAAGTGACTATGAGGCAAAATACTCATTAATAGATTCTCATAGGCAGTTTCATCAGAGCGAAGACATGATCGTCAATATTCAAGAGCTTCGTGAATACTTAAAATTATTACCGGAGCAAAATAAAGATTGGGCCGAACTTTCTATATATTTCGAAGTTCTAAATACTGGTGCGAATGTATCAGTAAATCCTGATCTGAAAATATGGCCTGCAAGTCTAGCCAAGTTACCAATTGCAATGGTAGCTATGAAAAAAGTTGAAAAAGGCGAATGGTCACTTGATACATTTTTTGAATTAAAAAAAGAAGATATTGATCAAGACAGCGTACTTGTAGAAGTAGGTAAAAAATACACACTTAAAGAAATAATAAATTCAATGTTGTATCTATCAGATAATTCTAGCTGGAAGATTCTTTCTAGGAGTTTGTCTGACCAAGAAGTTATGGATATAGGAAACGCTGTCGGATTAGACGAGCTCTTTGTTAAAGACGCAAAAGTAAGTGCTAAAGAATACGCTAGGCTTTACCGAGCTTTGTATTTGGCAGTTTACTTAAATGAAGAAAATTCACAATTGTTGTTAGATATTCTCACTAAAAATTCTTTCAAAGATTTTCTAAGGAGTGGACTACCAAAAGATTTTTTGTTTGCACAAAAGTGGGGTACGAATACAATAGTAAATGCTTATTCAGATTCTGGGATTATATATATAGAAGAAAGACCATATATATTAGTCGTCATGCTCCAGAGTAAATTAGATGACGTTAAGCTTAGTAGAGAAAAGGCAAATCAGTTAATGAAAGAAATTAGTGAAAGATCTTACAACTTTATGTCAAAAAATAATTAAAACAATATGAAAGTCTCAGCATTCATGATAGCTAAAATAAAATACTTATTAAGAATCTTCTCTAAATCTTTAGTAGTTGTTTTTATTTTTTCTTTATTTTTAGCTCAGTTTAATTTAGCACAAGCCATAGATGGAACTGGTATGCTTAACTTTGATGAAGACGGATTAAACAATGTGTCGCCGCATTATAGGACATGGAGCGGGACTGACTTCGGAGGAGAAAGTAATGCTCAAGACGATGAGTCTGCGAGTGATGATACAAACCATACAATAGTAGAAGCTTCACCAACTCGTGATGAATACATAATGGGACGTTTGGAGTTAAATGGTCACGTGGACGTCCAGGTGTTTAGTGGTGGATCTTGGATCAATGGAACAAACGCACCAACAAACGGAAACTTCACGACAGGCCTCGGTACTACAAATGACATAGCCAGGGGGTTTGATGTGGCTTATGAAAACGAAAGTGGCGAAGGGATGGTAGTCTACGAAAGTTCGTCTAGTGGTGATGGATTACTTAAGTATAGAACTTGGGATGGTGATAGTTGGTCTAGTGAAGATTCCATTGATTACTCAGCAGTGGATGAAGGTAATGCTGTCGCGGTTTGGGTAGAATGTGAAGCAGATCCTGGTAGTAACTACATAATGTGTGCATGGCGAGAAGCTACTAACTTAGGTCTGTATGCAGCAGTTTGGGACGGCACTCAATGGCTCAACATAGCACAAATAGCTTCAGAAAATGGCACAGCTGCTAGGCAAGATTTTGATGTAGCATGGGAAGGTACAAGTGGTGATGGGATGATAGTATTCGGTGATGCCACAGGCGCACCTTTTATAGATGCATGGACATATACAAAAGGCTCAGGCTGGGCTGATACATCAAGCATGACTGACCCTGGTGCAGCAGTTCAATGGGTACGAATAGCCGGCAGTCCGATTAATGATTATATTGCAGTAATGATAGGGGACACTCTTTCTACTACTAGTGCTGACTTGAACGTAGATATGTGGAATGGTTCTAACTGGACAACAGCAAACCAGCCCGGAACTATGGATATCGATATAAACAACAACGGATATGCCCAAGGCTTTGATGTGGCTTGGGAGCAGGCGACCGGAGATAGGGCTTTGTTTGTATTTCGTGATGGTACAACGAGTGAAACTTTGATTCGTTATATGGTTTATGATATTTCTGCAAACCAATTTCAAGCCATAGAAGACGGTACGCACTGTGCTTTGACAGAAGGTGCGGCGGGTTATGCAGAAACTATTACAAACCTTTCTGCAGTAGAAGATTCCGCTGGTCCTTGTACTGCTACTTTTGCATTAGCGGATTCTTTTTCTGGTATAGATTTAAATCCTGATCCTGGATCGAATAAAATTATGGTTTTGGCTGAGGACTTAACTGCAGACTTAGTGCCCGAAGCATTTTTGTGGAATGGTGACGCGAACGGTACATGGCTTGCGCAGACAGCCACGATGCAAGGTTTTGAAACTGATCTCTCTACGGGGGCCACTCTGTCGAACTCTTTTCCGACAAAACCATATGACTTTGCTTATCGTCAAGCGGGCGTTCACAATGTCTGGACAACGGGAACACAGACTACGAACATGACAGTCGGTGCTACGAATCAATACGTAGGGGGAGCTTTTGTTATCAACAGAACTACGAGTACAGCGAATGTAACCAGCATAACTATTACCGAACAAGGTACAGTCAATGCACAAACTAATTTAGATAATATAAAACTCTATTATGACCTAGATAGTAGTGCTCCTTATAACTGTGCTAGTGAAGATTATGCTGGTGGTGCGACTCAATACGGCTCGACTGATACTGATGGTTTTTCTGCTACGAATGGATCTTCTACATTTACTGGATCAGTAGCAGTCACGCCTACCTCAGTAATGTGTGTATACACAGTCTTAGATGTAGGAAGTGGAGCGACGGGTGCTGAGACAATTGAAATTCAAATAACAACTCCTAGTACTGACATTGTCGTTTCTGCAGGGTCTATCAGAAATGGATTTGCTCGAGTTATTTCTGGAACTACAACTATACAAAATGCTATTACTATATCCGGAACTTGTGATGCGTATGATTTGACTACTGACTGTACTGACGATGGTAGCAATTCTATAAAAGTTGCTGTGAATGGGACTTTGCAGGGTCAAACTGATTCTGTCGTAGATGGTGCATGGTCTATCGGCTCTATTTCGCAGCCAGTTGCTGGCGATGTAATTACTGTATTTATAGATGGTGGAGCGACGGACAGTGAAGAGGCGGTGGCTATAACTAAATATGATGGAAGTGGAGACATAGATCTTGTTCGTTTGTATAAAGAACATGTGACTATTGGTACAGATACTGGTAGTGCAAACTCCGGACAAAGTTTGACTAGTACCAACTTAGAACAATACGATAACGAAGCGTCGGCTGATGAGGATGTGTTTTATGAATCCGACACTGTTGCATTTACTTGTGATGGAGTGGCATCGAGTACCGGGTTTTGTTTGGATAAAAATGCGCAAACTAGTACGGGTCGCTTAACTATTTTAAGTGGTAATACATTTGCACCAGCGAGTAATATTAATGTACACGACATTGCAATAATCGGTACGTTTACTGGTAATGGCAACACTTATACTGTTAGCGGTTCTTGGAACGATACAGGAACTTTTACAGAAGGTACTAGTACAGTTACATTTACTTCTACATCGACAGGAGAAACTATTACTACGACAGGGTCAACATTTAGTACTTTAACTTTTAATGGTGTGGCAGGAGTGTGGACTCTACAAGATAGTGCGACTGTGTCGGGAGTACTAACTATTACTAATGGTGAGTTTAATGCCGGCTCGGGGACACTCACATTTTCAGGTACTGGTACTCCGCTAGTTGTATCAGGTACGTTCACTGCCTCGACAGGAACAGTGCAGTATACAGCAGCGACGGCGACAGTGACGGTAACCACTTTTAATAATTTAATTTTAGGAGGCACTGGTACATATACTCTCCCTGCGTCAACTTGGAATATTAATGGCGATCTTACTATCACCACTGGCGCAACTATCACTAAGGGCGCGGGAACAATTACTTTTAACGGAAGTGCAAATACTAAAACTATCACAGGTAATGCCACGAACAGTGACCTGGGAACGATATCGATTGGTAACGGTTCACTTGCAAAGATTATAAATTTGGGATCGTCTATAAAATTAACTGCTGTTACTATCACTGCAGGCGCGACATTTGATATTAGTTCTGATACTTTAACTTTGACTAGTACTACAACACCACTTACTACTACGGGAACTTTTACAACTACTGGTAGTACAGTTGTTTATACCGGTAACGGACCTACTATAGCAGCTACAAATTATAATAATCTCGAGGTGTCACCAGCCACAAATAGCGGTACAGCTGTGTTCGCTGCCGGTACATTTACTATTGGTGGTAATCTCACTATTGGTAATGGAACAAACACATTAGTTGCGGTAACTGCTGCTACAAATGCATCGATATTAAATGTCACTGGTAATTTTACTATTAGCAACAATACTACCTTTACAGCTAATACTGCGAACGCTTTAAGCATCGGTGGTAATTGGAGTCTCGGTGCCACATCTGCTGTATTTACAGCAAACTCTGGTACGGTAACATTTACAGCTACTGATACTGGAAACACATTAAGTGGAGGCATGACTGGCAGTAGTGCTTTTTACAATCTTATATTTAATGGTAGTGGTGGAGACTGGTATTTGAGCAGTGCTCACGACTTGAGCGTCGCGAACTTATTGACTGTTACTGCAGGAACTTTTAAAGGAGTATCTAGTGATGCCTACAATTTATATGCGCGAAATGGTTTAGTTGGAAATGGAATAGTAGATACTTCTACTTATGGAGGTAGTACTGTCGTAGATGGTAGTTTTGGTGGCGATAGTAACTGGATATTTAGTACGCTTCAAACTACTACTGCAAATGGTGGTGGGGTAATTACTGCGACTGGTAGTGGCTCTATTACAGTCGCTGGTGTGTTTTCAATGCAAAGCAGTAGTACATTTAACGCTGGAAGTAAGACTTATATTTTATCTAGAGCATTTACTTCACCATTTGATCCATCTGGAGGTACATTTAATCCTGATACTTCCACTTTCCGCTTTACCGGTGCAGGCGATATTACCATCGCGCGTCCTGCGAATGGTTACTATAACTTAGAATCAAAGCCAGCATCTACTAATACGCACATACTTGCAGGCGGCGGTACATTAACCATCGCGAATGATTTTACTGTGGGTACCGGCTCAAACGCATCTATAGTAGACGCTGAAACAAACGATCCAGTAATTGATATTAATAGAGATTTCATCACTAGCGCTTCGGCAACTTTTTCTGCTTCGTCTACGAGCACTATGACAGTTGCGCGTAACTTCACCGATGGTGGTACATTTACCTCAAATACTGGTACAGTGCAACTAGATACTACGGCTGCTGCGGTAGTATCAGGCACAGTCACCTTTAATAATTTTACAGTTACTACTGCGACTAAAGACATCACTTTTACTGCAGGTGAAACTACTACAATAAATGGATTACTTACTTTAACTGGAGGTAGTGGCGCGGGGAATGAGATAACTTTAAATTCTACAACAGGAAGTTCTAGCTGGACTATCAACCATCAAGGTACCGAAAACATCACGTATACTACTGTCACGTGGAGTGCTTGTCATGGCTCAAGTACTACTATCACAGCAGATGGAACGGGGAATACTAACGGCGGCAATAACGGTGTGTGTTGGACTTTGCCTGCTACTGGTATAACTGTCTCTGGTATTTTGTATGACACAGATGGGACTAGTGCATATGCCACAGTGACAGCTATGAAGCTTTCCATAGAAGGAGCTACAGCAGTAACTACAAATTCTATCGTAACTTCTGGTGTATTTAGTTTTGCTACGGATACACTTCCATCCGCTGGAGACGACATAACAATATGGCTCAATACTGATGGAGGAATCCAGGGAACTTTAGTATTTAAATATGGTACTTCGTGTACAGGGCACACAGACTGTACCGGGCTTTCTGTTGTTCGTAATCAAGTTCGTGTGCAAAACTTTCATAGTGGAGCTATTGCAAATACTGATTTGGCAGCTTGTGACAATGACTCTGGTGCGGGATGCGCAGATGCTGATATTGGATTTACTGCGAACGCAGGAGTGTTGACCAATACTTGGAGTACTAATACTTTGAATATTTCTGGCAGTACGAGCTTTACACCAGGAGGGAATATAATAGTGAATAATCTTACTATCAGTGATGGTACTGTTGATATGGCAGGTAACAATTTAAATGTTGGAGCAGCAGGAGAAGCGAACTCTGGAAATATAAAAGTTGCGAGTGGTGAAGTGCTGAGTCAATCTACTAGTGGTACGACAACTATCTTAGGCTCTGCGAGCGGGAACAACTGTATTGGTGCTAATGCTGCTTCTTGTGCAGGTACTTCTGGTACGATAACTTTTGGTAATTTAACTATTGGAAATGCAAGTACTACATTTACAACTTTATTAGGAAACAACGCGGGTGCTGGAACGGACGTTACAGTTGGAACAGTTTTGACTGTTACCACAAATGCAACCTTGAGCAATGGAATGGCTACGCTGATTTTATCCGGGGCAGGGACACCTTTCGTGCTTAATGGAACCTTTGCTGGAGGGAATAATGGATATTTTAGGTACACTGGATTTAGTAGTCCGGTTACTATTAAAAACGCTTCATACGTAAACTTAGAATTAAAACCGGGAGGAGCACAAACATATATTCTTGAAGGCGGCGGTACTTTTTATGCACTGGCTTTGGTAGTCGGGGATGGAACTAACGTGGTCACTGTGGATGCCGAAACGAATGATCCTGTATTGTATACAGCGTATGGATTAACTTTGAATGCTAATAGTGTTTGGACCAAATCGAGTAGTGCTACTTGGGGAATCGGTCCAAATTGTGGATCAATGACTATAATAGACTCAAATGCAACCAAGCAAGATCTGGGAATACTTTCAATAAATGCGAGCTGTGCCACAATTAACCTAGGATCATCTATAAAGGCTACAAGTATTACTATTCCAACAGGAGATACTTTAGATTTAAATACATATACTCTTACCTTGACTGGTAGTGGTACACCGATCACTCGAGTGGGGACATTTACCGCAGATACTGGAACTGTAGAGTACACTTCTGGGTCTGGAGCCACCGCACTTTCTTCTGCGGC
>CAYHIX010000003.1:0-25814 GCA_964356875.1 uncultured Candidatus Saccharibacteria bacterium
TGACGAAGTCGTCGCCCTCGGTGCTGCAGTGCAAGCTGGAGTATTGCAAGGTGATGTACGGGATGTGCTTCTGCTTGACGTCATACCTCTTTCTCTCGGTATAGAGACTCTCGGCGGTGTAGCTACAAAGCTAGTAGAGAGGAATACTACTATCCCGTCTTCCAAATCTCAGACATTTTCTACTGCTGCGGATAATCAAACCAGCGTAGAGATCCACATAGTTCAAGGTGAACGCCCTATGGCTTCTGACAACAAATCTCTCGGTAGATTTATTCTCGATGGAGTGCCACCAGCGCCAAGAGGAATACCTCAGGTCGAAGTTTCTTTTGATGTAGATGCAAACGGTATACTAAATGTAACTGCAAAAGATAAAGCTTCAGGTAAAACTCAATCAATAAAGATTGAAGCAAGCTCTGGGCTTAAAGATGAAGATATAAAGAAGATGCAACAGGATGCAGAGATGCATGCAGAAGAAGATGCAAAGAAAAAGGAAGTCGTCGACATAAAAAATACTGCAGAGATGACGATATACACTGCAGAAAAAGCACTCAAAGATAACGATGCAAAACTTCCTGCAGAATTAAAAGAGAGTGTAAATACAAAGATTACTGCACTTCGTGGAGTAAAAGACGGCACAGATGGGGAGGCGATAAAGAAGGCGACAGAAGAGCTTTCAGCTGAAATGTCTAAAATGGGTGAGGCTATGGCAAAAGCCGGAGCAGCACCTGAAACAGGAACTACAGCTGAAGAACAACCAGCCGAAGTTCGTGACGCAGAACATACAGAAACCCCAAAAGAGGGAGAAGAACCAAAAGCGTAAATAAAAAGCCCCGTGTTACCATGGGGCTTTTTTGATTGATTAAACTTTGTTATGATATAATCTATGGAAAACATGGGAAAAGATATTATTGGGAATGAATTTACTATAAACCCAAAAACAGGAATGATTATAAGTGATGGACATGAATATTTAAATATTCCAAGAATACACGAATTTATTCGAAGAGCAAATACAATAAGAGAAAGTCTTCCAGAGGTCCAAGCTGGGTATACGAGACTATGGAGAGGAAATAGAAAAAAAGAAATAGGGGAAAATCCCTCTTACACAAATTCCTTAGAAGGAATTGCTTTACCATTTTTAGATATGTACGAAGGTGATTTATCTTACATAGATATTTCTGATGAAGATTTAGTTAAGTATATGATTATGGGTGGAGTCGCTGAAAATTCTGAGTTTATTTTACCAGCTGACATAGTTAAAAATGCAATACTTGTATTGAGTAAATAAAATGTCCACTCAAAAAGAAACAGTCGAATTTATATTGGAAAAGTTTGGGGATTCGAAGCGGTTTGCTGTGCGGGCTATGTTTGGCGAATATGCTTTGTATGCTGATGGAAAAGTCGTGGGGCTTGTTTGCAATGATCAGCTGTATGTAAAAATCTTGCCAGAGTCAGCGGAGCTCGAGAAGTTTTGTGAACAAGACGAAGCGTATCCAGGTTCTAAGAAATTTTATGTAATAGAAGAACCCCAGCTTTCACATATAAAAAATCTACCGGATATTTTACTTAATATATCAAAGTGGTTGCCAGCTAAGAAGTCAAAAAAGAAACCTGCCCGCAATGCTTCCAGCATAGCTGGTGCAGTCAGGAAGAAGGCTAAAAATTAGAAAGCACCAGTGAGGAGTGCTCCCTGGTGCTGTGATTTTTTTTGGGTTACTTGAATGTGGTAACCCAGATTCCCAGAACAATAAGCACCAGTCCTAGGAATTGAAAAAACAACTTATTATTTTGTTGTTTTTTCTCCACCCAGGTGGGTGGAGTTTCGTCATGATGGCGGGCGAGGTGAGTTGCCTGGTCACCAAGATATGACCCAACTATAATTAATTCCACACCTAATAGTGTGAAAAAATTACCAGTGAATGCCCACGCACTAATTCCACCGATCAGTGCTAAAATCCATGTAAATCCCCGCACATGGCCGGGTATTTCTTTTAACATTATTAATTTCCTCCAAATTTATTATAACACGAAAATTATAAAAAACAATAGATTTGACAAAAAAATCTGAGGGTGTATGGTGAAAATAGATTAGTACCTTACTGGCTAATCTGCCATCTGAGCAGCCCATCAAATCGACCTGCTCATTCCTTCAGTTGTCCTGCTACAACATGAATACCTTCCGCCTAATCTTAAAGCTAGTCTTGGTTTCCAAGACTAGCTTTCCACTCTTTAAACCCAGCCCCTCAAAAAGGGGCTTTTTATTTTGCTATTTTTTGTTACAATTAACTTAATATGGAAATACCAGAAGTACCTGTAAATAGAGATATGACATATCTAGGTCTGAGTACTTATCGTGACCAAAATACTCTTTTTGGCATCAAGCGTAAAGACCGCCGTCAGCACGTATACCTTCTCGGAAAGTCTGGTACAGGTAAGTCTGTGCTCATGTTCAACATGATTATCCAAAATATCCAGAACGGTGACGGAGTCTGTATGGTGGACCCTCACGGAGAAAATGTCGAAGCAGTCTTGTCTGCAATACCACCCCATCGAGTGAAAGATGTTATATATTTCAATCCGGCAGATGCTGAGCATCATATCGGTTTCAACGTACTCGAACTCGTAGATCCACAATACAAACATTTGGTAGCTTCTGGGCTCATGGGTATATTCACAAAGATTTGGGCGAATGCTTGGAGTGCTCGAATGGAGTACATACTAAACAACACCATCCTCGCACTTCTTGATACTCCAGGCTCTACTATGCTCGGTATACCCCGCATGCTTGTAGACAAGGACTATCGTCAGAAAATAATCGCAAACCTCAAAGACCCAGTCATCAAAGCTTTTTGGGTGCATGAGTACGAAGCTTGGCAAGAGAAATTTCGAAATGAAGCTATTGCTCCGATTCAAAACAAAGTCGGACAATTTTTATCTACTTCGATCATCAGAAACGTCGTCGGACAAGAAAAGAGTACGATAAATATTTTTGACATGATGAACGAGGGCAAGATATTTTTGGTGAACGTTTCTAAGGGTCGCATCGGTGAAGACAACTCTGCGCTCTTAGGAGGTATGATCATCACCAAGATCCAGCTCGCAGCCATGGAGCGCGTGCGTATACCCGAGGAAGATCGTAAAGACTTTTACTTATATGTGGACGAATTCCAAAACTTCGTCACTGATGCTTTTGCTAGTATTTTGTCTGAAGCTAGAAAGTACAGACTAAACCTAACAGTAGCCCACCAGTATACAGCTCAGCTAGTGTCTGACAAGAGTACTGCAGTGCGTGACTCTATCTTTGGTAACGTAGGGACCATGATCATTTTTAGAGTAGGTGCTGACGATGCTGAATTCTTAGAGAAAGAATTTGATCCCGAATTTACTCCACAAGATATAGTAAACTTGCCGAACTATAAAATTTATTTAAAGCTCATGATTGACGGCATCACTTCTAGGCCATTTTCAGCCAAGACTTTACCTCCGATGGTAAAGTCTGGAAACTTAGAAATAGAACAAGCGGTCATAAATTCTTCTCGCGCTCTGTATTGTAAATCCAAAGAAGATGTAGAAAGGGAGATAAATAATTGGAGTGGTATGTCTCTCGGGGACGATGGGAACAATGTGCCAGGCAACATGGAAAAGTTCCCAGTCACTTGTTCTTTTTGTAAAAAGGAGACTACGGTGCCGTTTAAACCTGAAAAGGGTAGGCCGGTATACTGTAAAGACTGCATAGCCAAGATAAAGGCAGGGCAGATAAAACCAAATAAAGATTCTATAGAACAAGTACGCAAAGACGAGATTCAGTTTTTCAAGCCATTGTCTGATCTAGGTATCGAGTTTCCGATGCAAAATACAAATCAGAACAATACTCCAAAAGTCGGACAGTTTTTCCCTAAGAAGATTGAAAGTAGTACAGTTCAGCCTATACAAGATATGAAAGTCTCTGCTCCACTTAAGCCCCAGAAAAAGGATGGAGTATTTAAAAATATTAAAAAAGTATTCACCAAAAAGCCGCCCTTAGGTAATGGCGAAAATCTAGCCTTGAGAGAAGTCTTAAATAAAACTCTAGCCGAGAGGAAGGACATGCAAGATATGAAGAATGAAATGCGACCAAAAGAACCCGAAGCTATCTCTCTTGATGTCTTGAAAAATAAAATCAAAAATCTAAATCCAACCAGAGACAAATCTGCGAGCTCAGAGGACATGGATAAACTCAAAGATTTAATAAAAGAAAAGGTAAATACAAAACCAGAAGCTGACGGAGAGCAAGAAGACCTACCAAGCAAACAAGCAAATGATGCAACGACCTCAGTACCGAATAATTCATCTACACCACAGACCAAAGAAATCCCCGAAGACGTATTAAGAAAAATTTTAGAATAAGATGGAAAGTGAAAATAAAAATTGCCAAAACTGTAAACAAGACTTCAATATTGATTCAAATGAATTGAGTTTTTATGAGAAAATAAATGTGCCAATACCTAATGTGTGCCCTGGTTGTCGTTTTTTAGTGAGAGCTCTTTGGAGAAATGAAACTACTTTATATAGTAGAAAATGTGACAAAACAGATAAACCTATAGTTTCAATGTATAACCCTAAATTACCTTATAAGGTCGTATCACACGAATATTACAATAGCGATAAATGGGATCCATATGAGTATGGGGTGGATTTTGATGAAACTCGACCATTTTTTGAGCAATTTAGTGAGCTTTTACTTAAGGTCCCAAAGATGGCTACTTTTCTTTCTTCTGGTGATGGACCAAATATAAATAGTGTTTACTCAAACTATTCCGGAGGACTGAAAAATTCTTATTTTGTTTTTAATTCTGGGCCAGTCGAAGAAGTTATGTATGCAAGAGGATGCCGTAGATCAAGATATGCTATGGATATTTATTATGCTAGTGATGTAGAAAATGTATATGAATCTATAAATTGTCATAAATCTTCAAATATATTTTTTGGCGTTGATGTTAGCGATTCCTTTGAATGTTATTTTGTAAACAATTTACGCAATAGTAACAATTGTTTTGGTTGCGTAAATTTACGTAATGCTTCTTATTGTATTTTTAATAAGCAAGTTTCAAAAGAAGAATACTTTAAAACTTTACAAGAAGTTTTTGGTAGTTATAAAAAAATAGAAGATTTTAAAAAAAAGTTTTTAGACTTCAAGAAAAAATTTCCAGTCAAGGAAAATCATAACTTAAAAACAATAAACTCTACAGGAGACTATTTAACAGAGTGCAAAAATGTATCTGATTCCTTTGAAGTTTATAAAGCAGAAGATTGTTATCAAATATTTGCAAGTAAAGAGATAAAAGACTCAATCGGGACTATTGGATATGGTTTTAAGTCAAATAATTTACTTGAGTGTGTAAGTACTGGCTACTCGTCAAATATCATAGGTGGAGCATCTTTGGTAAATTGTCATAATGTTATGTATTCTCATTTTTTAACAAATTGTCATGATTGCATAGGTTGTGATTCTTTAAAAAATGCAAAATATTGTATTTTAAATAAACAATATACCGAAATAGAGTACAATAAAATAAAAGATAAAATAGTTAAAGAAATAACAGAAAAAAATTTATATGGGCTGATGATACCAAAGGAGCTTTCACCATTTGCATACAATGAGACAATAGCCAAAGACAATATGCCCCTAATAAAAAAAGAAGCTTTAACAAGGGGCTTTAGATGGGAAGACGATATTCAAAAAACTGAAGGAAAAGAAACTTTAAAGTCAGAAGACATTCCTGATCATATAAAAAATGTGCCAGACTCTATCACAAAGGAAATTTTAAAATGTATTTCTTGTAATCGCAATTATAAAATAACAGAACAAGAACTTTTATTCTATAAGAAAATGAATATTCCAATTCCGAGAATTTGTTTCTATTGTAGACATCAAAATAGAATAAATCTTCGTGGTTTTTATAAGTCTTATAAAAGTAAATGTGGTAAATGCCAAAAAGAAATTAATATAAATTCCATGTCAGAAATTAATCAAATAGTATATTGCGAAAAATGTTATCAAGCGGAAGTTTATTAGTAACTTTATCAAACTAAATTACTTTACTAAACTAAAGTACAAAAAATGAGCAACCAAACTGAAAATAAAATATGCCAAAACTGCAAACTGGAATTTATCATCGAACCAGAAGATTTCAACTTTTATGAAAAAATAAAAGTCCCACCTCCTACTTTTTGCCCGGAGTGTAGGCTTATTCGGCGGATGGTCAGCACAAATGAAAGAATATTATATAAAAGGAAATGTGACCTTACCGGAAAGGATATTTTTAGTATGTATGACAAAGATACTATTTTCCCGGTTTATGATACAGAAGTTTGGTATTCCGATGCTTGGGATCCATATGAATATGGTATGGATTTTGATGAGAATAGACCATTTCTCGAACAATACAAAGAACTCCAAGACAGAGTGCCTAGAATGGGACTTGTAAAACAAGGTATATCTGTAAATAGTCAATACACCCATAGAGTCACTGACGCAAAAAATTGCTATATGGTTTTTAGGAGTTCGTACCCAGAAGATTCTTTATATATTTATAATGGTAAAAAAAATGTTCGAAATTGTTGTGATTCAGCTTGGCTCTATGACTGTGAGCTTTGTTATGAATCTGTAAATCTTGAAAATTGTTACAATGTTAAATTTGGGCAAGAAAGTAAGGATTGTCGAGATTCTGCTTTTATATATGGTTGTAAAAATTGTTCAAATTGCATAGGGTGTGTAAATTTAATAAATCAAGAATATTGTATTTTTAATAAAAAATATACAAAAGAGGAATATTTTGAAAAGTTAAAAGAACTCAAGTTGAATACTTATTCTGGCATATCTGAAATGGAGGTAAATTTTGAAAATTTTAGAAAGTCACTTCCACAGCGAGCAATGAATTCTGTTAAAGCTGAGGATGTATCAGGGAATTGGTTTTCAAATTGCAAAAATGTAAAACAATCTTTTGACTGTACAAATATGAAAGATTGTAAATATATCTTTATGGCTTTTGATGCACAGGATTGTATGGATTATTTTGAATGGGGGAATAAGGCTGAGCTTATTTATGAATCGGAAAATTGTGGCCTGAGTGTCTCAAGATTATATTTTTCTGCTCAGTGCTGGATGGGAGCATCAGATTTATACTATTGTAATACTTGCCCGGGGGCGAGAAATTGTTTTGGGTGTTTTGGGTTGAAAAAAGGTGAGTATGCCATTTTGAATAAAAAATATTCAAAACAAGAGTACGAAATTTTGAAAGAAAAAATAATAAAGCAAATGAAAGAAATGCCATATATGGATAATGGTATTGAATATAAGTTTGGTGAACATTTCCCTTCATCTTTTTCTGATTTTGCATACAATGAAACTGCAGCCGGGGATTTCTTCCCATTAAATAAAGAACAAGCTTTAGCTAAAGGATATGGGTGGAAAGATAAGGAAAATAAAAATTACGAAACTACAATAAAAAGCACTGAATTACCTGAGACTATCAGTGAAGTTGAAGATTCAATAGTAAACGAAGTTATTGAATGCGGGGAAAAAGATAGCCTTCATTCAGTGGGAGCTTTTAAAGTTACAGCAAACGAACTTTCATTTTATAGACGCATGGATCTCCCTTTGCCTCGCGTTTCTTTTGGAGTAAGGCATATGAAGCGTCTAGCTAAAAGGCCACCACTTCAGACAATAAAGCGTACTTGCGATAAATGTAATTTAGAAGTAGGTACAGTGTACACTACAGAATATGCACCTATACTATACTGCGATAAATGCTATCAGCAGGAAGTGTATTAATAAAAACATTCAAAAGTGTGTTAAAATAAGAAAATCAATGCCAAAAGCAAATCGAGTACAAATCATTAAATACGCCCCACCTCCACCAGAGCTGCCAGTGTTTGGTAAGGTGAACCCTGAGGAGGCTTCTTTTATCGGGCATACAAACTACGTGGCTTCGCTCGAAGAGAAGAAATTTATCTTTGGTATCAAGAGGGTAGATCGACGCAGGCACTTATATATCATAGGGAAATCAGGCGTGGGTAAGACCAAGCTCATGGAACTTTTCTTGAGGCAAGATGTCATGTATAACCACGGTTTTTGTTTAATAGATCCACATGGTGATGTGATCGATGCAATGCTCGACTTTATACCTCGTGAGCGTATAGAAGATGTGTGTATGATAGATCCGACTGATACTGATTTCCCTGCGTCTTTCAATCCTCTTGCAAACGTCGACCCTCTTTTTAAATTTCAACTGACCCAAGGGCTCATCGAAGTCTTCCAGAAACAATTCGGCGCGAACTGGACTCCGAGACTCGAGCACGTATTTCGTTTTACATGTTTGGCGCTTCTCGACTATCCTCACGCCACTATGCGCGGTATGATCTCCATGCTGACAGACAGAAACTACAGACAGAAAGTGGTGGAGTATATCACAGATGACATGGTAAAAAGATTCTTCGCTATAGAATTCGCCGATTGGTCTGAAAAGTTCGACACTGACGCTATCATCCCTCTTGTAAACAAGCTCGGGCAATTCCTCTCTGATCCACTTCTTCGTAATATTTTCGGGCAGAAACAAAACAAAATAGACATATCTAAACTCATGAATGAGGGTAAGATAATACTTATTAATCTTTCAAAGGGTCGCCTGGGCGAAGAAAACTCTTCATTCCTTGGTTCTATGTTTTTGACTAAAATCAAACAAGCAGGCATGGAGCGGGCAAGTATGCCTGAGTCGGCGCGAACTGATTTTTATATTTATGTAGATGAGTTTCAAAATGTCGTCACCCAGACTTTTGAAAACATCTTATCTGAGGCTCGAAAATACGGACTGAACCTCACTATGGCGCACCAATACGTTGGGCAGATCATACCGCAAGTTCACAAAGCTGTACTAGGTAACTGCGGAAGCATTATCACCTTCCGTATTTCTGGTGAAGATGCAGTAAAGATGAAGCCAGAATTTGCCCCACTTTTTGATGTGAAAGATATGATAAACCTAGCAGTAGGAGAATTTTATGTAAAGATGACAATTGATGGAGAATCATACGATCCTTTTTCTGCTGAAACACTTCGAGTGCTCCCTCCGACGCATCCATCTTATAGGCAAGAAATAATAGATGCTTCACGAAGAAAATATTCGATACCAAAAGGTGATGCAGCGAAGTTAATCTTAGAAGAAGAATCTACAATAATAAGAAGTGCTGAAGAAAAAGCTATCATCCAAGGAAAGAGCAAGAATGACACCAGTGCCGCAAAAGTAGAAGAGGCAGAGCCTATGATCTAGTGTTTAGCCAAAAAATATAAATCAATTTCTATAAAGCAATCTATCTGGGCATGCTTGCCCAGCGAACTGCTCGGCGCGTCCGCCTGCGCAAGGCTTTCTAAAAATTATTTACATTTTTTGAACAATAAGTATAATAAAAACATGTCAAAAGATTACTATGAAACACTGGGAGTAAATAAGGGCGCCACAAAAGAGGAGATCAAAAAAGCCTTTTATAAGCTCGCGCATAAATACCATCCTGATAAAAAAGACGGGAATGAAGCTAAATTTAAACAAGTAAACGAGGCTTACCAAGTGCTCTCAGATGACTCTAAACGTTCTAAATACGATCAATTTGGTGCTGGGTTCGAGAATATGGGCGGTGGTGGATATTCACAGCAAGGAGGAGGCTTTGAAGGTTTCGATTTCTCTGGGTTTCAGAATGGCGGAGCAGATTTTGATTTTGGAAATTTGAACGACATATTTAGTGACTTCTTTGGTGGAGGTGGAGGCAGGGCGCAAGCTCGCCGTGGCAGAGACATATCTACTGAAATCCAGATATCTTTTTCAGATGCTGTGTTTGGAATTACGCGAAAAGTTTTGATTACAAAGACGTCAAATTGTCTTACATGTAAGGGTTCTGGTGCAAAGGCGGGAACTAAGATGGAAACATGTAAGCACTGTAATGGTCAAGGCAAAATCCGTGAGACCAAGAGATCTTTCTTAGGGAATATCTCTAGCACAAAACTTTGTGATGCATGTTTTGGTTCTGGTGAAGTACCAAAGGAGCCTTGTGCTACATGTAAAGGCAAAGGCGTCATGCGTCTTGAAGAAGAGATATCTATAGTTATCCCTGCTGGTATTCGTAATGGTGAGATGATCCGCATGACTGGTATGGGTGAAGCTGTCTCAAAAGGTACGACTGGAGACCTTTATATTAAAATAAATGTCGCTCCGCATAAAGTATTTAAAAGAGAGGGCAGTGACTTGGTGATGACGTTAGACCTCAAGCTTTCAGATGCCTTGCTCGGTATGAAGTATCCTATAGAAACCCTAGACGGTGAGATAGAAGTGAGTATCCCCGAAGGTGTAGCTATAGATGAAATACTTCGTGTCAGGGGTAAGGGGGTGCCTGTGGCTAAAGGCAGAAGAGGAGATCTACTCATCAAGCTCAATATAAAAATGCCATCAAAAATCTCTCGCAAATCTAGAGAGCTCATAGAGAAGCTAAAAGAAGAGGGAATATAAAATGACAGTAGAATATATATTTGTAATATTTATTCTACTCATCCAGCTTACTGGAGTGTTTTTCTATATCCGGGGTATGATCTTTGGGACTACAAAACCCAACAGAGTTACTTGGGTTATTTGGGCGCTCGCGCCACTTATTGCCTCATGGCTTGCTTGGAAAGCTGGAGCCGGACTCTCAATAATACCAGTATTTATGGCTGGGTTTAATCCTGTTTTGGTTTTGGTTGCTTCTTTCTTGATTAAAAATGGTTACTGGAAAATCACTAAGCTCGACATAGTTTGTGGGATCCTTGCTGTATTTTCTCTATTTATATGGGTTATTACTTATAGTTTTTCGGTTGCGATATTATTTGCCATATTAAGTGATGCTTTAGCAGCAGTACCCACAATTATAAAATCTTGGAAATACCCGGAGACAGAAACAGCTTCTGCGTACTTGGGAGGAATCTTTGCAAACATCTTAGGGTTGATAATAGTCACCAACTGGACATTCCCTATATACATATCGGGGGTTTATTTTATTTTATTAAATTCTATTTTAATATTTGCAATTAATCGCAAAAAGATTTTATTTTGGTATACTAATAAGTAATATGTCACACGAAATAATACCCGATAATTTTTTAGGAATCGAAGAAGTAGCTCACGAAGATGCGCAAGTGTTTATATTGCCTATCCCTCTAGAAGCTACTGTGAGCTACGGCAAGGGCACAGGTAAAGGACCAAGAGCCATCATCACAGCTTCACAACAAGTAGAGCTGTACGATCATGAGCTAGGCTATGAAGTAAACGAAAAGGTAAAGATAAAGACTTTGCCATTTGTTGATTTTCCAGACGGGTTAAATTTTGATAATGCAGAAACAGCTCAGCCTATTATAGCTAAAGCAGTAGAACCTTTGACAGACAAGTTTGTTTTGAGCTTGGGTGGAGAGCATGCTATCACTCCAGCACTTGTGAGTGAGTACAAGAAAAAATATCCTGATCTGTCTATTTTATATTTTGATGCACACACAGATATGCGAGAAGAGTTAGATAATACGAAATGGTCACACGCTTGTGCAGCTAGGAGATGCCAAGACAACCACGATATAAAAAATATTGTCTGGGTAGGAACTCGTAATACTTCACTCGGCGAACAGCAATATATAAACAAAGATCAAGTGAACTATGGTAATACTTATGATCTAAAGAAAATCCTCAGTCAGCTTTCAGATAATGTGTACATTTCTTTTGATGTGGATGTATTTGACGTATCTACAATGCCAGCCACAGGTACACCAGAACCAGGAGGCATATCTTGGTATCAAGCTATGGAAATATTTGAAGCAGTTACTAGAGCGAAGAACGTAGTTGGTGCAGACATAGCCGAATGTTCCCCGATCCCTACTCCAGGATTCCATGGATATGATTTCCTCGTAGCCAAACTCGCATTTAAACTAATAGGATATAAGTTTAGGAAATAAAGTATGAAGATTCTTATTGTGGGAGCGGGAATAGGTGGTCTCTCTTTGGCTGCTTTTCTTAAAGATTCCAACATAGACTATGACATCATAGAAAAATGCCCGAACTGGGATCATCAAGGGTATTCTTTATCTATATGGAATAATGGTAGAAATATTTTAAAAAAACTTGGATTAGAAGAGATTTTTGATAAAAGTGGTAAAAGAATTAAATTTTATTATATTTATAATGGGCAAGGCAGGTTACTTAGAAAATACAGTCTTTCAAGTTTCTATGCTAAGTATGGCATGGCTTTGACATTGACGAGTCGTAAAGATGTTCATGACTGGCTCTGGAGTAAAGTAGATAGCTCTAAAGTGAAAATGAACACTACAATAGAGACTATCGACCAAGATGATTCTGGCGTGACTGTTGTTTTTAATAATAAAGAGTTAAAGAAATACGACCTAGTAGTAGGGGCAGATGGGATACATTCGACTACGAGATCACTAGTATTTAAGAACTATATTCTAAGTTCTACTAAGTGGCGGGTTTGGTGGATGTGGGTTGATAATAAATTTAAAACAGAAGCTTCAGTAAGTGAATACATAGAACCCGGAGAATTTGTATCTTTGTTCGATAGCGGAGAAAAGACCCTGGCGATCATTTCCGCTTTGGATAAAAATGAAGACGAAAATAATTCAAAAACAAAAATACAAAGTCTTAAAGAAATTTTCAAAGACGAAGTTTCTATTTCACCTGAGATATTTAATAATTTAAAAGATGAAGACGTTGTCAGCTCTATATTAATACATATCAATTTAAAAACTTGGGCAAATGGGCGAGTAGTCTTGCTTGGTGATGCAGCCCATGGCTTTGAACCTCACGCAGGGATAGGCGGATCTATGGCCCTCGAAGACGGGTATGTGCTTGCGGGAGAATTAATGAAAGTTTCAGATACGTATCCACTTACTCTCGCTCTTAGAAATTATGAAGTAGCGAGAAAAAAAAGAGTAAAAATTGCTCAACACTTAACGAATAAAATGAAAGCCTGGGGTTTAGTGAAGTCTAAGCCCCTACGCAAGGTTTTGAATTTTATAGCTCCTTATTTCCCTGAAAGCTATTTTGTGAAAGATTACGATAAGCTCTTAAAACAAGAAATATAACTATATTTTTATTGTTGATTAAGCTCGGTAAATATGTTATCCATGTAAGTGGAGGTTACTTAAAAATGGCTAATTTAACGATAGAGGTTGATCGAAAAAATTCATCAGCTCTTTTACCACCCTGGTCAACGGGGCTTATCTGCAAAAGTAAGATTGTAAACCCTATTACATATGGGTTACAAGATTTGCAATATTGGCAATATTACAATGTAGACTTGAGGTGCAATGGACCACTAGTCTATAATTTTCTTACTAAGAAAAACTTTCTTAGGCGTTGCTTAGGGGTAGAGGATTTAATTGCAATGGATGCAATATTTTTTTCTTTAATTAAGCAAAAATTTCATATTAGGAAAATTTTCGCTTGGCGTTCGGCGGTAAGACGAATGGGTGAAAATATATTTGTTCCATATCGTGAGGAAGATGAAGATTTGATCCAATGGTGGAAAATAAGATATTCAGAAGAAGACGATTATTCTGCGCTTATGTTTCACTGACAATGATTGCAATGGAGGTTGCAATGAAAGAAAGAAAAATTGATGATAAGGTCACGAGACTTTATCAAATAAGGGAGTTGAGGTGGAACAAATGGCGAGAAGATTTGTTCAACCAAAACAAAAAGAAGAAATACTATCGAGCGAACCAAAAATTCGAAGCTGCAGCTAAAGAAGCAGCTGAAATTTGGTTTCAATCTTAATTTTTTTATTTTATTTTCATAGGTATACGGATTCAGCAATGAGTCCGTATTTTTTATTTATATTTTATAAATTACTTGCCCTTCGGGTGCATCTTTCACTTCATATCCTAGTGCATTTATTTCTTTTCGTAATTCATCTGATTTTGCATAATCTTTTCCCATGCGAGCGAGTTCTCGAGCTGCTGCAATTTTCAAAACTTCTTCAGGGATTTCTTCTTCTTTTAGATTTTCAAATCCAAGTCCGAGGACTTTATCAAAGTCTAAAATAGTAGCTTTTTTATCAGCAGGTGAGAGAGACTCGTCTTTCATCACATCCCAGACCACTACGAGCGCTCTTGGGGTATCTAGGTCGTCTTGGATGAAGTTTGTGAACTTTTCTTTGTATTCTAGGCTCACATTACCTACATCTTCACCGAGAGCCATATATAGAGCATAGAGTCGTTTTAGGGCTGTTTCTGCTCCTTCTAGAGCCTCCCAGGAGAAGTTTACCTTGGTTCGGTAACTCGCCATGAGCAGCCAAAAACGATAAGTAAGGGGGTTCATGCCTTTTTCCGACAAAGTTCCAATTCTCAAAAAATCACCTTTAGATTTAGCCATTTTTGCTCCACCAACATCTACGTGTTCGTTGTGCATCCAAAATTTTACAAACGGTTTTTTGCCTGTTGCCGACTCGGATTGAGCTATCTCATTTGTATGATGAGTGGGTATCAAGTCGATGCCACCGGTATGTATATCAAATTGTTCAGCTAGAAATTTCATTCCTATTGCAGAACATTCTATATGCCAACCTGGGAAACCTTTACCCCAAGGAGATTCGTAGCCTATATGTTTATTGAATTTCCAAAGTGCAAAATCTTCAGGACTTTTCTTTTCTGGATTTTCAGCAATACGAGCATGCTCAGCATCTCTGGCTATTTTACCTCCTGTTAGGATTCCGTAATCAGGCATTTTTTCTGTATCAAAATAAAGCCCGTCACTTGTTTTATACGCGTATCCTTTTTCTTCTAGTTTTTGCACGAGCTCCACGTCCTCTTTTACATAATCACTAGCAAAGTAAATATTTTTTGGTACTTCAATATTTAACTTCCTTAAATCTTCTTTGAATTTTGCTGTATAAAATTCGGCCAGCTGGCGCATGTTTTCTAGTGTGAGTTCTTTGCCCTCACGGACTAGTGCCATGGTCATTTTGTCATCACCACTGTCGGCGTCACTCGACATGATACCGATATCGGTGATATTCATTACTCTTTTTACTTTATAACCTGAGTATTCTATAGTTTTTTGAATAAGATCGGCGAGGACATATGCTCGCAAGTTTCCAATATGAGCATAGTTGTTGACTGTAGGGCCACACGAATAGAATAAAACTTCATCTTTATTGATCGGGATAAACTCTTCTTTTTTCTTACCTAAGGTATTGTAAAACTGTAATGCCATTTTTTTATTTTAATTTATATTGCTGCGCCGTCACGTAACTCATTTCTGTAAATTAATATCAGAGAATAGAGCAAGCTAAGTGTGAGTGGCCCGACGAGTATGCCGACTGGTCCTACAAGTGATATACCTCCTAATACTGCAAACAAGATAAGTATAGAAGGGATGTTCATATTTCTACCCACTACTAACGGACCAAGGAAATTATCTACTAATCCTACGATGACTACTGACCAGATGATAAGACCTACAGCGCCTGTAGTGTTACCTGTTGCAAACAAAAAGATAATCGCAGGTACAGACACAAGGGCTGTACCAAAAGTAGGGATAAAAGACATGACTCCCGCTACGACTCCCCACAATGCGCCATTGGGCACATTGAAAATCCATAATCCAAAACCTAGTAAAACTCCTTGAACTATAGCGATAAGCAGTGAGCCTTTCACTACACCGTTTACAGCTAAGGCCAACCTGTCTACTATTTTTTCATTATTTTCTTTTCCGAGAGGAGATAAAAGCATAATAGATTCTTTCCACCTCATTCCGTCTTTAAGTAAATAGAATATCATCAGCAACATTAATACAAATGAGAAAAATGCTGATAGGGTAGTACTAAATACAGTAGCTATATGGCTTGAAACATAAGAGATAAAGTCTGTCGCTTTTTGATTTACATCGAAAGCTACACCAGGAGGTAAAAGGCTATCTACTTTAGTATTTATTTTTTCAAAAACAGGGGATGCGCTCATGTTGCTGTTTTTGACTTTATAGTAGACATCTTGGCTTTGATTAAAGACTAGTGCTCCTATGCCGAGGATAGGACCACAAAGTAGGATGGTAAACATAAGGACTGTGATGAGTGAAGCAATAGTAGAGGGTATTTTTTTATTAGTGAGCCATTCGTATACAGGGTATAAAACTATAGCAAATGAGATACCTAGGACTATGACAATCCAAAAAGGCTTAAATATGAAAAACGCGAACATTAAGGTGAGTAATAATAAACCAAAGAAAAAGTACTTTTCTATTATTTTTGCTTGCATGCTTTACATTATAACAACATTTTAAAGATAAAAACAAATTTATTGATTCTGGGTCTGTAGGTACTTTTCCCAGAGTTCTTGGAAGTCTTTTGAATTTTCTTTTAGATATTCTAGATTACCCCTAGACACTATCTTCCCATCTTTGAAAAATAAAATAGTATCAAACAAGGGGAGCAGGTGAAGTCTGTGTATTGAAGATATTATTGTTTTTTCTGGGAAACGCTTGAATATGTTTTCATAAATATTTAATTCATTATGAAAGTCCACACTACTAGTGGGCTCGTCGAGCAGCACTATGTCTTTATCTTTAGATGCAAGTAGTCCACGAGCAAGCGCAAGTCTCTGCTTTTCACCACCACTTAGGTTTACACCTTTCTCTACTATGGTGGATTCGAGTCCATTCGGTAGCCTATCAACAATGTCACTAAAAGATGCCAAATCAGTAAATGACCTTATTTCTTTCAGAGGATAGTCTACTCCTAGGGTTATGTTTTCTCTTATTGTAGTTGAAAAAATTTCTGGATCTTGGGGGATAAGAGATATGGAATCGCTAATAGAATTAAAATCAGGCACACTCTTGTCAGTATCTATTTTGAGGCTGATACTTCTCGGCACATAAAGTCCGCGGAAGAGCTTTAAGAAAGTTGTCTTACCACCACCAGATTCTCCTATCACGGCTATTTTCTCTCCTTTTTTAAAATCTACATTTACATCGTCTAGGTGTAGGTCTGCATTGGTCTCGTCATGATATGAGAACGACAGATCATTAATGGAAATCGTTGACCAATTTTTAGGTAAATTTTTCTGGTTGGTTATTATATTTTGGCTGCTGAATTCTTTGGTAAGCTCTTCTGCGTTCATGATATTTGTTTTCCATTTCACAGCATTGTTGTACATTTGAGCAAAATTAAAAAAGGTTTCCCGGACTCTCGATGTGTACATAAATAATACCGAGATAGATCCTACTAAAATAACCTCATTTTTATTTACTACACCAATTAGATAGATGACAAGTACTAATATCATAGTCAGTTGCCCCAGAGCTGCAGCATAGAACCATTTCCACTCATTATTGATGGAGTTTTTTCTAAATTGAGCATATGGTCGGTCTATGGCACGACTTATAGACTTAAATACTAAGCTTTCAATTCTAAGTACTATGACAGTGGTTATATTGCTCATAGCATCATATATTTTTTCGGAGATTTTATTTTCAGCACTGTTTACTATTTTATAACCCGGTACTAATCTTTTGTCATATAAAAACATAATATAGAAAATTATTATAGAAGTTATACAAGCCAATATTCCAGCATTTACACTTATGAAAAATAACGCAAAAAAAGAAACTACAATTCTAACTATGGCACTAACAAACATAAATGTTTGCTCAGAAAATGAAAAAAGAGCATTTGTACCTTTATCTATTTTATCTATTGTGTCCCCAGAGTGATGGTCAGCGTGCCAGGCTAGAGGTAGTCCCATACTGCCCTGGAGTAAATATTCTTTATAATTTTTCTTTGCGATAAAGGCTGTTTTTTGTTCTGATATTCGAGCGGGACCCCAAAAAACCCAAAATAGGAATTCTGCCAAGAAAAGTAAGAATAGAATAAAACAAAGGAAAATGATGTTTTCTTTATTGACTCCATTTTGCTGTATAGAATTTAGTAAATATCCAAAAATTAAAGGTTTGGAAGATTCTATGGTGCCAGCTATGATAAAACAAAGAGTCACTCCTATGATGTATTTTCGTCTTTCCCTGGAGTAGAAATACATTTTACGAGTGAGGTATATGACGGGGCTATTTAGGATGTTTTTCATAATCGGTTTTTATTGTAGCACAATTTAATCAATAATCCTTGCATTTTTATGAGAAATTAGGTAATATAAGACCCATATGAAAAGCGACGAATTTGCAGTTATAAAAACAGGCGGAAAGCAATATAAAGTCTCAGAAGGGACTGTTGTTTCTATTGAAAAGATCAAATCTACTAAGACTGAATACAAGAAAGGCGACAAGCTATCTTTCGACAAAGTCCTACTTGTTGATAACGGTAAAGACGTGACTATCGGCACACCTTATATCGATGGTGCTGTGGTTGAAGCTGAAATCGTTGAAATAGGCCGCGCTCGTAAAATATTGGTTGTAAAATACAAACAAAAATCTCGCTACCTACGAAGGAATGGTCACAGACAGCCTTATTTCAAAATCAAAGTTACTTCTATTAAATAATACTAAAAACAGCCCCGCGGATTACCGCGGGGCTGTTTTCTTTTATCTGCATTTTTTTATTGTCTATTTTTTAAAGCATTTTTTAGCGTGTCGTTGTCTGAATACTCAAGCTCTGTGCCCGTAGAAAGTCCTCTACCTAAAGAAGAAATTTTTATATTTTTCTTATTACTCATATCACTTAGCTCCTCGCGTACATATGTGTCGGTGTGGTCACCTTGGGGACTCAAAGAAAATGCTAGTATTATTTCTTTTAATTCCGAATCATTATTTATCTTTTTCTTCAGTTCTTCGATCCGGACTCTGCTTTTTGTATTTTTCTCAACAATAGGTACTAGTCCACCTAAGATAAAGTATCTACCATGATACACTCCGCTCTTGTGTACACTATCTAAGTCAGAATCTTTTTCGACTATCATGAGCGTGCCTGAGTCTATGTTTGGACTAGCGCATATTTCACACAATTTCGTACCTTTATTACCTAATATGAAAAATCTAAAACATTCAGCACATTGCGCGACTTCTTTCTTTAGATCTAAAAGTAAGCTAGATAGGTTTTGAGAATATCCTGTATTTTTAAACATTAAAAAGTAGACAAAGCGTCTAGCCTGTCTCTCGCCTATACCAGGAAATTCTTTAAACACTTCAGTGAGTTTATCTATGATGTCCATCCGCTTATTATACTAAAATTCGTCCAGATCACTACTCACCTTAGTTGCAGAGAATTCACTGATATTACTTTTTTCAAGATTTAAGAATGTTGTAGTTTTTTCGTCGAAATAAAGCTCGACTCTACCTACTGGTCCATTTCTGTGTTTTTCTATAAGTATTTCAGCTATGTTTGTCTTATCCATTTGATCTTTCATTTTATCTTCACGATGGATGAACATGACTACGTCAGCATCTTGTTCGATAGATCCTGAGTCACGAAGGTCTGATAGGCGAGGCTTACCACCACGAGATTCTACAGCACGGTTTAGCTGGGAAAGTGCTAGTACGGGCACATCGAGTTCTTTAGCCAAGCTCTTTAGAGAGCGAGAGATTTCAGTGACTTGGTTTACCATAGAATCATAATTTTTAGAAGTTGTCATAAGCTGCAAGTAGTCTACGACGATGAGGTCCACACCTTTTTCTGCTTTTATCCTGCGAGCAAGGGACTTCATACGGACTATAGAGTTGCCAGCTTGGTCATCTATAAATATTTTTGCTTTGGCAAGTTTGTCTAGTGAGTCGCGAAGCTGTGAGAATTCTCGATCTGAAGAAAGATTCCCGGTGCGGAGACTCCAAGCATTTACCCTAGATTGCGCAGAGAGCATGCGGTCGACGAGTTGCTGAGAAGACATTTCAAGAGAGAAGATAAGTACAGATTTGTCGTTGTTTACCGCAGCTAAGCGAGAGATGTCGAGGGCGAGAGTCGTCTTACCCATACTTGGCCTAGCCGCTAGGATGATAAGATCGGATGGCTGTAGACCAGACAGCATGTTATCAAGATCTTTAAATCCAGTAGGTAGCCCACGTAGCATACCTTTATTCTCGTGGAGTTTGTTGAGTCTTTCATATGCTTCTGGTAAGGCATCTTTCATGTTTACATATTTTTGATTTTTAGGACTTGAAACAACACTAAAAATCCTTTTCTCTGCCATGTCGAGTATGTCATCCATATGATCGTCGCCTTCTTCGAATGCTAGCTCTGACACATAGTCTGCAGCTTCTATTAGACTCCTTAATACATATTTTTTCTGAACTATGTCGGCGTAGTGTTTTACGTTTGTACTAGATGGCACAGTGTTTACTATTTCAGCCAAGTATTGATTCCCACCGATATTGTCTAAAAGTTTTTGTTCACCGAGCTTTGTAGAGAGAGACAGCATATCGATCGGCTCGTTTTTATTTGCGAGATCAAGCATCGCTCGGAAGATTATTTTATGTTTTTCTACATAGAAAGAATCTGGAGTCACCATGTCTTCAACTTCATGCATAGCATCCTTGCGAAGCATGATAGATCCTAATACTGCCTGTTCTGATGGAATGCTTTGTGGAGGGATCCGGACGCTTTTCGGCTTCACATCGTAGGACATATTTTTTACAAATTTATTTGTCTTCGGCGTCATGTACCATGTATTCTATCATACTGAAAAAAATGTCAAAATTATTAAGTTAGTAAAACTGTTATTAAAGTGTGGAGAAACAGCTGTGCTCAAAAGTTTAATTATGATAATATGAAAACTATGGATAATAAAGTAAAAATATTGCTTACAGGGGATCGTCCTACTGGTAGATTGCACCTAGGGCATTTTGTTGGTTCTATACAAAACAGAGTCAAACTTCAAGATGAAGTCTCTAAAGCATTTTATATGGTTGCTGATATCCAAGCACTCACCGACAACGCTGATAACCCAGGCAAAGTTCATGACAATGTCATGGAAGTAGTTTTAGACAATCTTGCTTGTGGCGTAGATCCAAAGAAAACTACATTTTTTATACAATCACAGGTGCCTGAAATAGCAGAACTTACTATTTTATTTATGAACCTTGTTACTCTGCAACAGCTTTCTCATAATCCTACAATTAAAACAGAATTAAAAGAAAAAAGTTTTGAACAAAGTACCCCGTTTGGATTTTTAGCATATCCAGTATCTCAAGCTGCTGATATTTTATTTTGTAGAGCAAATACTGTGCCAGTAGGAATAGATCAAATGCCAGTACTCGAACAAGCGAATGATATCATTAAAAAATTTAATGCTATTTATGGCGTAGAATTGTTTTTCAAAATAAATGGTGTAGTGAGTGAGATACCACGACTTGTGGGCATAGATGGAAATGCAAAGATGTCAAAGTCTCTCGGCAACTGTATCTTTCTATCAGATTCAGATGAAGAGATCGAAAGGAAAGTCATGCAGGCATATACGGATCCAAATCATATTAAAATAGAAGATAAAGGTAACGTCGAAGGGAATGTCGTATTCACATATCTCGATGCTTTTGATCCAGACAAAGCAGGTGTCGCAGAATTAAAAACTCAATATCAAGCCGGCGGTCTCGGAGATACAGTATTAAAAAAGAGACTTACCCAAGTCCTCATTGATGTCATCACACCGATCCGTACACGCAGAGAAGAATACGCCAAAGATTCAGCGAAGGTTATGAAGATTCTAGAAGAAGGAATTGCAGAAGCACGTGTTGAAGCAGCGAAAACTATGCTCGAAGTTCGCAAAGTACTTAAAATAGATTATTTTGATTAATAATATATTATGAAGCATAGTAATAAAAAAATTCCTGAATATAAAAAAGAGTTAATAAAAGTTTTTTCTAAAATTCATGGAGATGAAGTTTTGATGAGTGAATTTTTGTTAGACATGCTTACTCCAGCTGAATTTGAAACCTTAGCACTAAGGTGGCAAATAGTTAAAAAATTAAATAAAGGTGAGAACCATAGGTCTGTAGCAGGGGACTTAGGGCTAGGTGTAAGTACTGTAACTAGAGGATCTCGTGAATTACGTAATAAAAATGGTGGTTTTCACCTTGTGCTGAAGAAATTAGGACTCTAAAAACAAATCAACTTAATTTCAAATAATCATTATTAATCAGTATAATTATTTTTCTTATATTATCACGTACTAGTACATAGAGAGTTATTCACAGTGAATATTTGCAACATTTTTCCTATATGTTACTATGTACTAGTACGTAGATACATATTAAAGCTTTAATTATATCTATATTAATTAGTTCTTTGGAAAACAGTTAGGAGAAAATATTATGAAAAGTCCATTATTAGCAGACATTGCGCCTTGGGTGTCCAAAGCGATTTCTCGTCAGGTAAAAACTGGCAGGATTACAATAGTCTCGGCTTGTTGCCCTGATTACGAAAAAATTAATGGTAAGTTTACTTATAGAAATGTAGGTGAAAACATACCACAAACCGCTTTTGAGCATTTTCAAGTTGTTCAAAACTTAATCGATACAATGCCTTTTGGAACTAAGGTTTCATACTATGTCACTTTAGCAGATACGGAGTTTGACTTACCATTAGTTATGGATCACTTAGTTGGCGGAGATTCGGGTATTTTTCAAAGTCGTTGCCAGAAAAGTTGTGAAGTAATTTTTGACACAGCAAAAAATATTGGTCTACCTATTTTATCTTCACGTCGCTTTACTGATGTGTTTAAAAATTGGTTTCAGTATTATAATTTGGCTTATGTAAATTTCACGGAAGAGGCTAAATTAAATTCCAGCACTCGTTCCGATTTAGAAATATCTGCTCATAAAAGATCACGGCTATATTTTGCAATGACTGGTTATAAAACCAACAGCATTGATTATTGTCGTGAGATGGTCATTCGTCAGTGGGCTCAGTATGCTGCATGGGGAGAATGTGCTCGAGAGAAATTTGGAAATATTGTTATGATTAATCATTCAACTCCAAACCTAAGTCGAGTAAATCATCTTATATTTCGGGGTGAACGGGAACGTATTCCTATTTTACAACTTAAAACTGATACGTTACCATAAAGTCATGAATCAAATCTATTTTATTACGAGCGCTCCGATTCAATATGAATTTGGGCGCTTAAATATTTACCAGTCTTTTACCTCTGTTTCAAAGGGGGAAGTTTTTGCTCCTCTTTCCCTGTCCGCATCAGATGATTTAAATGGTAAGAAGTTTGAATTTCAAGTGGGTGATATTACCAATATTTTTACGGCTTCAAGTGGGCAAACACTTGAAACTGGGAAAATGTTTGTAAAACATTATAAACACCTCAGACTTGTTTCTACTGAACTTCTAAATCCTATTTTATTTGATATGGAAAATTTAATAAGTGAAAAAGATTTCTTCTCTATGGATTTAGATAATGCGCTCAATGTAGCACGAACTAACTTTGTTAAATCTTTCTATAAAGGAAAACTAAAAGAAAGTAAAAATAATTTAGTTAAAAGATTTGATCAGCTGCTTCAGTTATTGAAAAGTAATCCTAAGTCGGTGGTCATAGGGCATGCGTTTTTTTTAAAATTACTAGAAATTTATTTATTTAACAAAGAAGCATTTGAATCCGAAGACGCCTTGTTGAAAGCTTTTAATCCGAATCAAAGACCATTTAATGCATTAGAGGGATTTGTATACTTATCCTAACTTCTTGCATTTTTGTTTATATTATTTATAATAAAAAGGTGAATAAAATACAGGCAAAAAGTGTGGCAAATAATGTTTTCTTTTTTAGCTTTACTAATCAATTTAGAAAGCTGATCTTTGCGCTGTAAAAATCTTAAAACAACCTACAACTCAAAAACTAGCTTTCTAGAGAAAGCTAGTTTTTGTTTTTTGACAAAAGAATAAAACCAAGGAGTAAAAACAATGAGACCATTTCATATTTGGATACCATCAGTGTCGAGTTTTGGTTATGCGCACTTACATAACTTCCAGCCCAGCCCTCTTCCTCGCAAGGAAGAAAACAAAAAGCTGGAAAAGCCAGCAAAGAAGGAAGAGAAATCCAAAAAGAAAAATCCTCCGAAGAAGTAATTTTTCAAGAGGTATATCTACTGTTGGCGAACGATTTATATAAATCGTTCGCCAATTTTTTTGCTTTATGATAAAATCATCGTATATGAAAAATCGTGTATATATCAAAGATTTAAAGGATCATGTGGGGAGTGAAGTCATCATTGCTGGCTGGGTAGATGTCAGGCGAGACCAAGGTAAAATGGTCTTTTTTGACATGCGAGATATGACTGGTAAGGTACAATGCGTGACATTGCCTACTCATGAACAAGCCATAGAACAAGCAAAGCATATCAGGTCTGAATGGGTACTCAAAGTCACTGGTCTCGTAAATAAGCGCCCAGAGAGGAATGTAAAAGCCGATGTCATAAATGGAGATGTAGAGCTCGAGGTTACAAACATCGAAGTACTCAGTCAAGCACATGAACTGCCTTTTGACATGTCGCTCGAAGGCTATAATCTGGAGCTTCCAACTGAGCTTGATAATCGCGCGCTCGTGCTGCGTCATCCAAAAATTCAAGCAGTTTTTAAAGTTGAGGAAACAATTATTGATGCTTTTCGAGAATTCATGAAGAAAAATATGTTCTTTGAATTCCAAGCACCGAGTATCACACCCGCAGTTGCCGAAGGTGGTAGTGAAGTATTTCAAGTGGACTATTTTGATAAAAAAGCTTATCTATCACAATCACCTCAGCTTTACAAACAAATTGTCATGTCTGCCTTCGAAAGAGTTTTTTCTGTGAACAAAGTTTTTCGAGCAGAACCAAGTGCAACGACGCGGCATCTTACTGAAGTAGTATCTCTTGACGCTGAGATGGCATTCATCGATAGCTGGGAAGATATACGAGATATGGCTGAGGAAACTGTTAGATATATCTTAAAATCTGTCCAAGAAAAGCATAGTGCTGAATTAAAATTACTAAAGGCAGACATGCCCATAATGATAGATAAGACGCCGACACTTTCACTCAAAGAAGTGCAGCAGAAAATATTTGATACCTTTGGGCGAGATGTCAGACATGAGAAAGACCTTAATGCGCAAGACGAGCGTGAAATAAGTGAAATTATTAAAAAAGAAACTGGATCTGATTTCGTCTTTGTGTATGGCTACCCAACGCGCCAAAAACCTTTTTACGTGTTTCCAAATCCTAAAAATCCTGAAGTCAATGAAGGCGTGGATCTTATTTGTCGTGGACTCGAATGGCTTTCGGGGGGACGTAGAATCAATGATTACAATCAATTGATGGAGCATGTAAAAATCTGGGAAATGGATCCGAATAAAATAAAAATGTTCCTCGAAGCTTTCAAATATGGTGTCGCACCTGAAGGCGGCTTTGCTTTTGGTGCGGAACGTATGACTATGCAGATACTGGGGCTCAAAAACGTCCGTGAAGCATGTATGTTCCCGAGAGATATGGAGCGCATAGACGAGAGGCTTTCTCAGTAAATTTCATGCAATTTATAATTTCTGGTAAGGTAATACGGGGAGATGGTTATGGGCGTAAGCTTGGTTTTCGCACAGCAAACCTTGACCAAAAATTAGAGAATTTCTCTTCCGGGGTATATGGAGGAAAAGCAGTATTAAATAGAAGAACTTATAGAGCTGGGATTATTATCCACGATGACGGGCATGTGGACGCACACTTAATAGGATTTAGAGGAGATGCATATGGTAAAGTGTTGACCCTGATTCCAAAGATAAGACTAAGAAGCTATATCAAATTCGAAACAGAAGCGGAATTAATAGAACAAATTAAAAAAGATTTAAAACAATG
>CAYHIX010000003.1:25914-39907 GCA_964356875.1 uncultured Candidatus Saccharibacteria bacterium
CTAAAAGAGAAACTCGACCAAAGATATATCAAATGGGCAGTGCTGGCTTTGGTCGCAGCGTACTTTGTGACATTCCCAAATGGTGTGGTGAACCTAGAGACAGGGGAAGGCACTATCATCGCTGCTATGTATGCACTCGGCGCTGCTTTTGCTTGGGGTTCGTCTACTACATTTTCTAAAATGCTTCTAGGTAAGGTGGATTTTAAAGTCAGCACTTTTTATAGATTTTTATTTACTTTAATGTTTGCTCTGCCCGTATTACTTTTGTTTGGTTCTAGCGCAGATACTACGAGCTTGGCTATGCCTTCATTTGATCAATTCGCCTGGCTTGGACTCATAGCTGTATCTACCGGCATGGTGGCGCTACTTATCTACTACAAAGGTTTGGCTAAAACCCCAGTCCATGTATCCACTATATTAGAGCTCACATTTCCTTTTATCGCGATCTTCTTGGATATGTCCATAAACGGCACCAGCCTATTACTTTCCCAATGGATAGCTGCCATTGTATTAGTTTTCAGTATTTATCAGATTTCTAAACTTAGAGAGAATAATTCTTAAAACATAAAGATATGTCAGACGAAAATTTAAAAGATCAAAAAAGCCAAAAAGATTTAATAAAGAAAAAATGTGTACCTTGTGAGAAAAAAGGCATGAAGCCTATGACTCGCAAAGATGCGCAAGATTATGTAGATGAATCCTACCACTGGACTCTCTCACCTGACGCTAAAAAAATCTCCAAAGAGTATAAATTCCAAGATTTCATCGGAGCGATAAACTTCGTCGAACGCGTTGCTGATGTTGCTGAAGAAGAAGGCCACCACCCAGACATTCACGTGCATTACAATATCGTCACTCTTGAACTTTGGACCCATGCTATCGAGGGATTGTCGGTGAATGACTTTATCATTGCGGCTAAAGTCGATACTCTAGAAGATAGATTTACTAGGTAAATTTTTCTTCAAAAGCTATTTCTTCTAGAGGTTTTCTTTGGCTTGGTGCTTCACGTGCTTGGAGTTTTTCTGGGAGGTCTTCTGTTTTGCCATGCCTGCCTATTGCTATCATGCATTCTATTGTGTATTCCTCAGAGAGGTTTAATTTTTCTGTGATGACTTTTGGTAAAAATCCACCCATGGCATGGCCTATTATGCCGAGCTCTGTGGCTTGTAATAATAAATTCTCTGTAGCAAGTCCTGCTTCGAATGAATGTGTTTTCTGTAGTGATCCATCATCTAAGTGTTTCTTTGAGATGACGACTACGAGCACACCTGCTTTTGCACACCAGACTCTATTGCTCTCTGTGAGGAATTGTAAAAAGTTCTCGAATTCTGCTGATTCTCGAGTGGCGTATATATAACGCCAAGGTTGAAAGTTTCTACCAGATGGAGCCCATCGAGCTGCTTCAAAAAGGGTTAAAAGGTCTTCTTTAGAAATAGATTCACCCGAAAAAGCGCGTGGTGAATAGCGCTTTAGAAAAAGGTCGTTTATGGGGTATTCTGTTATACGAGTATTTATAGTTTTCATTAGTTGATTATATCCTTTATAAAATTAGAAAACCATCAAGGACATGGTTTTCCTTAATGGTTTAAATTTAACCACTTTTATTAAGTTCAGCTGCTTCCCAGAATTTTATGAAAACTGGTAATGCGAAATCTTCCTCAGATCCAAATTTTCTTACTTCAGGATTTTTTCCCAATCTAGCACTCTTAAAGCCAGTAAGGTTACGCAGTGATATCTCTATTAAAACTGCGCCATCGTTTCTTATATATTTCCCTGTAAAGAGTTCACCCTCCATTAAATCAGGATGACTAAACATGGCAGGGAACTCTTTTCGTAATTTTTCGATTTCTTCCTCAATAATTTTTTGGTTCATTATGAACCTCCTTTCTTAAAAGAATTTTAGTATCCATTTTTAAAATACAATTTTTGGGTTTATTTGTCAATTTTTCTCAAAAACTTCTCAATAATCTTTTTATCTCGTTTAAGCCAGGCGATGTTGCCTTCGAGGCGTTCGAGGAGTTGGTCTATGGCACGCTTGGCGCCTGGAGCTTCATGAGTAGCGAAGAATTCTTTGATTGATTTTAAGTGCTTTTCTTCGGCGCTGCCCCCAATAGCTTTCATTGCTCGTCCGAGAGTGAGTCCGCCTTCGCCATAGCGAGACACAAGTGTTTTCCAATTATATTTAATGCTTTTAAACCACACATCTCTGCCGAGAGGATTTGCCCCTATGCTAGATAGTATACTGACAGTGTCTTGTATCCTCACATCTTTCGAGAAAGCAAAATGAGCTGTTAGGCATAAAACTTTATCAGAGGCAAAATCTCCGAGAGCACTACCTATCCTGTTCTTCTCTTCATGAAGAGTTTCTTTTTTATATTGTTTTATGAGTGAATTGTATTCTTTCATCCCTCCATGTGTAGCGACTACACCATAAATAGCTCCATGAATATCTGCCGATACTTTACCGCCTTTTAATATCATCGCAAATTTTTTCCTTGCTTCTGTTATGACTTTTTTATCTCCTGCACGCCCGGCACGCGAAATAGCGAGTGAGCGGAGTAGTGTATCTGCATGAGCTTCATCCTGTTTTTTATCCCATCCAAGTTTTTCGACTAAAGGGGAGAAAAGTTTTAGCGAAAGCTTATCTATAGCGTTTTTACTTTTCGTCTTTGCAAGAAGTTGCTCGAGGCGAGCGAGACCCATGGCGAGTTCGAGCCATACGCTATAATTATCCTCGTTTTTATATGCAGAGATGAATTCGAGCGCATCAGTAGTGGGTATAGTTCCTGCTTCTGCTAATGCAAAAAGATCACGCACTATGCCGAGTCTGTCGCGAGGAGAGAGGGTTTTATTTAAAACTGGTTCGACAAGTCTTTCTAAAAGTTCTTTGGAATACGCAGTCCTATAAAATCCCGCTTCACCAAAGTTTAGCTTAATAAAATCTCCACTTGAAACAACTTTTTTGGCCGTCGTATATTTTTCTGCTGAAAAATTACTCATTCTCGGCTCGACAGCCTGCGAAAGTCGCCCAAAAAAGTGTTTCTGCGTGAGATTTTTATGCTGTATGGTTATTGGTGTTTGCCAAATAGTTTTATCTTTCGTTTTCTTTGCTGAAATAGGACTCGCAAAAAATCTTTCTTGTGATAAAACCAATTTTCCATTAATCATCTCCGCTCTGACTACAGGGTAGCCAGGTTTACTAGTCCAGTTGTGCATCATTTTGGCGACAGGCTTACCAGAAACTTTTTCAAAAGCTTGCCAGAGATGCAAAGTCTCAGTATTTTTGTAGCTATGCTTTTTTAAGTAATATCGTAGTCCATTCCTAAAGTCTTCTTCACCCAAGTAGTCTGCCAGCATGCGGATGACGGATGCACCTTTAGAATAAGAGACTTCATCAAATATCTCCCCGATCTCACTCGGGTGATGTACTTCGACTTCAATAGGGTGTGTGGTGAGGAGGGCATCAAGGCGCAAAGCCACACCGAGGTCGTTTGTCGAAAATTGGGTCCAGATATCCCATTTTGGAAACATTTTATCGACGGCGAGGTATTCGATGTATGATGCAAAGCCTTCGTTCAGCCATAGGTGTGTCCACCATTCCATAGTTACCAAGTTGCCAAACCATTGATGCGCGAGCTCATGAGCTACGACGAGGGCCACCCATTGTTTATTTGAAGCAGAGGAATGTTCTTCATCGACTAAGAGCGCACTTTCGCGATACGTCACTGCGCCCCAGTTTTCCATAGCCCCCGAAGCAAAATCTGGGATAGCTATCATATCCAGCACAGGCAAGGGGTATTTAATATCAAAATATTTTTCGTAAAATTCTAAAGTTTTTACTGCACACTCGAGGGCAAACTTGGCTTGATGTTTCTTTCCTGGAGTAGTGTACACTCGGACCCGAGTTTTGTTTTTAGTTTTACTTTCGAGATATTCAAAGTCACCGATAATAAAAGCGAGAAGGTAAGTCGACATCTTGGGCGTAGGAGCAAATTCTATAAGATGATATCCTGGCTCGTGTTCTTTTACAGATACCGGCAAGGTGTTTGAAATAGCAGTTTTGTTTTTCGGGACTATAAGCGAGACGTGAAAAGTCGCTTTTTGTGCAGGCTCATCAAAACAAGGGAATGCACGCCTAGCATCAGTGGCTTCAAACTGCGTCGTCGCCATATGAAATTCTTTACCGCTTACATTGTAAGCACTTCGATAGAATCCACGCATTTTGTCATTTAATATTCCGGTAAAGACTATCGTGATTTTTGTTTTACCTTTTTTTATTATCCTTGGGAATAGTATTGTCGCTGTCTCTGATTTTGTATCGTAAGAAATTGTTCCAAAGATTTTAGATTTGTTAATAACTACATTTGCTGTCTCTATTTCTACTTCTTTCGAATGTAGTGTTATAGACTTTGTGTCTTTTAATAGGCTTAGAGTTATAGTTTCAATGCCACGAAAAGTAAAGTTTTCCAAATCGGGGCGGAGCTGTATATTATAGACTAAAGGGACCACATCTTTGGAAAGTCTTATCTTTGTAGATTTTTTGCCGGAATTTTTATTTTTCATAAATAAATGTTATCATATAACGATGGAAAGTAATAATTATACGGTAAAAACGGTTAATTTCGAAGGACCTTTTGGTCTACTTCTAGAGTTAGTCGAAAAAAGAAAACTTTTCATAAATGACGTATCGCTGGCAGAAGTTACAGAAGATTTCTTAAACCATATGAATAAACTCGGGGGGATGACCCCACCTGAGATCACGAGTTTTGTATTGGTGGCATCCACTCTCATTTTAATAAAATCAAAATCATTACTACCAAACCTTTCTCTGACCGACGAAGAACAAGGAGATATCAAAAACCTCGAAGAAAGACTTAGACTCTATAAGATTTTTATAGGTTTAGGTGCGAATGTAAAAAGTAATTTTGGCAAGCAGGTAATTTTCGAACCATTAGAGAGGAAGAACAGCACTCTTGTATTCTTGCCCGATGAACGTATCACCAAAGATAGAATGATGGAGTTTGCTAGAAGTGTCGTCGGCGGGATGCCCAAAAAAGCAATATTGCCTGAAGTAGAAGTCCGCAAGGTGATAAGTATCGAAGAAGTGATAGATAACTTAACCACAAGGATACAGTCTGCGATGCAACTCAGCTTTTCAGAATTTGCAAATAAAAAATCTGGTCGCCCTCATACTCGAGCTGAAAAAGTCGTCGTTATTGTGAGCTTTCTGGCTATGCTCGAGCTGGTACGAAATGGTATATTAGATGCTGTGCAGGGCAGTCATGCTGAAGATATTTTTATTACTAAACAAGAAGAAGTGCTCTCTAGCGACGAGCCTTTAGAGGAGAGCGCTTCAAATTAGACTATGGAATTAGAAAAAAAGATAGAAGCAATATTGTTCTGGAAAGGTGAACCCATGGCGCATAAAAAGCTTGCAAGTATTTTTGAAGTTTCTGAAAGTGATATAGTCGAAGCTGTGAGTAAACTCAAAGTAAATCTAGAAAATCGCGGAGTCGTGTTACTAGAAAAAGATAATGAGATAGCACTTGGCACTGCTCCGGAAGTCTCGAGCTTACTCGAAGATTTACGAAAAGAAGAACTCAATAAAGAGCTTTCAAAGGCGACATTAGAGACTTTGTCTATTGTTTTATATAAAAATGGAGCTAGCCGTGCTGAGATAGACTATATCAGAGGGGTGAATTCTAGTTTTACATTACGAGCGCTTTCCGTGCGAGGTCTTGTGGAGAAAGTACCTGATCCTAAAGACAGTAGGAGGTATCTATACAAGCCAACATTTGAGCTTTTGTCTTTCATGGGTATCACAAAAATAGAAGAACTACCGGATTATGCTGAAGTAAATAATTCTATAAACAAAGCAGGAGAGGCAGAGGAAGAAAAACCTGATCAGACAGAGGATCATAAAAAAGCTGAAGAGATCTGCGTTGAGCCCAATGTGCCCGAAATAAATACAAATTTAGAAGATGAATCACCAATCTCAAACTAAAAACTGCGTTAATTGCAAAACAGACTTTACTATAGAGCTAGACGATTTTGGATTTTATGAGAAGATGGATGTGCCTCCTCCTCAAAAATGTCCGCCATGTCGTGCGCAGCTACGACTTTCATTTAGAAATGAACGCTCTTTTTATAAACGTGATTGTGATAAGTGTAAAAAAAGTGTTGTTTCTATGTACTCACCAAACAAATCATATGTTGTTTGGTGTACTGAGTGTTGGAACGCTGAAGATTGGGATGCACGAGATTATGGTATAAATTATGACTCTAGTAAAAGTTTTTTAGAACAATTTGAAGAGATTTGGAATAAAGTTCCTAAAATTGGCTTAATGCACGTACGTAGTATAAATTCTGAGTATTTAAACATCTGTGCTGATAGTAAGAATTGCTACATGATCATTGAATCTTCAAATAATGAAGATTGCATTAATTGTTATTGGATTCAACTCTCGAAAGATTTAGTTGATTGCTCCTTTACGAATAAAGTAGAGAGATCATATGAGAGTGATGATTGTTATGATTCCTATGGATTAAGATTTTGTAAAGGATGCCACTCCTGTACTGACAGTTATTTCTTGCTTGATTGTAGAGGGTGTACAGATTGTATTGGTTGCGTAAATTTACGAAATAAAAGTAATTGTATTTTTAATGTTGAGTATTCAAAAGAGGAGTATAAAAAGAAAAAAGAAGAACTCAAGCTCGATACGTATTTCGGAATGAAGGAGTTTGAAAATCATTTTAAAGAATTTATAAAAGATAAACCAAGAAAATATGCAGAGATAACCTCAGTAATAAATTCCACGGGGACTTATCTGTCAAACGTAAAAAATGTAAAAAATTGTTTTCATACGTATGAAGCTGAAGACTGTAAGCATTGTGTCCATGCCTGGCGTACTTCAAAAGACAATATGGATTGTGATACTGTGGGTAGAGTTTCAACAAACAATTATGAGTGTGTAAACACTGGACAAGAAGCTTCAAATAATAAAATGTCTGCTCTTTGTTGGGGAACTTCTTTTGCTGAATATTCATATCATTGCCTAGGCTCACAGGAACTCTTTGGTTGTATCGGTATTCGTCAGAAAAAATACTGTATTTTAAATAAACAATATACAAAAGAAGAATATGAAAAAATAAAAAAAGAAATAATTAGTAAAATGAAAATTGATGGTACATACGGTGAATTTTTTCCTAAAGAACTCTCTTGTTTTGGATATAATGAATCCTGTGTAAATGAACAGTACTCACTTTCGAAAGAAGAGGCACTCGAACAGGGTTTTAAATGGGAAGATACAGTGAGAGGTACATATGATAAAGAAACAGTGGACTGGATTACTTTTCCTGATTCGATACGAGACTTACCAAAAGAATTTAATATAAATAAAGAAATTTTTACTTGCTTGGATTGCAAGAAAAACTACCGGATCATTTTAAATGAATTAAACTTTTACAAAAAAAATGGATTTGCCTATACCGAGAATATGTCCTGATTGTCGACATGCCAAGCGTTTTAAAAACAGAGGACCAAATAAACTTTGGCACAGAAAATGCATGAAAGAGGGATGCCAGAATGAATTTCAGACAAGCTATGCTCCCGACAAACCTGAGATAATTTATTGCGAGAGTTGTTATAACAAGGAAGTTTATTAACCTTTAAAATTAAGACGTTTTTTGTTATACTCTAAAATATGTATTTAGACTTAATTAAAATTTTTATACCGACGACGATAGCTTTCTTTTTGGGGCTTTTTTTTACACCGATCGCGACACACTTCTTTTTTAAATATAAAATGTGGAAGAAGCATTCGAGAGATGAATCCATATCAAACCCCGACTTTGCAAAAGTACATGCAGGCAAAGTAGAATTAAATACACCAAGGGTGGGGGGTATCATAGTATGGGTTTCTGTTTTACTTACTACACTACTCTTTTTTGTTATTTCATTTATATTTCCAGGGACCACCACAGAAAAGATAAATTTCTTAAGCAGGAATCAAACACTCATCCCATTCTTCACTTTACTATTTGGTGCGCTACTAGGACTCATCGACGACCTCGTGCAGATATATGGTCATAGTGCTATCGCTCGCGATGATGCATCTTGGCGTAAATGGAAAGCAGGGCTTATAGCTTTTGCAGCACTACTCATAGGTATGTGGTTTTATTACAAACTCGGCATGACTAGTATCAACATTCCTTTTGACGGAGATCTATATTTAGGAATTTTGATCATCCCATTTTTTATAATTGTGGCACTCGCTACTTTCTCAGGTGGAGTCATCGATGGCTTAGATGGACTTTCGGGAGGAGTATTTGCTTCTATTTTTGCTTCGTATACTGTTATAGCTTATGCGAATAACCAGATAGATATAGCAGCATTTTGTGGAGTTACTACCGGATGTATTTTGGCATTTCTGTGGTTTAATATTCCTCCCGCACGTTTCTATATGGGCGAGACGGGGATCATGGCCCTTACTTTGACGCTTGCCACTATTTCTTTTTTAACAGATACAGCTTTACTTTTACCAGTCATCGCACTACCTCTCGTTATAGAGTCTGGCTCAGATATCATACAGATGACATCCAAGAAACTTCGGAATGGCAAGAGGGTTTTCAGGCTTGCGCCTATTCACCATCATTTTGAAGCCATAGGTTGGCCAGCTTATAAAGTCACTATGCGTTTCTGGGTTCTGTCCGCAGTATTTTCTATTATCGGTATTATTTTGTTTATTGTAAGTAGATAAGATCTTTCATGAAAGAAATTTTTAAAAAAATTATCACACTTATATTACGCATTGAATCTCAGCTTGTACTCATGAAATACAAGCCGAAGATCATCGCTATCACTGGCTCTGTAGGCAAAACTTCTACCAAAGATGCAGTGTATGCTGTAGTCTCTAAATTTGCAGATACAAGAAAAAGTGAAAAAAGTTTTAACAGCGAGATAGGCTTACCTCTTACTATACTCGGAGTGCCAAATGGCTGGAGCAACCCGATAACTTGGTTTAAGAATATTTTTAAAGGTTTATGGCTTATCATATATCCACACACATATCCAAAGTGGCTCGTGCTCGAAGTCGGAGTGGGCAAAGCCGGAGATATGAAGAAGACTGCTTCATGGCTCAAGACTGATGTGGTGATAGTCACCGCCATAGGCAAGACTCCCGTGCATGTAGAATTTTTCAATTCCCGTAAGCATTTGATAGAAGAAAAGAGCGGGCTTATAAAAACTTTGAAAAAAGATGGTATTTTGATATTAAATCACGATGATGCAGATGTGCTCGCGATGAAAACTAAAACCAAAAATAGACTACTAACCTATGGTTTTTCTGAAGGATCTGATATTTTAGCATCTGAAGAGAGCGTCATGTATTCAGACGGGGGCATACCAGAAGGTGTAATATTTAGGATAGATGAGGAGGGTAATAGCCTGCCTGTATCTATAGACGGGGTTTTTGGACGGAATCATATCTACGCAGCCCTTTCTGCACTTAGTCTGGCTTTTACTTTAAAACTAAATACTCTTACTGCTATCGATGCGATAAAGAATTATGAAGTTCCTCCAGGTCGGATGCGACTACTCAAGGGTATAAATGACTCTATGATCATAGACGATACTTATAATTCTTCACCTATAGCTTGTGAGTCAGCGCTTAAAACTCTAGGAGATATAAATCCAAATGGCCGAAGGATAGCTATACTGGGAGACATGCTAGAATTAGGCAAGCACACAATAGAAGCTCACAAGCAGATCGGAGGCTTAGCAGTAGAAAGCTTGAACGGTGACATGGATGTGCTCATGATCGTAGGTCCTCGAGCAAAAGATATAAAAGAAGGAGCCTTAGAGGTAGGGATGAATGACCAGAGAATTTTTGAATTTCATGATGCTCGCGTGGCATCAGTAGTTATAAAAGATTTTATAAATAAAGGTGATATGATTTTAATAAAAGGTTCACAGGGTATGCGTATGGAGAGAATAGTAGAAGCCATATTGCTTGACCAAGAAAACAAAAGTAAACTCCTCGTCCGTCAAGACGAAGAGTGGAGAAGGAAAACTTAAATTATGGAAAATTTAAAAAGATTTAGAAATTTGATGAGTGAAAATTTACACGCTATTGCCGCAGGTTCTTTGGTCTTCTTCGCTTTATTTTTATTATCTTACACAGGAGTACAATATTTTAATACATATAAACAAGAAAAATCTCGCGCACTAGAGCTACAAATAGCCGAGGAAAATGACCGACAGCTAGAACTCGCTGCCAAAGAAAGCTTGCGCGCTGAAGAGATCGCTATCCTTAAACAAGAACTTGCTGATCTACAAAGTAAGGTCTCTGAAGAAAAGCCGCCACAAAAGACGACTACCTTCATATCCACCTCTCCCGGTGATACTACTTCTAGTGTAGTAAAAGAATGGAGTCCTCGCCTAGCGCACATAGAGTGTGATTGGTTTAACGACAACGGTAAACTTTACGCCAAAGGCTCTGGGTCAGGCACACTGGTAAACTTCACTTCTTTAGGAGTGCGAGCTATTACAAACAAGCACTTACTAGTCTACAAAGGACTTTTACCACGAGAGTGTAACATAGAGCTTTTGGATGGGACAAAGTACAAGGTCTTAGTAAATAACAGTAATGTAAACATAGGCACTGACGAAGACTGGGCATACATTACCTTAAAATCAGACAGCATCTTATCTAAAATTACTAAGCAAACTATAAAAACATGTACGAGCGTAGACATAGGGGACAAGCTCTTGGTACTCGGGTATCCAAAGATAGGATCTACTACAGGGCTGACTGTGACCGAAGGTATAGTGTCCGGGAATGATAAAAATTACTACATAACTTCAGCCAAGATCGACAAAGGCAATTCTGGCGGCGCTGCAATCTTGATCAAAGATAGCTGTTATCTAGGGATACCCTCTTCTTCTGTGATTGGTTCAATAGAAAGCCTCGGTAGGATACTAAAAGCCTCTTTTGTGATAGGGGGATAGAAAAATATTTTAAACATGCTATATTAACGAAATGGCCCTATCGTCTAACGGTTAGGACGGATCCTTCTCAAGGATCAAATCAGAGTTCGATTCTCTGTAGGGTCACAAATCCTAAAATTTAATAATAAATTTGCCGTCATTCTTGATAGAAGTGACGGCTTATTTTGATTTTTCTGGATCTTTGCCACAGGCAATTCTATAAAAAATTCCATCGGCGAGAAGATCACCAATTATTCCTCCGATTGTTATTCCGCAGAAATAAATGAAAAAATATAACAATGCTGGGCGAAAGATTAGACTGTCTAAAAGTTCGGCCTTAAAATTTTTCTGGATCACTTTCCAAATAGAGCTAAAGTAACCCCCTTTCTTCGGTATTATATTTATATTCAAATACTATAGTGATAGTCCAAAAGGCGAGAATATCAACTAACATAAGCACTATTATTGCAGTTTTTTTGTCAACTGCATATTGACCTAGTATTATTGCTGTAATAATACTTAAAATGTGCAAGAAAGCTTGAATACTTAAAATGTATTTTAGTTTCATCACAACCTCCTTTTCTTCACTAATGTTACCACAAAAGACTATTTTAAAAGTTCCTGATATTTTGAGCAAAAAACCCTTATAATTATTGACCTTTTTGAATCTATATGTGCTTGACAAAGTAGTAATAATGTGCTATATTGTATTCGAATTAGAGTATAGCTCGTCTCAAGGCTTGGCGCTAGGCGTCAACGAGAGGGACTAGGTACTCTGTTCATTGATAGAAGAATGATAGAAAGAAGAAAAATCCAAGTGAGCGAAAGCAGCTTGGTCGCAAAAATTGCGTTTTTTATGTTTGTGATGGTGATTATTTTATTACCTATTACGCAAACATTGGGACAGGAACTTCCAACGAACGATCCTCGGAATGAGATGTTCAGGAAGCACTTTATTGAAGTGACTAATCTCAATAGTGAGATCAAGAACTTCAATACTCTCGACATTGGGCGAGAGTATAAACTTCCCAAAAATCAGAGTGACAAGTTGGAAACCGGTGACTCGAACGGTATATGGGGTCGCGAGTTCAAGAAATTCTACGGAATTTCTTACGGGGCGTTTTTACAGGGTCAGGGAGTTCCTACTCCTACTCAAACCCTAACACCGACTCCAGTTCCAGCAGCAACCCCAAGTCCGACACCTGCACCAGGTTTTTGGGATGGTTTTTACATCCCGACTTGGTTCTGGTATTTGCTGGGATTCTTGGCAGCTTTAATCTTATTGATTTGGTTTTTCACTTGGCTTTATCGTCGTGATCCAACTCAATGGAGACCAGTTGTTCAAGGGGGAGTTAGGGGTCCGAAACATGCCGAAGAGCTTTTTAGCGACAATTTCAGTGGACAAGGATGGCAAGTCGTTCCTGGTTCACTTGAAAAAATTCGGCTCTACGGTCCATGGTGGACCAAACATCTGGGTTTGGGTTTCTTAATGATACCGCATTGGTATAACGGTTTGAAAGCGTATCGAGCTAGAGTCCGTAAAGGCAATAGAGAACGAACGCGAATTATCACTGTGGAATGCGGGAATGTTACTGCTCATGGTTGGTATTGGTTAGGTGCACGGATTGTTGAAGGTTGGGAGGACTTAAAAACTCCTACACAATCACCAACTCCACCGACAGCTCCAGCAACTTCTTCGTCACTAGTTTATACTTCCGAACAAGAAGAAGCTGCAAAGAAAGAAGGTTTTCCTTCGGCGGCAGACAAGGATAGACACGACAAGTTCGTAAGATCAATGTTTGGTGCAACGGAAAGACCTTCATCTTTGAATCAATCAACACCAGAAAATCTACTGGAAAAAGTTGAAAACAAAAATCAAGAGGAAGAAATTCCAAAAGAAGTTGTTCTCAGAATGAAAAGACCATTTAGTGGTCATCCGGACGGATTTTTTGGAGGGGAAGGATTAATCCAAGGGAAAGATGAACTAGACCTAAAGTTCAACAGAGAAACAAAGGTCATTAATTTTGAACTTCGGATTGGTTCGGCAGAAGATAAACCTAAACCTGACTCAAAGGCATAAATTGAGTAGGTGATGCTTTGGCACCTAAAGATTCCAAAGCAATATCGAGACTGAATTTTAGTCTCATTGATAGCCAGTTTTCCTTTTTAGGATTACTGGCTATTTTTTATTATATTTAATATTTGACTAGAAGGGACATGTGTGTCATATTAAAGATGAACTTTGTTCAAAAAAAATAAAAAAAATGGAGGTAAGAAAAACATGCGAATTTTGTGTGGTTTTCTCGGCTTAGTGTTAGCAACTATTTTTGGGATTTGGATTACCGAAAGGTATTCTTCACCACTAAAACAATGTAGTGGGCAAATTTATACATTTTCTGATGATGGGAAAATTTTTGTCAATGATTCTGATGCAAACATTTTTCAGAAGGAAAATGTTTTATTTTTGCAAGGTAAAAAAATTCGTCCAGTTTTTAGTAGAACTGGCTACAAAAACCGGGTAAAAATAGAGGCTAAAATGGGTGACAATGTTTGTCTCCCAAAAGAGACGAACATCGAGCTAGAAGTAAATCTTTTAAATCCTTGAACCCTATTTAGACAAAGCTTTGCTTGTTGTTTAAGTAGGGTTTTGTCATTTCTGGATGAAAATTATTCCTCAAATTTTGGCTTCTCCACTTCGAGTAAGTTTAACTCGGGTGAGGAGCCGGCGATGCGGAGGACATCTTTGTCTATCTTTTTTAATTCTTTATTTGACGCATTATAATGGTTTACCACAGTGCCCAAAGCATTGCCGAGTTTTGAGTGGTATTCATCGTAAGATTTTAGATGCCTACCCAAGTCTTCTACTTTTTTGATTATTTCCTTTGCGGACTCTTCTATCTTGAGAGCTTTTAGTCCTTGGAGCACAGTCTGCAAGTATGCGAGGAATGAAGTAGGTGAAGTGATAATGACTTTCTTTCCACCTTGTTTGAGAAATTCTATAGCAGC
>CAYHIX010000004.1:0-10703 GCA_964356875.1 uncultured Candidatus Saccharibacteria bacterium
ATAGCGTTCGCACTCGCTCTCAATTCGCAGAAGCATTTTTTCGTATACCTCTTCTTCTTTAGAAAAAATGGCTTTGACTTTGGTTCTAATTTTTTCAATAACATTATCCGGCAACTGAACCTGCTTAAAAATTTTGGCAAAATCAACCTCTAAATCATCTATAGGTATTCCTTCTTGCGAACAGGATACTCTTTGCCCTTTTTGTGCCTTTTGGCAACTATAAAGACCATATTTCTTACCACTAGCACCTTTGTGATATCCTGCAGTCCATCTACTACCGCACTCACCACACTTTGCAACGCCACGCAAAACAAAAAGATGCTTTCTTGTTCTATCTGCACCCACATTATGTGCTTCACGAACTGCCTGCACTTTTTCAAAAAGAGTATTTTCTATAATTGGTTTATGTTTACCATTTGGATTTTCTACACCTACCCATACAACCCAACCAATATAAGTTTTGTTTCGTAGCATACTCTCAATAAAACTTTTATGGGGCTTTTTACCATTTCTTGAAGGGAAACCTTCTTTCCATAGAGTATCGGTGATATCTTGAAGTGAATGGTTTCCTGTTGCATAGAGATTAAAAGCTTTCTCCACCCAAAGGGCTTCTTTAGGGTCTATTTCAATCCACGCTCTGTTTTTATCTCCACTGATGACCTCACGCTTATTTACATAACCAAACGGGGCACGAGCAGGATAGCCACCTTCGCTTGCTTTTCTCTTCATTCCTAGAAGTATTTTTTCTCCATCTTGCCGAGAACGATTTTCGTTAAAACCAACCATCATCCATTCCAATAACCATTCAGATGAAGTTGCGTTATCCTTTCCAATAGAAGTTTCACTTACAGAAAGTATTTTTACACCAAATTTTTCTAAACTTTTCTTTGTAATAAAATACTCTACACCATTCCTAGAAAACCTACTCAAATCATAGACAATAATTGCACCTACATCCTTGTCTTCTCTACAACGCATCAACATTCGCTGAAACTCTGCTCTGTCTTCGTTTCTTGCACTTTCACCAGCATCAGTATAAATATCGTTTTCTGATACCTTATATCCCAATCTTGTTGCATACCCAAGACACTGCTCTTTTTGAGTAGGGAGAGAAAGTCCTTTTTCGGCTTGTTTATCTGTTGAAACTCTTAAATAAATTAGTGCTTTCATATTAGTGTTATATAAGTTAATAATATCAATTTTAGCCCTTATTTTCAATGCTTTTCCAACGACTATTTTTAAGGACTAATTCTATAAATTTGTCTAATTCTGCTCGTTCTTTAAAGGTTAATTTCTTCTCTTTCTTTCTCTGTTTTTCATAAATACCGGCATTTAGTTTTGCATAAAATAAAGTAGTTTCTGTGTATATAATTGCTTGAACCGCTCGTATCTTTTCTGATGGTTTATGTTTATCGTCTTCATCAAAAACAATACCGAGTAATACTTCTCTTGCGTGCCTCACTATATTTTGAAGTTGCCCGAGTTCTGAATAGATATTCTCGTTGAATAAGTTTGAACGCTCACGATGCACTTTGCGTTTTAGACCTGCCAAAAAGTTCTTATCAAAAGTATGATGGTATGACTTTTTTAATTCCTCTTGAATGTTATAAATACTAGCACTCGGATTTTTTACAAGTTCTATCCGCACTAACTGTTTTATCTCTTCTATTTTATCTTTTGAAAATCTCATAATTGTCCGCTATTTTCTGTTATTATCAATAAGTGTTTGTTTAATAATTCCCTGAAAGTAGGCAGGCGGATTAACGATTTTCTTGCCTTTATCTCTATCTTCTCTGTATAAACCCCAAGCTTTTTCAATTATTCCAAAACCATACTTTTTTTTAATACTTAAAAGAAAGTTTATATGCTCTTCTCCTAACTCTTTTGCAATTTCTTGGCATCGTAATTCTTGATAACTTTCAGGACGAAAATCATCAACCATAATTCCCTTAAAGGCAACGATATCGTCTTTTTCTTTATCTTTATCATTATCGTTATAATGACTTCTGACTTCTCTATTAAGTTGAGAGCCGGAAACTATATTATTTGTAGGGATATTATTATCATTTGACTTCTGACTAACTGCCTTCAGTTTATGACTTACTTCAACACTGTCTTTAACCATCTCTCCACTCTCACTTCTGACTTCACCCTGATTAAAACAATGGTCTATGTTTCGGATTGTCTTATTGGGCAACAACCAATCGCCAAAATGCACCTCAAACGAACCTCTGCGTCCTTGTCTATTTTCGTAATATAAATACCTCTTACTTAGCAAAGAAAGCATTAGTTTATTCGCATAATTATTATTTTTTGTGTCATAAAAAATATCCTCTTGAATAGCAGAAAGATTAACAGTAAGTATCCCAAATGGATTAGTATTTAGACGAAGCCACAAAAGGAGAAGTAGCTCGTTTCTAGTTATTTTTCCACTCTTAAAATCACTGGCTAAGAAGCGAGGATTTGTTATATATGGTTTTGGTTTTTCTTGTTCCATATCATCATTTGCATTAAAAATTATCCGAGTGCAATTGCTGTTTTAACTCCTTGATTGCATACACAAAAACAGCCGGATTTACTACCGCTTTATTTTGCCAATAACCTTCAACCCATTGTTCTAATTCTGATGATGTTTCAAACGAAAAAACAGCCCGTCTTGGATTGGACTTATCAATACCATTAAGCACAGCGTTTCTAGCAAAAAGATAGCAACACAAATAAAAATCACTTGACCGGAAGTATTTATTTTCTGTTTGATTTTTCATAAACATTTTCATTATTTTTTTCTGCAATGTTTTTTGCAATCAACACTAAAATGCGTGCGATTGCATCAAGTGCAGTTTCGTCTAATTTATCGGGTAAGATTTCTTTTTCGGTATTTTCTTTCATAATCGTGCCCGTATTGTATTTGTATTGTAAAAAACAATATACGAGATTTTGTTGGGATGTTAGAGATACTAAAAAAACCCCTAAAATGGGGTTATCTTGGCTCAAATTATTGACTTGCCTACATTAAAAACACTTCAACCGATATCCATTATTTGCAATAATCAAATCATCCTCCTTTTTTATATTTAGTTTTTTCTTAATATCTCTTACTAAATCATAAATCCTTCTTTTTGTTGTTTCATTTTTCATCCCCTTTTTCCATTCAAAATTTAGCAAGTTAGCAATCTTTTCCAAACTGATATTTTTATTAGGATTACTCATCAAGTATTGCAAAAAAATATATTGCTGTGTGCCTTTTTTGCAGATTGCTTCTTTCTTATATTTTGCCTTGCCACTAATAAGATTTAACATCAAATCTCCACACCATAGAACTTTATAATATTCTTCCGTAATTATACGATTTACTTGTATTTTGCTTTTTGGGATTTTAATATCTTTCACCACATCTTCACCCATCGCTTGAATAGTAATCGCACCATTTTTTTGCAAAATCTTTAGATAGCCAAACAGACCATCAAAATCCAAGAAGGGGCAGGTTATTTCTATTTCGTGGGGGAACTTATCTGCATAATTTACCTTGTTAATCTCATTTGTCAGCCATTGCCATATTTCATCTTCATTTTTCATCTTCATAAATCAATAATACCAAACTTGCCACATCTTGCCAAGCACCCCTTAAAAGGGTAAACTTATATTTGTAAAGATAATATTATGATAGAAAAGTTATATAACCTAAAAGAAACAGCAAAATTATTACGGGTAAGCGAACGCTCCGTATTCCGTTATATTCACAATGGTAAATTACGAGCAACAAAAATTGGCTATTGGCGTATTAGTGAAAATGATTTAAAAAAATTTCTTCAAGAAAACTATAATTCCCCAATAAAATAAATATGAAAACAATAGTCAAAAGTAAAAAACAAGATATTAAAGATTTTACAAAATCACCATTAAATTATATCGGCGGTAAACATAAAATATTAAATCAAATAATCCCATACTTTCCAAAGAATATAAATAATTTCGTTGACCTTTTTGCGGGTGGATTTAATGTAGGAATAAATGCAGAAGCAAAAAAAGTATACTGTAATGATAATTTAGTTTATATAATTAAGATGTTTGAAGTATTCAAATCAGAAAATTTAGATACAACATTACAACATATAAAGAAAAGAATAAAACAGTTTGAGCTCTCATTAACAAATGAAAACGGGTATAAAAAAATTAGAAGTTTATATAATAAACAAAAAAATCCTTTAGATTTATTTGTTCTTATTGCTTTCTCTTTTAACCATCAAATAAGATTTAATAATAATCACGAATTTAATAATCCATTTGGTAGAGAAAGAAGTAGTTTTAATCCACAAATGAAAAAGAACCTAGAAAATTTTATCCTGAAATTAAAGGAGAAGAAAGTTGTTTTTTCTAATGTGTGTTTTGATGATTTTGATTTTTCTTTTTTATCAAAAAATGATTTTGTATATTGTGACCCACCTTATTTAATTACAACAGGAACCTACAACGATGGAAAAAGAGGATTTAAGGGATGGACAGAGAAAGAAGAGTTAAAATTATTAGAAACGCTAGATAAATTAGATAAACAAAAAATAAAATTTGCCCTTTCTAATGTATTAGAGCATAAAGGAAAATCAAATTCTATTCTAAAGGAATGGCTATTAAATAACCCTAAATACAAAGTAAATTATATTGATTATAATTATTCAAATTCCAACTACCAAACAATTATAAGAGATAAAAATTCAAGTATAGAAATACTTGTGACTAATTATAATTCTATATGAGATTTATTGGAAATAAAGAAAATTTAATTGAAAGAATACATCAAGAAATGCAATCAAGGAATATTGCAGGAAATTCCTTTTTTGATTTTTTTGCAGGTAGTGTAAGTGTAGGTAAATACTTTAAGAGATTAGGATATCAAATATTCTCATCAGATTTACTTTATTTTTCATATGTATTACAAGAGGCATACATTGTAAGTAATACTGAACCAAAATTTGAGAAACTTTTGAAAAAAATTAAAATTAAAAGTGGTTTACTTATCACTTCTCCTTTAATGTTGGTTATTGAGTATTTAAATCAAATAAAACCAATTAAAGGTTTCATATACAAAAACTACACTCCCTCTGGAACACATAAACTCATACAACCAAGAATGTATTTTTCAGATGAAAATGGAAAAATTATAGACGCAATTAGGCAACAAATTGAAGATTGGAAAATGGAAGATTTATTAAATGAAAGTGAATACTTTATCTTATTATCCTGTCTTATTGAAACTGTGCCTTTCTATGCCAATATAACAGGTGTATTCGGAGCTTTTCAGAAAAAATGGGATGTGAGGGCAACTAAAAAACTCATATTAAGACCAATAGAGATAATTATAAATAAGAATAAAAATCACGCATTTAATGACAATTCTCTAAATTTAATTGATAAAATAGAAGCAGATATATTTTATATTGACCCACCATACAATGAAAGACAGTATGCACCCAATTATCATTTACTAGAAACAATAGCTAAATATGATAACCCTAAAATCAAAGGAGTTACAGGATTAAGAGATTATCAAAATCAAAAATCTAATTTTTGTAATGCAAAAAATGGAATAACTGAACTTTCAAAAATAGCTAGTGAAGCAAAGTGTAAAACATTGATTTTGAGTTATAATACAGAAGGAATTATGCCACAAAAAGAAATAATCACTACATTAGAAAAATACGGCAAAGTTGAATTAGTAGAATTTGAATACCCACGCTTTAAAAGCAATAGTAATGGGGATACGAAGAACAAAAAATTTATTAGAGAGCAACTTTACATACTACAAAAAAATGAAAAATAATCTTTGGTTTCTAACAGAAGAGCGACCTAAAAAGGAAGTTTTAAGAACTATATTTGAAAAATTTGCAAAAGATTATGGATTTGCAGTTTTTGTTGACACAATTCGTATCTTTCCAATTTTAAAAAATAATAAATTTACTTTCACATACGAGGTCACTGGATTTCGTTGCAATAACATAGATAAAGTTTATATAAAAACTATCTCCGGAAATTCAAGTTTTACTGATTTTTTGATATTCCATCAGGTTAAGGAACCGACACTGAACGATACACCTATTTATGCAGTTGAAGAAACAAAGACAGATGACAAAGAGAGCCGAAACACAGGTGTATACCAGCGTGGCTCAAAGTTTGTATTTATTCAAAATTATTATCCAAAAACTCGCAAGATAATGTTATATAATTTACAGGTTAAGCAGAAAGATAAACCAACTGCAACTTATATTTTTGGAACAAAATTACTTTTAACATTAGGGGTAGAAATAATTGGCAAAAAATTAGACCCTATAATTTTTAAGCCATTTAAAAGTATTGAAGAAGTTATAGATTTGAAAGTAAGTATGCGTAAAGCCCCAAAAGGTAATGTGCCTATTCTACTAACAAAATCTAAAGGAAAGATTGAAATATCCGGTAAACTTTTCAAGAATAATGGACTATCACATGACCCTAATATAGGGGCATTAACTATGATTTCTGCGGTATTAAGAACATTGGGCTGGAAGGATAAGATTGAAATTACACTACATGGACTTTCTCAAAAACATGTTGGGGCAACAAATAAATTTATTCAAATTGCTAACAAATTAGACATCTCGCTACAAGGACTATCAATTCCTAATTCAATAATGAACAAAGATTATTGGAAATATGATACTGATGGAGAAAAGTTAGGAACGATTTTTATACATCTAGTAGTAGAGAATTTTACAGAAGGTTATTCTATTTTTGAAAATCATGCAGGCAGTGAAAAAGGATACTTTATAACAAAAAATGGTGACCATATTCCACTTGCAAAATACAAGGATACTGTTAAATATAAGGCGGGAGATAAAAATCAAATTATACACATTCCTGACCTTATTCTTATTGATTTTGGTCGTAATGAAGTAATAAATATTGAAGGCAAAAAATATACTTTCCGCAAAAATGGCATTGAAGAATTAAAAAATTACGATTATATAGAAAAAAATTATATCCTGAAGCACTATCCTGATGTTAAAATTGTAAGGACTGTTGTCTTGTATGGTAGTAAAGAAGAAAAGATTATTGAAATAGAAGTCGGGTTTTTACTTAATGAAAACGGGCAACTTATTTTGGGCATAAAAGCCCCCTCAATATTCACTGAAGCAATTAAAAACTTATTAGATTTTTGGAAATAGCACAATGACAAATGAGGAATTGCTATCAAATTTAACATTGTGCCTAAATGAGATAAATGAAATGCTATCTTTAGGGGATTTGGGATTATTGAAATCAGAAGAATTACACAATACAAAACATAAGATTGAAGATAAACTTAATTCTTATATGCCTTTTTTTGATAAGATAGAAGCCCTAAAAATTGAGAAAACTATTCCAAAGTGGAGAAATGTGCCAAAAGCAGGTATGTTTTTAAATGCCGGACAAGTTAATCCCGAATTAAATCCTTTACATATACTGCTACACGAATTGATAAAAGCAAAAGGTGGCTCTGAACAAGTTTCCCCCGTAGCAGTGCCAGAACTAAAGATTACAGGAAGCACTATCAATCAAGCAATAAACGATGCTAAGACCCTTTTAGGCACACAAGGAGCCACTAGTGCGGTGGATAGGGTTCATACGGTTTTACACGGCTATCTGAAGCAAGTATGTAATGAGGCGGGGCTTCAGTATGCAAAAGATGCAACTCTTAATCAATTGATGAACTTATTAAAAGAAAAACATTCGGCTTTTAATATAAAAAATAAAGAGGTAGAACAAATATTAAATAGTATGGCAAATGTTTTAGATAAACTAAATCCTGTCCGAAATAATTCTAGTTTAGCTCATTCAAACCCTGTTCTCCTTGAACCTGATGAAGCAATGTTTGTTATAAATACTGTAAATACTCTTTTGGGCTATTTGAACAGTAAAATTAGCAAATAGTAAAAAGCTAAACAGTTTTTGTTAAAAATGGTTGCATTTGCACCCAACATTTTTCCCACATAATAAGGTTGTATTTATTGAGGTTTTGAGGTAATCTATGTAAGTGTTCAATTAGCGTTTCCTTTAGTCCACAAAAAAAAGAGTCCTGTTTATTCAGGGCTTTTTTTGTGGACCCTAAGTAAGCAAACTGCTTTGCTTGCGTCAGGACGAGAAAAGCTTTTCGTTAGTAGTGAGAAATTTATTTCGAACTAATCGAAAAGGTATACTGGTCATGTAATGACCGAGATTCCTGTAATGCCATAAAAATTCTAATAATAAGTTTCTATATTCTTCTTATGAGCTTCATAGGTCTTAGTGCAGTGGATTCTCCCCTTCTTGTCATGTAGATAAAATATACAGTCAGTCTTTTGCGGATTATACGCAGCCTCTATAGCAGCAAGCCCAGGGTTTGCTATAGCTCCCGGTGGGAAACCATTGTGTTTGTAAGTATTATAATCTGAATCAATTTTCTTATCTTCTGATTTAACTTTACCCCACCATCCATCTTCTTCGTTGCCTTTCGCATATTGTAAAGTCGCATCCATCTGCAGCTTCATCCCGCTAAATATCCTATTCCAAATAATCCCTGATATAAGTTTTCTGTCATCCTTCCCGTTTGACTCTCGTTGGATTATAGAAGCTATGGTGACTATGGCATCTTCGTTGATTATTTTCTTCGAATCTGGTCTTTTAATTTTACTAGTCTGTTTTGCAAATTCTTCAAACATAAGAGCGGAAACACCAGAAGGGTCTTCGTCTTTATTTATTAAATAAGTCTGTGGGAAATAATAGCCTTCTTTGTCTTCTGTATTCATGGCTAAGTGTATGTTTACAAAGTCTTGTTTTTCTTGGTCGTCCCATCCAAGCTTTTCTCCCATCACTTCGGCTATTTCTTCTTTTCTCAAGCCTTCTTGTACTCTGACTATGCGAACAGAAGGATTTGCTAGATCAATATAAAAAGACAGCTTAGCTAAAAGGGCTGGGTTAAAACCATAATGAAAAATAACAAAAAAAACTCCTATCGCTGCTAAGGTAAACGTAATAGATAAGACTTTTATTTTTTTATTACTGAGGATATTTTTTCTCTTTCTGGATATCTTTGGATTTTTCATCTGTAGAGAAATTATAACATAAAAAATAGACTAGAAAAAACAAAACCCCGCCAGAGGCGGGGTTTTGCGGCACATACATTGTTTACGAATAAATGCAAGAATCACTTCTCACACTCACAAAACTAGTATAGCACACTTCACAAAAAAATGCAAGCATGCTATCTTATGAAGGTAGGTGCTGGATAACTACTCTAGTTTACTAGGGAGGAAAGTCCGAACACAGCCCCGGCTTTACGCCGAGGAGACAGGTAGTGGGTAATACCCATGTATGGTGACATATAGGTGCGAGCAGAGACGCTTTGAAGCGAAAGCTTAAAAGTATCCTAAGAGCAATCATAGGATAAATCCTTATAGTAATATAAGGGGTGAAACGGCTAAACCCTTACTTCTGTGCAAGATCGTGCCCTGCTTTGCAGGGAGAATCGCTTGATCCGTCTGGTAACAGGCGTGACAGATAAATTGTTATCACTCCGACGTACGTCGGAGAACAAAATTCGGCTTATAGGCACCTACAACAAAATGAAAACTCCGCTCTAAAAAGCGGAGTTTTCTCTTGCCTGTATTTTATGAACCTAGTATAGGAATTCGATATTGTCCCCTATTTTTAGGTTATTTTGTTTTGAAAAACCTGAAACAACTTCTAATATATATTTCGCATCACCATCATTTTTCCCGGGTTGATATGCCTCTGGATAGGATTCTGGAGTAGCATTTTCTTTTATATAAACAATTCTTTGGTCTTCACTTATCCATATGATATCTATGGGGAAATTCATATCTTTCATCCAGAAAGAATACTTGCCTGGGAAATCAAAAATAAAAAGCATGCCTTCGTCTCTAGCTAAAGATTCTCTGAAAGAAAGCCCTTTGCTTTTTTGTTCGGGTGTAAGTGCGAGGTCGAGTTTTATTTTCTCTGAAGCAATGTTTATGCTTTTGATATCAGAAGGATTATGAGGAGTATTTTTTTCAAAAGATTTGTTTAGCAAAAAAATTATAGATATAGCAAAAAAAACTACAACAAAGATACTATATATTAATTTTTTATTAGTCTTCATAGAGTTATTTATGATCGCCGTTTGTCCAGCCAAACATTTTACCTATCACATCAGGAGTTTCGCGCTTACGAACGACTTTGGTAGTACCGTCTTGAGCCACTATTTTTACAGGGAGAGAAAGTAAGCAGTGATGTGAAGCGAGTCCGTCTTGATACGCACCCGTATCGAGTATAGCCACTAATTGATTATCCCTATCTTCATGAATTTTAGGCATTAAGATATAGTTCCCTCCGGCTGTGTATTTGTCATCAGAGTCACAGGTACTGCCCGCAAACCAAGTGGTCTTGAGTGAGCTATGCATGTTGTTCCCTGGGATCACGTGGAATTTTTGGTGAATAGCCCAAGTGTCTTTTAAGTCGTTCATAAAACTACCGTCTACGATATACCAAGATTTAGCATTTGCTTTTGGTATAGATTTTTCTGACATCACAGAATACAGAGTGATCTGTGCAGGAGCTACTACATACTGCCCCCATTCTACGACAATGTTTGGGTGCTTTATCCCCGCTTTATATTAAAGATTTTTAAGTATTTTTAAAGATCTGAAGAGCCCACGTCT
>CAYHIX010000004.1:10713-34947 GCA_964356875.1 uncultured Candidatus Saccharibacteria bacterium
GATAATATTTGGGTGCTTGATGCCGGCTTTATCAGAAAGATTTTTAAGTATTTTTACTATTTGGCTAGAAACGCCCTTCGCTGTGTAAAACTTTTTCTTTTCATATGGAATACCGAAGCCTCCTCCTATGTCTAGAGTGTCTAAGTTTGGGTGCTTTTGCTGAAGTTCTTTGTAAATACTAAAAGCATGCTTGATACCATCAAAAATACTTTTTTGTGTTTTGATCTGTGAGCCCATATGGTAGTGCATGATCTTGAGATTCTTCATCTTACTCAAATCAAGTGCATCTTTTTCAGATAGACCAAAGCGATCAAACTTTTTATCCCAATGTGAGTCTGCTTTGACGTTAAGATCTACGCGTATACCTATGTCTCCTTTGTATTTAGCAAGTCTTTCTACTTCGTCTAGTGACTCCATGATAGGTACTATATTCATACCTTTCCCGCGAAGCTCTTCTATCAAATCTAAGTACTGCTCGGTTTTTGGACCATTGCAAAGTACACGGATTTTACTGTTGAATTTCTCACCTTCCCAGAGTTTTTTCACAATCCATAGCTCGTTTGCAGAAGTAGACTCTAAGTTTGCACCTTCGGAGATGAGCGGCAAGATGAATTCTTTATTTTGGTTTACCTTCATCGGATAATGATAAGAGAATTTACCTTTGTAGCCCAATATTTTTATGTAAGCATTAAAGTATCCTATAAGATCTTTTAGTCTGTCTTCGATAATAAATGGGAAAACTACTTGCATCGGTGTGCCGTACTTTTTAGCTATGTCGCGCAAGTTGTAAACATGATGTCCTTCTGTAGCTATTAGCTCTCCATCTTTGTTCACATCAAAAAACTGAGTGTTGAATTCATCAACCCCAAGTTTCCAAAATTTCCTCCAATTCTTGCCCGGTTTCTTTAGTTTTTTTATTTTCTTTGGTTTCATAATTTTATATCTTTTTTAATGTAAATTAGTATAACAAGCACACTAGGAATGTAAAGAAAATTACTCCATTACACCCTTGACAATATATCATATATATGCTATATTGTCAATAGTAATACGTTATTTAAAAATTTAAATTGTTCTAACCCTGAGATGTGAGTGCGGACTTGTTTTGTATTAAAAATAAGTCACGAAAGCATCCGCCCTGAGTTTATCGAAGGGATCCGCCGGTGGGTTTTAAATCAGGTAGAGTCGCGCCTGAGGAATAATGGAGGAATTATGGAAATTAAAATTATTGATTGGAATTGGTATCGGCTAAACAGTTTTGTATGGACAGGTTGGTTTTTCTGGTTTTTTAATACCGGAATCGTTATTAGGTCAGAGGTTCCCGGGCGTCAGGCAAATGGTTTGTTTCAGCCGGTCGAACTTGCAATGTTCAACAGCGAAAAACTTCTATTGGAACCAAAGAAACAGGTGGGCTTATTGCCGCGTTTTGAGGATCCACTTGCATCAGTTGGACTGAAAGAAGGTTCATGTAATAATTGGGAAATAAAAATTCCCGATGAATTCAAAGACCTCTTCTTGAGCCATACCCATTTTTTGCAAAGCTACGAAGAATATAAACGCGAAAAGGCTGATTTGCACCGATTTCGTATTCCAACGATTACTGATATACCAGAAGAAATTGAGAATAATTTTCTGGATTTTCGTTTTTCAGTAATTTTGGAATAAATGTAATCTAATATTTTTATATTTATTTAAGCCGCTGGCTCGTTTGACGAGACCGGCGGCTTTTTGCGTTAAGATAGATTTATTTTAAATAATTTTTTAGAAACTCATCTTTGAATTCAAAGAATTTTTCATCCAAAATGGACTGGCGGATATTTTTTACTAGGTTCACGATGAAGTGTAGATTGTGCATTGTCGCTAAACTTCCAGCTAGCATTTCTTTGCCATGGAAGAGATGCGCTATGTAGGCACAACTATAATTTTTACAGGTGTAGCATTCGCAATCTTTTTCTATCGGACCATATTCAGTTCGGTATTTTGTATTAGTGATATTTATCTTGCCGGTCTTGGTGTAGATCATGCCGTTTCTGCCAAGGCGTGTAGGTAAAACGCAATCAAAAAGGTCCACCCCATTTTCTATACCCATAAACAAATCTTCGGGCTCCCCTATTCCGAGAAGGTGCCTCGGCTTTTCTTCGGGTAATATTTCATTTACCCAACGCACTGCCGTAGACATATCTTCTTTGGCAAAACTGCCACCAATACCAAATCCATCAAAATCAAGTGCACTGATAAAAGTTGCGGACTTCTTACGTAAATTTTCATCACGCCCGCCCTGCACAATGCCAAATAGAGCCGGGGTAAAAATAGAAAAATCCTTCTTTATAGGGTCGCTGTCTGAGCCTGCTGGCTCAGCGCTGCCTCTCGGCTCGTCAGCCTGCGAGACACCCTCTAAATAAGATTTATCTATTTCTTTAGAAGCTTTTTTCCCGGCGTTCAATTTCTTATGTTCTTCTAAGCTTCTCTTTGCCCAAGCATGTGTCCGCTCTAGTGCTTCTTCTTGGTATTTCAAATCCTCGGCTGGTGAAGTACACTCATCAAAAGCAAAAATAATATCGGCACCGAGGTTGTGCTGGATTTGGATTGATTTCTCAGGAGTTATATAGTGCACAGTTCCATCGAGATGGGATTTAAAGGAGACTCCGTCGTTCCCTATCTTGGCGAGGCGTGGAGCATCTGAATCATCAAAACGTTCAGGTATTAAAAGTGATGGATCAGTAATCTTTGTAACTTTTGAAATATCTTTACCATAGGCTGCACCTAAAGAAAAAACTTGGAATCCGCCAGAGTCTGTCATCGTCGGACCATGCCAATTCATAAATTTACCCAATCCGCCCGCATCACGAACTACTTCATCTCCTGGCTGAAGAAATAGGTGGTATGTATTCGCTAGAACTACTTCAGCCCCAGAAACGAGCACTTGCTCTGGAGATATGGACTTTACAGTGGCTTTTGTCCCCACAGTTACAAAAGCTGGAGTTTTTATATCTCCATGTGGAGTAGAAAGTATCCCAGCTCTACCTAAACTGTCTTTTAATTTTTTATTTATTGTAAATTTCATTATATTTGCACCTCTACAAATTTGAGTTCTTGGATATTTACCGGAGCTACTAGGAGTGCCTTTTGAAATGCATCTCGTGGATCTGAGATAATAGTCTCGACGACAGCTACAACTTTTGGACTAATCCCCGGCAAAACCACTTGTTCTCCTTTTAACAACTTAAAGTCTCTCGGTATTATCATCTCAAAGTTTCCGCCACCTCGTCCAACTAATTCTAAAAAGGTATTTTGTGCAGATAAGACTACTTGGGTTTTCTCTCCATTAGTCGAAAATAAAACTACTCGAGAAGAACTCGAGTACACTTCCGCCACCTTACCTATCGGAATATCCCCCAGAGCAAAAACTGTGGCGCCTACTTTTATACCCATATTCTCTCCCACATCTAAAACCAAAGTGTCGTATAGGCTTTGGTTTGGCTTTATTAAGATAGAAGCTAAAACTACTTTCATATCTTCTTTTTTTCTACCTAAGACATCTTTAAGGTCTGCGTTTTCTTGTACAATCGAGTAATAATTTGCTCTATCAGCCGCACTACTCTCTAGTTGAGATTTTAAATCTAAGTTTTCTTGGTATAAAGAATTTTTGGAAATAAAATATGTCTTAAGACTTTTCATCCTGTTACTAAGATTATTCCCCACAGACACTACTGGATTAAAAACCCCTTGACCCAAATATGAAAAGGCGTTAAAAATATAACTTTTAACAAAAAATAAAATAATAAAAATGAAAACAATTATTACTATTTTTAGGGTTCTATTTCTTTTTGTTTTTTTATCTAGGAGGTAGGTCATTCTGGTCACCGATCAAAACTTCTTTGTAAAAATCAATATCATCTAGTATCACCCCTGTACCACGGGCTACTGCGGAGAGTGGGTCTTCTACTACATACACTGGTATCTTGAGGATTTTCTGCAGAAATTCAGCTAGCCCAGGTATCAAAGCGCCACCTCCAGAAAGAGTAATGCCCGTATTCATAATATCAGAAAGTATTTCCGGTGGAGTGGTCTCTAGCATATCTTTAACTCCATCGACGAGTTCTCTAATAGACAACGCGAGTGCTTCACGAATATCTGAATCATTTACCACTACTACCCTAGGTAAGCCTGTAAGCAAGTCGCGTCCATGCACTTGAGTCTCTACATAGACACCAGGTGTCACCGAGCCAACTGCGATCTTGACCATCTCTGCAGTCCTCTCACCTATTAATATTTTAAATTCATCACGCATATAAGCGATGATGTCATTGTTTAATCTATCTCCAGCTATTTTTAAGTTCCTAGATTTTACTATACCACCGAGAGAGATGACTGCTATGTCTGTAGTCCCACCTCCTATGTCTATGATCATAGAGCCAACTGGTTCTTTGATCGGAAGCCTGATACCTATAGCTGCAGCCATAGGCTCTTCTACCAAGAAAACTTCTCGCGCACCGGCAGAATGCGCAGCGTCGTATACAGCACGGGATTCGACATTAGTAGTACCTGATGGTATGCCTATCACCACTCTTGGTCTTGCTAATTTTTTGGAAATTTTATTTGCTTTATTTATCAAATATGAAAGCATCTCTTCGGTAACTTCGAAATCAGAAATGACTCCGTCTACAAGCGGACGAATGGCCTTGATATGCCCTGGGGTTCGCCCGAGCATTTCTTTTGCCTTCATACCTACAGCCAAGATCTGGTTTGTCTTTACATTGACTGCGACAACTGAAGGCTCATTTATCACGATACCGTGACCTTTTAAATACACTAAAGTATTCGAAGTACCAAGATCAATACCAATATCATTTGAAACTAATTTGTAGAATTTTTCAAACATAATAAAACACAGGAACTAGAGCTTCGGCTTTAGCATTACTAGCAATTCATCTAGAGTTACGACCTGGCCTTTTTCTTCTGTGCGTTTTTTGAGCTCTATACCATTTTCTTTTATACTCCTTTGTGACACGACAGCTCGATATGGCATACCAAGCAGGTCGGCATCGGCAAACTTTTCTCCAGCTGACATACCAGATCTATCATCAAATAAAACTTCGATGCCAGCACTCACCAAATTTTCATAAACTTTATTTGCTTCACTTATCACAGCTTCATCTTCCCCCAGGGAAAGTAAGTGCACTTTAAATGGTGCTATGGATTCTGGCCAGACTATCCCCTTGTCGTCAGAAAGTACTTCCACTACAGTACCCATCAGCCTAGCAGGTCCTATGCCGTATGAGCCCATAAATACAGGTAATTTGTCTCCTTTTTCATCTTGAAACAGTAAATTTGGTTCAGAAAACTTTGTGGCAAGTGTAAATATATTACCAACCTCTACTGCTTTATGCTCTACCAAAGTATCTTTTGATAGACCCAAACTCTTTATAACTTCATCATTATAAACTTCTTTATTTATCGCGATCCCCTTACTCTCATCCACATATATGACGTCTTCACCGACGCTTGTTATAGTTTGAAATTCATGGGAAAACTTTGAAAAAACTCCCCCAGAAGCAAATGTAACATATGTCAGATGCCCTATCCCCGCTCGTTTAAAAATCTTTTTGTAAGCTTCTTTTGCTTTTTCATAAAATTCTAAATGAGCTTTTTCGTCAACATTAAATGAGTACAGGTCTTTCATTATAAATTCCCGTGTTCGCATCACTCCGGATTTTGCCCGGGTTTCATTTCTAAATTTTGTTTGAAATTGATAAACAGAAAAAGGTAAGTCTTTGTATGAGGACACAAATTGTTCAAGCATATTAGATATTGGTTCTTCGTGAGTAAAAGCAAGACCCAGCTCGCTCTCGTCTTTTAGTTTTGTTTTAAACCAAATATCTACATTTTTATCATCCCATCTGTCTTGCTTAAAATGACTTCTCCACAACTCTGGTCTTTGCAAAGAAGTCATGGTGATTTCCTGCCCGCCAATGGCATTCATTTCTTCTCTAATAATAGAAATAACTTTATTTAAAACCCGAAGACCTAGTGGCAAATAGTTGTAAGCACCAGCCATTTCTTTTGATATAAAACCTCCTCGAATCAGAAGCTCTGCGTTTTTAGACACTTCATCGCTTGGGGCTTCTTTTCGAGTTTTAGTAAAAAGTTTAGATTGTCTCATAAGCCTCATCTTACCTGAAAAAAGCCTTTTTGGCAAAGTAAGAAATATTAGAACATACACATAGTATTCTGCCTAAGTGAGTTGCAAAAATAGCCCCTTTCTGCTAGAATACTCCCATGCAAAAAGGAAATACAACCAAGGAAAATAACGATACAATCGTTGAAGAAATGTTCAAAGCTGGGGCGCATTATGGCTACAGCAAGACTAGAAGGCACCCTTCTGTCTCTAAATATATATACACAACAAAGAACAAGGGCGACATCATAGATCTTGAAAAGACTGAGGTATTACTAAAGGAAGCTACAGATTTTACAGAGAGCCTGGGAAAGGAAGGCAAAATAGTCTTGTTCGTAGGTACAAAACCAGAAGCTAAAACTGCAGTAAAATCCGTTGCAGAATCACTAAATATGCCTTTTGTCACAGAAAGATGGATCGGTGGTACTCTATCAAACTTCACTGAAATCAAGAAAAGAATCACCGAACTAGAAAACTACCAAAAAGATAGTGCAATGGGTGAATTAGAAAAATACACTAAAAAAGAAAGAGTGATGTTATCAAAGAAAATGGAGAAGCTTTCTAGGTACTACTCTGGACTATTAGGATTAAAGAAAATACCAGATGCAATATTCATCGTAGATGCAAAAAGTGAACACATCGCTGAGACAGAAGCTCGTAAGTCTGGAGTACCTGTGATAGCGTTAGTAAACTCTGATTCTAATATAAAAACTATCCCTTACCCTATCGTAGCTAATGATGGAGTTATACCATCCATAAAGTTTTTCACTGCTGCTATCGCAAACGCATACAAAAAAGGTACCCTATCTGCACCAACTGTAGAAAAAGAGGTTGTGCAATAAACATTAATCATCTAACTATTAAAAACTTCGAATTTCGAAGATCATATATATGGCGACACAAATAACTACTGAGCTTATAAAACAACTAAGAGATAGCACTGGTATTTCAGTGATGCAGTGTAAAAAAGCCCTCGAAGAATCTATGGGTGATATGGAAAAAGCAATCTTGATATTAAAGAAGACTAGTTCTGATATCGCTCTTAAAAAAGGAGGTCGTGAGCTAAAAGATGGTAGTGTGATGATAAAGTCTACAGATGAAAAAGTAGTGCTTGTATCACTACTTTGTGAGACTGATTTCGTATCTAGGAATGAAGATTTTATGAAAGTGCTAGGAGAGCTCAGCGACAAAGCGCTACTTGTAGGTATAGATAAAATGAAAGAGGAGGCGAAGGATCTGATAGATCCCCTAGTGCAAAAAACAGGAGAAAATATCCAACTTGGTGAAATGTACGAAGTAAGTGGAGATACTGTAGGTGCATATCTACACAACAATAAATCTGGAGTGATCGTCAGCTTGACTGCTGGGTCAAATGACCTAGCAAAAGATATAGCTATGCATATCACAGCTATGAAGCCAGAATTCATGGATGCATCTGAAATAAGTGATGAAGTAAGAAATTCAATGAATGAGCTTTTTGAAAAAGAAGTCGCCAGTATAGACAAGCCAGAAGACATAAAGAAGAAGATGCTCGAAGGTAAGATAAATACTTACTTCAAAGAACGCACACTTACTGAGCAGCCATTTATAAAAAATGGAGAAGAAACTGTAGGCCAACTACTCGAAAAGAGTGGTGCAAAGATAAAAGAAGTGAAGAGGTATTCTATTTAAACACTTATGATGTATTTCCTATTAGCATTATTCTTTGGCTCACTCTTGTCCATACTTTTGATGGTTGGGAGAAAGCTAGTCTTACTACGACATGGGAATTACGAAGTCCGGGATGAGGTAGATTTTGAAATTCCATATATCCACCAAGTAAAACACCTCAGCATTAAGGGACTTAAGAAAGTCGAACATGAAGCGCTCGTGTTCGTAGTCAAATCTGCAATACAGTTTTCGGGTTTTATAAAAAATAAATACATAGAGCTGAATCAGAAAATACGAAATATAAATATTAAAAAATATGCAGGACCAGAATCAGTAGCGGGTACAGAAGTTTCCAAAATACTTAAAATAGCCTCAGTTTACAAAGACAAAATCACCCAGATCACCCACCAGATAAAAGAGGAGGAAAAAAAAATGTAAGTATGGTAGTATAGTAGAAGTGTTTTAGGGTAATTAAATAAACGCCGGAATAGCTCAGTTGGTAGAGCAACGCTTTTGTAAAGCGAAGGTCGTGGGTTCGAATCCCTCTTCCGGCTCAATAAAATAAACTCTTAGAGGAACTTGATTTGGAAACTATACATACCCATGGAACACAGGCCTTGGATTGTTTTTCCTGATTCATTCAAACCTAGGTCTATCACCTCTTCACCAGTCTGAGGTAATATTTTCCTGTAGTTAATAGAATTGATCACCAGAGAAGATGAGCAATCATAAACACCATTTGTTTTCACTATTAGTTTTGTCGGGATATCTGCCTTTGCAGAAGAAAGTCTTGGTGAATATCCACCGCCAGCGTTTACCGTCACGTACTGAATGCCGTCCTTTACTTCGACATTGTTTTTCACTTCATTGTTCGTACTATTAGTGGAACTAGAACCTAGAATAAAAACAAGGGTAGCTACGCCAAGAAGTAAAATTATAACTAAAATACTTTTTTTCATACAATCATTATACCAGATTAAATATTAAATAATGGGTTAATAATACCTAAGCCCGCAAGCCCCGCCAATAATGCAAACAATCCTAGCCCTATAACCACAACCCCCGCAGATTTGAAAAATAGTGGCGCGTATTTACTGTGAGCTAAAGATGCTGAACCAAAGGAAAGCAATAAAAGCATTGGAAGTGTGCCGAGGGCAAATGCAAACATAATCATAAATCCAGAGAAAAACGATCCACTACCGAGCGCAGCTACTTGCATCGACTGAGTAAAACCACAGGGTAAAAAGAATGTGCCAAAACCTACTAAAAGTGGTGTAAAAGTTTTATGTTCTATTTTTCTGAAAAAACTAAAAATCCCAGATGGTAAGGTAATTGTATTTCTCTTAAATACTCCTACTAAGTTTAGACCCAAAAATAACATAACTAAAGAAGCGATAAGTCCAAGTATCGCAGTAAAAGTAAAATTTATCCCTAGTGCCCCGCCGATATAGCCCAACACTCCTCCGAGCAATGCAAAGCTAACTAGTCGTCCAAAGTGAAATAGAATAAAAGTTTTTGTATCACTCGCGTCGTCTTCAGATATTTTTGCTGAAAGCGACAAAACCAATCCGCCGACTATAGCGAGGCATGAAGACACGGAAGCAATAAGACCGATGATGAAACTAGTGGTGGGTGTAGTTGCCCCACCAATGCCCAGATTTAAAATTCCAGACTTTTGTAGAAGAAAAAATAACACCAAAAATGCGAGTCCTATAGGTAATGCTTTCCAGATAACATCATCTTTTTTATTTTCCTCAATTCTTTTCTCCACTGAAAGAGTGTAGCCGTTTGGTTTGATTTTAGGACCCAAGATGCTCGCTATCTCTTCTTGTGATTTTTCGCTATCAGTTTCTATCTCAAGAGTTTTATTTTTCAAATCAACTTGTACTTTTTTTACTAGTACATCTTCCCCTAGCACATCTTCGATGAGTATTTTACAAGATGCACAATGTGTCCCAGCTACATGAAATTTATATTTATTCATAAAATTATAATCTTTTAGCTTTAATTCTAAGTGAGTTCGACACTACTGACACTGACGACATAGCCATTGCAAAACCAGCAAATACCGGTGACAACATCCACCCAAATATCGGATAAAAGAGTCCCGCTGCAAGTGGTATACCAACTATATTGTAAATAAATGCCCAGAAAAGATTTTGCTTAATCCCGCGCATGGTTATCTTTGAAAGCTTTATAGCTTTAACAAGCTTAGAGATATCTCCCCCTAAAAGTATAATACCTGCGGAGTCTATAGCCACATCTGTGCCTGTCCCCATAGCTATGCCTACATCAGCCTGCGCAAGCGCTGGAGCGTCATTTACTCCGTCTCCTGCCATAGCCACGATTTTACCTTGAGCTTGTAGTTCTTTTATTTTTGCAAGCTTATCAGCTGGTAAAACATGCGCTACGACTTCATCGATGCCAACAAGTGATGCCATATATTTCGCGGCTCTTTCATCATCACCAGTAACCATAATTACTTTAATACCGAGCTTGTGTAGATCCTCGACAGCTTTTTGAGATTCAGTTTTAATCTTATCCGCCACCATTACAAAACCAAGGACTTTATCTGCTCTGGCAAGAATAACTGGTGTTTTACCTTGTGTAGTATACTGCTCGAGTGTTGAAGTATCGAATTTTATTCCTAGGTCTTCTAAGAGCTTTGCATTCCCAACAAAATATTCTGAGTTATTTATTGAACCCTTTAAACCCTTACCTTGAATTCCTTCAAAATTTGAAACACTTTCTATTTTTAAGTTTTTATCCTCGGCGTAGTTCGCAATAGCATGAGCAATAGGATGCTCAGACTTTTTCTCAAGTGATGCGAGGATCGAAATAAGTTCATCATCTTTTAAGTTTGATAAGTTTTGAATATCCACAAGAGTCGGCTTACCGATAGTGATAGTTCCTGTCTTATCTACAATAACTGTATCAACTTTATGAAGCTCCTCTAGTGTTGCTGCATCCTTTATTAAAATCCCTTCTCTCGCACCTTTCCCTACTCCGACAATAATAGCCGTAGGTGTAGCGAGCCCTAGCGCGCAAGGACAAGCTATGACAAGTATCCCCACGAATGAAACCAGCCCAAATGAAAGTGCTTGAGAAAAACCAAGGTATGATGTGCCGACTAGTAACCATATTGCCAAAGTCAGAAAAGCGATACCGAGAACAACTGGCACAAAAACGCTAGAGATTTTATCAGCAAGTGCTTGTATTGGAGCACGACTTCCCTGCGCTTCTTCTACCATTTTTATAATCTGAGCTAAGAGAGTTTCACTACCTACCTTTGTAGCTTTAAATGTAAAAGATCCAGTCGTGTTTATTGTCCCGGCGACTATACTATCCCCCACTTTTTTCTGGGCGGGCATAGGTTCACCAGTCACCATTGATTCATCGACAAAAGAAACCCCTTCGGTTATCACACCATCCACTGGAATTTTTGCTCCTGGTTTTACTATTATTAAATCACCATGAACTACTTGATCAATTGATATTTCAACCTCTTTTCCATCACGGACAACTAGTGCTGTCTTGGCTTGAAGATTTAAAAGTTTCTCGATTGCATCGCCAGTTTTTAATTTTGATCGTGCCTCAAGATATTTACCAAGAGCAATAAAAGTTACAACTACAATGGTTACATCGTAGTAAGTTGCATCTACGTTTATAAAAGGACTGAGCACATCTTCAAATGCTGTAACTGCAAAGCTATAAATATACGCTGATACCGTGCCGATACCTATAAGTGTATCCATGTTCGCCTTTCCATATCTCAAAAATCTATAAAAACCCATTAGGTAAGGTTTTCCAACAACAAAAAGAATGTATGTAGCCATTATCGGCAACAAATGATGGAAAAATTCCTCAACGGTATAGCTCATGGGAGAAATCAAATTATATTGAGCTAATATCTCCCACCCCATCATAAAAATACTTAGTATGGCTACAGGAATTGCCGAAATGACTTTTGATTTCATTTCTTTGATTTCTTTTAGTTTTTCCTGTTTAGACTGATTAAGTCCTAGGTGTTCTCTGTGCTCGTCTTCACTCATACCCATATCTTTGGCAGACATATTAGAATGATGATCCTCTTTGATAATGAGAGAGTACCCTAATGGTTCTAATTTTTCATTAAAATCGTTCGGATTGGTTTTACTAGAATCAAAAGAAATTTTTGCACTTTCTGTGCCGTTATTTACAGATATATCCTCTACTCCGTCTATTTTCTTTACAGCCTTTTCAATGATACTCGCGCAAGAAGCACAATGCATACCTTTTACTATGTATGTTTTTGGAGTATTCATATTATTTTCTCTTAAGTTTATAAACTTTTAATATCTCTGTGGTCGCCTTATCTGTTTCCCCTTTTTTGATTTGGCTTATAACACAATGCCCTAGGTGGGTCTCCATAAGCGCATCTTCTATGTTTGATAGACCCTGCTTGACTGCAGAAGTTTGAGTGATTATATCGATACAATACGTACCACTATCTATCATTTTTTGTAGCCCACGCACTTGCCCTTCTATTATTTTTAATCTTTTAACTAACTTATCTTTATTTTTATCCATATACAAATAGCATATACCCCCCGGGGGGTATATGCAAGTCTATCTGTGGAAAACTAATTTTGAGAATCTTTTACTGCAGAAGTGTCTTCAGGGGTTACCTCTTGGAGCTTAAAAGAGCTTTGGACTTTAGCCTCTAGCTCTTCTATGCTGTGGAAACCAGTCAAAACCTCATCATCTAAGACTACTGCTGGTAGCTCTGTATCTTTGATTTTATAAATATCTAGCATAGCTTTTACGGCAGAAAGATCAGTGCTGTAATCAAATGAATACACTCGAAGTTCTGGATAAGTATCGCGGAGAGTAGATAGGACTAGCCCTTGCCTCTCACAGACACTACAATTCTCTACTGTGGTGTAAAAGTAAAGTATAAAAGCAGACTTTACTTTACATCTCTCAGAGATTTTCTTTGTCAAAAGATAATCTTTAATCTGTAATAACGAATAGTATTTTTTAAGATAATTTACTTCTTCAGAGTTACCTAAGTTTTCTTGACCCCATTCTAGCTTGCTCCCTAGCTCGCCCAACTCTCCTGTGAAAACAGAATCAGAGATGTTTTTACAAGACAATTCCGAAAGCAAAGAGAACTGTGTCTCTGACGACAAGATATCGATAGCTATCTTATCCTGGATGGACTTTAATTGGTCAATCTTCTGATCGCCAAAATAATTACTTATGTATGTAGCAGTCATAAAAAGACCTGCTGTGATCAAGAACACTATTAAATATTTTTTCCAATCAACATTATTATTATTCATATATTTATTATCTCCACGCGGGTGGTCTTCTATTTACAATGGTAGTATACAGCGCCTTCATAAGCCAGATAGGTGCTATAACACTAAATATCGGGAAAAAGTAAAACATTGATATAGTCATAGACCATCTCTTCTCAGCCATTCGTTTTCCAAAAACCATAGAAAAGATGACTAGAGAATATATGACAATAATCAAAAACATTACTGATTTTGTATTTATGAAAAATGGGTCAAAGTTTAATAAGAAATTTGTGTTTGTATTAACGCGAAATCCGACTGTTTGAAAAACTATAAATTTTGAATATAAAAAATCCCCTATGTTATAAACTATCCTACTAAACAAATATGATACAGAGAAGATGGATATGACTCCAGTCGGCAAAGTAAACAGAGCAAAATTCCCATATTTTTTCCTAAACAAAACTGCACGATAGTCTAAGGTATTATTTATAAAACCATAAACCCAGCGAAGCCTTTGTTTATAAAGCTTATACACAGTATGAGGCGTATTTGTGTAAACGTATGCATCATGGCAATGGTCTATCCTATAGCGATTCTTTTGCATCCTATAAGCTATTTCCATGTCTTCTGTGTTGTGTGCGTGCTTGTATGGACCTAATTTGTCAAAAACCTCTTTACGGAAAATAGTGAGTGGACCTGGAGTCACATTTATAGCACCCAAGAATGAAAGCATCTTTTTAAAATACACACCCATGTGATACTCAGCCTTTTGAGCGTTTTGTATTATTGTCTTGGCGTTATGCACAGTCACCGAAGGCACCACAGCCATTACCCCTGGGTCTTTTTCAAAGTAACTCATAATGCGGACTAGAGATTCAGGGTCAGCGAAAGAATCAGCATCTAGGGCGCCAAAGAATTCTGTAGTCATCTGTTCTAGTCCTAGATTGAGGGCAGTGTGCTTACCACCATTTTCTTTTTTGAAAATCTTTATATTTGGAAAGTTTTCAAACTTACGAATAATATCCCAAGTACCATCTGAAGAACCATCATCAATGATGAATATCTCTAATTTATCCTGTGGGTAGTTTAAGGCTAAAAGAGAAGAAACGGTGTTCTCCACCGTTTTCTCTTCATTCCAGCAAGGCACAACAATAGTGACAGAGGGATATTTACCGAGTTTGATTTTACCATTACGAGTGTTTATCTTTTTGTAATTTTCCAAAAAAGTAATGAAGAAAAACACCTGCACATAAACAGATAGAAATATCAATATATAGAATATTGCGTTTGTGATTAAAGCCATTGCTTACAATATTACATCATCCCTGCATCACTTTTTGATGTACAACAGTCACCACCACATGCAGACATGCAAGTTTTACACTTACAACCGATAGCATGCATAACTGCAGAAACTCCAACAAGAACATATACGACAGCTTCGAGTACAGGTATAGAGCCTAGAATCATGTTTACTAGATTTAGATTAGAGCCGAGGAACATACCTACGCCTACCAAACCCCAGTTTAAAGCACCTACTATAACCAAGATCTTAGCGACCATAGCCACTATACACATACCACTTCCACATTTTCCATTACACATATATTTTTGTTATTTAATCCCACTTTCGCGGGAAATTAATGAATAAAATGACCTTTTATTACTAATAAATCCATTATACTATTAATTGTGTAAAAATGCTATAATAAAAACACATTATAAATATGTTTATTTTAATATAAAAATATGGAGGAAAATCATACAAAAGCAAAAGAAAAAACAACACAAAAGACACTTATAAGTGCAATCATATTAGCAGGGGTTTTAATAGCTCTTGCTATACTCCTAAAAGACAGCAAGCCTCCTATAAGGGAAGGCTACAGTGGAGGTATGCCCGTAGAGAAAAATTACTTGAACAACAACGGCGGCATCCCAGTCACAGCATTGGCTCCAGTAACTGCACAAGATATGGCTTTAGGGAATCCCCTTGCTAAAGTAACTCTGATAGTATACGCAGACTTCCAGTGTCCTTTCTGTGCAAAATTATTCCAAGAATCAGAAAAAACTATCATAGATACTTATGTCAGAAATGGTGACGTGCAGTTTGTCTACAGAGACTTTGCGTTTCTTGGGCCAGAATCTGTGAGAGCAGCCGAAGCAGCAAGATGTGCTGGTGACCAAGGAAAATTCTGGGAATATCATGACTATTTATTCAATAACCATAACGGAGAAAATGAAGGAGCATTTGCAGACCCAAAACTAAAAGCTTTTGCTAAAACTCTCGGGTTAAACAGTGTGGCTTTCGACTCATGTTTTGATACTAATAAATACGAGGGAGCCGTAATAGCAGCTAAAAATGAAGGCGACAGCGCTGGAGTATCCGGTACACCAAAAGGATTTATATTGAGAGATGGGCAAATAGTCAGCACAATCGATGGCGCAGAGCCGTTTACAACAGTAAAAGCAAAGATAGATAAAGCACTTCAATAAATAAAAATTTAAAAACTAAAAATCCCCGCATTGCGGGGATTTTTAGTTTTTAGTCGAAGTAATTCTTTAAACGAGCTATCTTTTCGTGTTGACGAAGTTTTTCGTGGACCTTCGCTTCAATCTGACGGATTCGTTCACGAGTCACACCAAACTCTTCCCCCACTCTCTCAAGAGTATGCTGAATACCATCGAGTAATCCATAACGCATTTCAAGGATTTTTCTTTCTTTTGGATTTAGCTCATCGAGCACTTCACGGATTTGGTCTGACAAAATTCTCCTAGAAGATTCTTGGTCTGGGCGAAGTATCTTATCATCAGGGATAAAGTTCTCTAATGTAGACTTATCATCGTCATCTCCTATTGGCTGCTCGAGTGAGATAGTGTCTTGGCTAATTTTTTCAATTATATGGATCTTCTCTACGGGTATATCCATCTCTGTGGCTATCTCCTCTGCTAGAGGTTCACGTCCTAAGTCCTGAGAAAGTCTACGCATTACTTGCTTGTATTTAGAGATAGTCTCCACCATGTGTACAGGGATACGAATAGTCCTACTCTGGTCAGCTAAGGCACGAGTGATAGACTGACGAATCCACCAAGTAGCATAAGTCGAAAACTTATACCCCTTAGTCCAGTCAAACTTTTCCACGGCTTTGAAAAGCCCTAGATTCCCTTCTTGGATCAAATCAAGTAAGTTCAAATTTGCACTTCTTCCTACGTATTTTTTAGCGATAGAAACAACCAAACGCAAGTTTGCACGAGCGAGCAAGTTCTTAGCTTCTTCGTCTCCATGTTCTATTCTTTTTGCGAGATCTTTCTCTTCTCCTGCTCTTATTAGTGGATACTGGCCTATTTCTTTTAGATACATCTGGATAGAGTCATGCATCGCACCCTTGTTTAGGTCTTTATCATTTACATCTAAATCTAGATCAAGCAGATTACCACCCTCGAGGACATCGATAGATGCTTTAGAAAATTTCTCGTAAAGTTCGTCTAGGAAAAATATATTGTTTTCAATATCAGGAAATACTTTTAAAATCTCGTCGTAGGTTATAAATCCTCTTTTTCGTCCTTTCTCTATAAGCTCATCTGACATTCGGTTTAGCTTTTGTTCTTTAGTTTCTATCTTAGAAACTTTTTTCACCACTTTTGCACTAGTCTTTGCCTTACTTTTAGTTATTTTGGCTTTCTTCTTAAGTACCTTTTTAGCTTTCTTTGGCTTTACCACTTTGGTTTTCTTAATTACCTTTTTTGCCTGCCTCGCCGAGTCAAGGCGGGCTTTTTTGACAGCCTTAGGTTTTGCCTTTTTAATAGGCTTTGCTTTTTTTACTGTTTTCTTATTTTTTAATTTTACTTTTGTTTTTGACTTTGTTTTCATATTTGTTATTTTAAATTACTATTTAGACGACTATTTTTAATGTTTTGTATTTTATTATTAATTTCATTTATTTCTTTTAAAATTTCTCTTCCTTTTTCTAAATTTTTTTCTTCTTCGTATTTATGTAACTCCTGCATTTTACTAAGCCTAGCCTCATTTAAGTATTCTTCTTCTAGGTTGAGCAAAAGCTCTTCTACATCTTTTTTTAAATTTATATCTCCTCCATAAAATACTTCAGCTTCAAAAATAAGGTCTTGTTTCTCATCTAAATTTTTCTTTAATAACTCTTCGCTCTTAGTTCCTAAAATTTCCGCTAGACTCGTCGTAGTTTTATCTACGTCAACCGAGGCGGCATCTAATGTCTTTTGCCAAAAAATAATACCTAGTAACTTCCTTTCAATATAATCTTTTTTAAATATTTGAGTACTAGTATTTTTTATTTCCTCTATCTCTTTTTTCTCTACCCTCAGTTCTTGTTCTACTTTCTTTAAGTCATCCTTCAGGGCTTGTTCAGATATGCTAGATAGATCTGATATCTTCTTGATAAAATGCATCTGCTCAATAGAGCTGTCTAAGGCATTCACAAACGGTAATATCTTTTCCTTTATTTCCCTACCTACCTTTCTATTGTCCCCCTTTGCGTCTAGTAAAACCTTATCAAGCAAGAACTCTATTAAGTGCTTAGAACCCCTTATGGCCTCACGCCATGCACCTACTCCATTCTTTGATATAAGATCAGCTGGATCAACTCCAAGTGGTAAATTAGCAACTTTTACATCCATACCTAGTGAAAGAGATATCTTACCAGCCCGAAGTGATGCATTGAACCCCGCCTTGTCACCATCAAAAGCCAAGACTATGTTTTCTGAAATTCTGCGAACAAGCCCCAGATTAGATACCACGTTTTCTTTACTGATAGTAGCATCTGACAGAGCTGTCCCAGATGAAGCTATGGTATTTTTAAAACCTGCTTGATGGGATAACACTAGATCCATCTGACCTTCAACCAGAATAGAGAAATTATTTTTCCTGATAGCTTCTTTTGCTTTATCAAGTCCGAAAAGTACAAATGATTTGCTGAAGATCAGAGTATCTGGACTATTCAAATATTTGGCAGATTTCCCATCATCTTTAAACAGTCTTCCCGAAAAAGCTATGACTCTACCACTAGAATCTGAAATTGGAAACATGATACGATTGCGAAATCTATCATACATACCTTTTTCAGTTTTCTTCCCGAGCCCAGCTCTCTCTATCTCATTTTCGCCCCAACCAATTTTGGTAAGATGAGAATACAAGAGACGCCATGCCTCGGGAATAAAACCAATTCGAAAGTTTTTAATACTTTCATCGGTAAGACCTCTATCTTTTAGATACGACAAGACATCAGAATTCTTTTCTATATTTTTTTCAAAAAACACTGTCGTATCCTCCATTATCCTATAGAGTTTTTCCTTTTCACTTTCTTCTTTCGCGTTAAAACCTTCGAGTGGCACTCCGGCTTTATTTGCTAAAAATTTTAAAGCTCCCTTAAAGTCTAGCCCTTCAAATTCTTCAACAAAAGTAAATATATCTCCAGAGGCACTACAACCAAAACAATAATAATTCCCGCGCCCTGGAGAAACAAAAAAGGAAGGTGTTTTCTCGTTATGAAAAGGACACCTAGCTTTTAGTGTTGAGCCAGACCTTTCTAATTTTATGTAAGAAGAGACTACTTCTTCGATTGACAGCCTCTCCTTAATTTTATCGACGGGAGAGTTCATACAGCTTTATTTTTCTATTGAAGGAGGAACTTTGCTTTTAAAACCAGTTCCAGCTGGGATAAGTCTTCCGATGATGACATTTTCCTTTAATCCCCGTAGACTATCTACCCCACCTTTTATCGCATTTTCGATCAATACTCTGTTTGTGTTTTGGAAGGAAGCAGCAGATAGCCAGCTCTTTGTACGCAACGATACTTCGGTGATACCCAAGACCACTATTTCTGCTTTTGCTTCTACTAAGCCTAGTTCAGATACTCGAGCGTTTTCTTCCATGAATGTAGTGTTTTCTACGATGTCTCCACTTGAGAAGTTTGTCTCTCCAGCATCTTTTACTTTTCTTCGAGAGAACATTTGGCGTACAATGATCTCTGTGTGTTTTCTAGAAATCGAAGCATTTTGCAATTCGTAAACTTTGTTGATTTCGCGAATTATGTATTTCTCAACTAATTCTTTATCCCCAAATTTAAATATTTGAGCTATGTCAGCGGATCCGTCAGTAAGAAGTTCGCCTTTTTTGACCTTATCACCAGCTTTGACTAGAGGAGTTCGGCGGAAAGCTACTATGTATTCCATTTCATTACTCTTGCCATCAGATTTACTGTCAGACAAAACCTTTATAACCTTTTCATCTTTGTCTTTAGAAGTGATGGATATGACTTCCCCATCTGTCTCAGAAACAACAGCAGGATTCTTTGGGATTCTTCTTTCAAATATTTCTTCAATACGAGGAAGACCAGTAGTGATGTCTGTACCAGCGACACCTCCAGCGTGGAATGTACGAAGTGTAAGCTGAGTACCAGGCTCTCCGATAGCTTGTGCAGCTATGATACCCACAGCCTCACCAAGCTTTACTACATGGTTTCTTCCGAGGTCTAGTCCGTAACACATCACACACAGACCATGAACTGTCTTACATGTAAGTGGAGAACGTACGAAAACTTCTTCAACACCCAGAGCTTCTATTTTATAAGCTTCTTCTTTTGTAACTAGGAAACCTCGCTTGTATACTACTTTTCCATCTTTGTCTTTTAGATCACCAGCAAGTACACGTCCGCGAATGTTTTTTGATAGAGGTATTTCAATACCAGAAATATTTTCTTTTGATACGATCTTGCCTTCTTTTGTTCCGCAATCTTCTTCGGTAATCACCACATCCTGAGCTACGTCTACAAGTCTTCGAGTTAGGTATCCGGCCTTTGCAGTGTTAAGAGCAGTATCAGAAGCACCTTTTCGAGCTCCGTGAGTAGTGATGAAGTATTCAAGCGGAGAAAGACCTTCGTGGTAAGAAGAAAGAATTGGGAATTCAAGAATTTTACCCTGGTTGTTCTGGATAAGACCTTTCATTCCTGTCATCTGACTGAGTGATGTCATAGTACCTCGAGCTTTTGAAGTGAATAGGTCATAAGTAGAACCATTCTTATCAAGAGTTGAAGATAGTACTTTTTCAAGTTCTTTTTTTATACCTTCCCAAATTTGAATAACTTTTTGATATTTTTCTTGTCCTGAGAGAAGACCATCATTCCATTGTGATAAAATTTCTTCTTCTTGTTTTTTACCACTTGCGATTATGCCTGCTTTCTCTTTAGGTACACTGATGTTATCAAGTCCCCAAGTTGTACCTGAAACTGTTGAATATTTGAATCCAAAAGATTTGATCTTGTCTAAGATTGGTGGAGTATTATCTACGCCGTATTGCATTATAAGTTGGTCAAGAAGTAAAGATAGTCTGCCTTGAGTCATCTCGTCATTCACGAAACTAAAATCATTAGGCAAAATACTGTTAAACAATAATTTCCCTACTGTAGTATCGAACATCTTACCTTCAAATCTTTGATATTTCACTCGATCTGTAGCGAGTACTTTAATCTTTGCTCGCAAAGACACAACTCCGTATTCATACGCAAGTATCGCAGTATTCGGGTTTGAGAAATATTTACCTTCTCCTGGTTCTCCGTCTACGTCTTTAGTCATCCAATAACTACCTAGCACTATGTCTTTACTAGGATGCACAATAGGATCCCCACTTTGTGGTTTTAGTAGATTTTTGTTTGCAGCCATTAAGTTCTTAGCTTCAGCTTGAGCTTCATCGAGTAATGGTACATATACAGCCATCTGGTCTCCATCGAAGTCAGCATTGAAAGCTTCACAAACTAGTGGGTGCACTTGAATAGCATTTCCTTCGATCAAAATAGGATTGAAAGCTTGAATACCAAGACGGTGCAAAGTAGGCGCACGGTTCAAGAGCACATACTTACCCTGGATTATTTCTTCTAGGATCGCCCAAATAGTACCGTCTCTTTCTTCGATCAATTTATTTGCTCCACGAATATTGAAGGCTAATTCATCTTGCAAAATTCTAGAGATAACAAACGGACGGAATAGCTCGAGTGCCATATGTTTTGGTAGTCCACATTGATTTAGATTTAAAGTAGGACCAACCACAATAACAGAACGTCCAGAATAATCTACTCGTTTTCCGAGTAAGTTCTGACGGAATAAACCTTGTTTTGATTTCAAGTTATCAGACAGAGACTTAAGCGGTCTCCTTTGTGATTGACTCATGGCAGTAGAGTCGTTTTGTTTTGCGATAGAGTTATCGATGAGCGCGTCTACAGCTTCTTGGATGATTCTTTTCTCGTTACGCAAGATCACGTCTGGAGCATTTATCTCCTTTAGTTTCTTTAGACGATTGTTTCGGTTTATCACACGGCGATATAGATCATTTAGATCAGATGTAGCATGCCTTCCACCATCAAGTGCGACCATAGGGCGAAGTACTGGAGGAATAACTGGGATAACAGTCAAGAACATCCACTCAGGGCGAATATTCGCATAGGTCATCGCACGAATAAGAGAAAGTCTCTTTTGTAATTTTTCTTTTTCGACAGCACTCGCCTTCTCAAGCATAGCTTCGGTGTGAGCTTTTAGTTTGTTTAGATCAAGATTCTTAAATATAGAGTAGATAGCTTCTGCTCCGATGCTTGCTTCAAAACAAGTTCCGTATTTTAGAGAATAGTGATGGAAAGAAATTTCATTCAAAACTTTACCTTCATATATTTCTGTTATTTCTTTTTTAGTTATAGACAGTAGGCTCTTTAGCTTTTCTTTTGTTTCGTCATCGCTAGAATTTTTCAACTTAGATTTATACTCTTTTTCTAAGTTTTCGATGATAGTCTTCTTTTCTTCCTCGTGAACTTTTGTAATTATGTATCCAGCAAAGTAAATAACTTTTTCTAGATCAGATACAGAGATGTTAAGTAAAATACTCATACGAGATGGTACTCCACGAAGGAACCAGATGTGTGATACAGGAGTGGCAAGTTCGATATGCCCCATACGTTCACGACGAACAATAGAGCGAGTCACCTCCACTCCACATTTTTCACAAATTATATCTTTATAACGAATTCGGCGATATTTTCCACAGTAACATTCATAGTCCTTCTCTGGACCGAAAATTTTCTCGTCAAAAAGTCCGCCGCGCTCTGAGCGACCTGTACGATAGTTTATAGTCTCTGGCTTTGTGACTTCTCCATAAGACCATTCTTGGATCTGCTCTGGTGATGCAAGCCTTAGAGCTATTTGATCAAATTCTGTTGTGTTTAATGTTTTCATATTTTTTTAAATTAGCTATAAATTATATTACTTGTCCTTACCTTTGCCTTTAGTCAAATTCACATCGAGCGCAAGTCCTCGTAAATAATTTAATAGAACATTAAATGATGCCGGAGCGTTTGGTGGTCTAATGCTCTCATTTTTGATAATAGAATCAAATGTCGCACTTCGACCAGCTATATCGTCAGATTTTATTGTAAGCATTTCGCGCAGAGTATACGCTGCACCGTAACCTTCGAGAGCCCAGACTTCCATTTCTCCAAATCTCTGTCCTCCACCTTGAGCTTTTCCACCGAGTGGTTGCTGAGTGATAAGTGAGTAGGGACCAATGGACCTCATGTGGATCTTGTCTTCTACCATGTGGTGCAGCTTGAGCATGTACATATATCCCACAGCTACGTTTTGTTTAAATGCCTCCCCTGTGCGTCCATCGAATAATTCTAATTTACCATTTTCTGGTAAGCCTGCTTTCTTTAGTTCCTCTTCTATTTCAGATTGTCTTGCTCCTAAGAATGGTGGAGTGATGGCTTGATATCCAAGTGTATGTGCAGCCATACCGAGGTGCATTTCTAATATCTGTCCCAAGTTCATACGAGAAGGTACGCCAAGTGGTGACAATATAATATCGATAGGTGTACCATCTGCTGCATAAGGCATGTCTTCTTCTGGAAGTATTGTAGATATAACACCTTTGTTTCCGTGTCTTCCTGAGAGTTTGTCTCCGATTGAAATATTTCGAATTTGAGCAACTTCAATAACTATCTTTTTTATGATCCCAGCTTCTAGGGTATGGCCAAGGTCACGAGAGAATATTTTTACTCCTATTATTCTTCCTCTTTTACCATGCTCCATACGGAGAGATGTGTCTTTGACGTCACGCGCCTTTTCAGCGAATATACTTCTTAGGAGTCTCTCTTCTGGAGTGAGCTCTGTCTCACCTTTTGGTGTAATCTTACCAACCAAGATATCGTTTTCTCTTACTTCAGCTCCGACTCTCACGACTCCATCTTCGTCTAGGTCTTTGAGTTTTAATTCTCCAATATTTGGAATATCTCTTGTAGTGATTTCAGCACCGAGTTTTGTATCACGAACTACACATGTAAATTCTTCAAGGTAGATACTGGTAAATTTACTGTTCTTCACAAGTCTTTCTGATATGATGATCGCATCCTCGTAGTTTGATCCAGACCATGAAAGGAATGCAACGAAAATGTTCTGCCCTATTGAGATCTGCCCACCGACTGTACTACTAGTATCAGCTAGGACATCCCCTTTCTTTACTTTGTCTCCTACGTTTACTGATGGACGTTGATGAAATACTGAGAAGTTGTTGTTTCTCATGAAGTTTACCAAGTCATATGTCTTTTTCTTGTCAGCTTTATCTGTAACTGTTACTTTTTTAGCGTCTACATAAGATACAACTCCATCAGCTTCTGACAAAATCAGTCTTCCTGAATCACGAGATGCGAGTTCTTCTACTCCAGTAGCTACGAGTGGCGCTTCAGGCAATACGCAAGGTACAGCCTGTTTCTGCATGTTACTTCCCATGAGTGCTCTGTTGGCATCATTGTGTTCTAGGAATGGGATAAGAGAAGTTCCTATTGAGAATGCTTGGTTTGCAGCAACATCAATGAAGTCTACTTCTCCGCTTGGGATAGTACCTGGTTCTGTTTTTACTCTTGCTTCCACCCTCTCTCCTATTATTTTTCCATTTTCATCATAAGGGATACCAGCATGAGCAATGTTGTATTTTTCTTCTTCGAGTGCGTTTAAATATTGTACTTCACCAGTAATCTTGCCATTTTTTACTTTGATGTATGGAGTTTCAATAATTCCAAATTCATTTATTTTAGCGTAAGTAGAAAGGTGTAACAC
>CAYHIX010000005.1:0-33316 GCA_964356875.1 uncultured Candidatus Saccharibacteria bacterium
TAAAGAGGCAGGGGCTTCAAAACCCCTCGACGGTTCGAATCCGTCCGGCTCCGCAGGTGAAAAGCCATGATATGGCTTTTCCAGGATTCGAACGACGGAGTATAATTTTTTCAGTAGAAAAAATTACGAGTCGGTGCCCAGACAAATTTTTTGCGACGGCAAAAAATTTAGTTGAGGGAGAAATTCCGTCCGGCTCCGCACTGAGTTTTATTTACTGGTGTTTAAATATTTTCCCACCAATCCAGATTAAAAACGGGGAAGACACTAACATAAATATAGGAAAGTTATAATTACCTGGATATGTATACCAATCATAAAAATTGTAAGTCAAAGTTAATAAATATATAAAATAAAGAGCCGCAAGTATTAAAACATTCATTTTGTAATTTTCTGGTGCCAATCTTGCAGTAATATATCCACCTATTATGGAGCATAATGCTACAAGGAGAGTTGAAATAATTAAAATGAACAAGAAATCAATTCCTGGGCTTGTATCTGACGAGAAAATACCAAATAATTCTAATATATATATAATAATTGGTGGGGTGATGATAATAACTATAAATCCAAATATTATAGCCCCTATGTTTTTTAGTGTAGACTTAATCATATCTTTGATATAATATTACAATGGCTAAAGAAGATAATCAAGAAGATGAAAATAGAACCAATAATCAAAACAACACGAGTGCTAGTAATAATAAAAATTCTGGCACGGGAAATTACGGGGACGATGACACTGAAGAAGTTAGAGATAATGTAAGATAATTAAAGACATGACATTTTTAGATAGAGTAAAACAAAAAATCTGGCATTTTATTTATAAATTTTTTCCGACAGTGCAGAGTTTTTTCTTGAGCTTTCATGAGAAGGGTAGGCAGAGGTATCATATAGGCTGGCTAGCACCAGATAAGAGCCTAGAAGACTTAAAGCACTATCTTCATGATAAATGGGGTTTTGGGAATCATTTCGTAGCATGGCCAGACGATGGGCAAGTCTTAAGCTGGAGAAAGCTAGCGGATTTTAATGATCAATATCATATTCGTGTTTTTAAAGATGGAGAAATACGAGGGCATTATGAATATACCCCGGAAGCCCACCCGATTGCGCACTTTGATGAAAAAGATGAACAATTCAAGAAAGAAGATTTCTTAAAATTTTTAGATGGATATATTGTAGATAAAAAATTCCCAAGACATCTAGAACAAGATCCAGATGCTTATAATCCTGACTCCGAAGTTTCTTTTGAGAATAAAAGCTAAATTTTAGATTCTAGCATTACCAAGTCCCAAAGTTTACCAGCTACGTTTTGTGGTTTACCGAAAAGGGGATAGTGGTGAAGATCTATAAAAGGTAAACTATTACATTCTATTATTCCAGAGTGCTGTTCTTCTTTCCATGATTTTGTAATATCTTCCATTATAAAATCTACTCCTACAAGTGGATCACCCAAAAATTTACCTACATGCTCGAGCATAGCTATGTTGTCAGGGTGAGTGATATCTGTGACTTCTGTGGTAGTCCCTCCTACTCCTCGACTTGTCTTTTGAGAAAAAGTTACTATCCTTCCTTTTTCTGGGATGTCTCTCATTTTTATCTTCTGTCTCTCTAGTTCTTCGTTTGCTTCTTTATCTATTTTTATCTGGTGAAAGATAGGTCCGCCGCGCTCTGGTCTTTTGTTCTCTTGATCAAGAAGGTATTGAAGTGTATTTATCCCATCTCCAGTGACTTCTGGCTGATCTCTTTTGACTACACCGACTAGTTTCTGGTTTACCAAGGTACCCCTAAAAAGATACCCCTTTAATTCTTCTTCGATGATAACCAGCGGCGAAAGCTTTCTAGCTTTTTTGAAACCAATCATAAGTAGTTCAGGTGTGTCTATGTGTATCATCGTATGCCTACTTCTGGAGCCCAAGTTTGGCTTGGTTATCACTGGCTTGTCTACACTATTAAATATTTTAAGAGCGCCAGCTTTTGTGAAAGCCGTGCCACCCCTAGCTACGGGGATGCCTTCTTTTTGAAATTTCTTTTTCATGATGCCTTTATTATCCATCCATCTGAGGGCGGCAGATTGCTTTATATCTGGGCGAGGTAGACCATCGAATAAAATGGTCTTGCCTTTGAATTCGGCCACAAAAGCATTATCTACAGGACCCAAGTGAAACTCTTTCATCTTTATTCCTCTTCTTGTAGCTTCATCCCAGAAACACTTTGTCCTGTATGTATCTTTATTGTCTGGTTTGTATGAATAATATCCTAGCCTCAAAAAGACCATTAGATTAAAGAATGGCAGAGATGCTGCATCCGCGAGTCTGTCGGCTGTATTTTTGAAAATCATTTCCATGAAATCAAAAAATGGCTCATCTATCCAGCCTAATACTACAGATGTATAAGCTACAAAATGATTTTCTTGTGCCGGTTCACAATCTTTACAATGCTTCATGTCTTTAGTATACCAGTTTTATTTTTTTATTAGAAATCAATTAGTGTGCTACGGTAAAGGCGATGACTTTACGCGCGCCGGATTTTTTCAAAATCCGGCGCGCCTCACCTAGTGTTGCCCCTGTAGTAAGTATGTCATCTACTAAAATGATATTCTTTTTCTTTAATACATCCTCCTTTCCATTTTGTATAGAAAACGACCCGACTATGTTTCTCAAGCGTTCGCTCCTGTTTTTGATTCTTGCTTGATGTTCGGTATCTTTTGGTTTTATAAGTACGTTGGTTACTAACTTAAAATTCTCATTCCTATCTATTTTCACTAGTTCTTTGCAGATTAGTTCGGCTTGATTATAGCCTCGCTCTTTTTGTCTAATCTTGGAGAGGGGGATAGGTAGGAGTATTGCTTCACGGAAGTTTTCCATGGTATTCAGTTCGGATAATTCTTCTAACATCCTTTCATGTATAATTTCAGCAAAAATTTTTGCAAAAGCTTTTTTATTATTGTATTTCAATAACCAGAGAGCTTTTTTAATAGGAGGGTGTCTGTAATCAAAAATAGGGAATATCCAGGATTCGCTTTCTCTCTCTGCTTGTCTGGATTCATGGATGCAGTTTAGGCAAAAGTATGTACCATTTGTGCCACAGCCTACACAGCTTGATGGAAAAACAAGCTCGAGAATGCTGTTTTTGATGGTGTTTAAAAAACTCATATATGATATACTTACAAGGTATTTTAACATAACTAGAAGATATAAATGGATAATCCTTTCGCAAAAATTTTAAATAGTATACAAGGCATGGTGAGCGGTTCTCCTGATAGTGCTGTAGGTATTGATATCGGCTCTTCATCTATTAAAGTAGTTGAAATAAAGAAAAAAGGGGGTAAGGCGATCCTCGAGACTTACGGCTCTATCGCTCTTGGGCCATATGCTGGACTCGATGCTGGACGTGTGTCTAATTTGCCAGTTGAACAGATCACAGATGCACTAAAGGAAGTTTTGAAGCAGTCTAGTGTCAGCGCACGTTCAGTGGCGATGTCTATACCTATCCAATCTAGTTTAATTTTTACAATAGATCTCCCTGCCCAAGTAAAAGATAATGAAATGTCCACTATAGTTTCTACAGAAGCCAGAAGGTATATACCTGTGCCTATATCCGAGGTGGCTATAGATTATTTTATGTTACCTAAAAAAGAACCTTCATTTCAAGAAATGAATAATACTACACCAGATGCTCACCCTGAAGATAAAGTAAGCGTACTGGTGGTAGCAACTCAAAATGATGCTGTAGCAAAGTACAGATCCATAGTTTCTAGTGCTGGTCTATCCTCATCTTTTTTTGAAATAGAGATTTTTTCTTCTATTCGATCAAACTTTGAACACGAGCTTTCTCCTGTACTTCTGATAGATTTCGGTGCAGCTCGCACCAAGGTTTCCGTAGTTGAGTTTGGTATGGTCAAGAGTTACCACACCATAGACAGGGGAGGTGCAGATATCACAGACTCTATATCAAAATCACTTAGCATCCCTTTCCCTGAAGCAGAAAAAATGAAGAAAGAATTTGGCCTTTTTGGTAATCCTTCAGAAAAGGCCCTCGCCGATGTGATCAGGATTCATACAGATTATATATTCGCTGAAACAAACAATGTCTTGATATCTTATGAGAAAAAATACGACAGGATCATAAGTAAAGTCATATTTACTGGAGGTGGATCTCTACTAAAAGGTCTTACAGAAGTAGCTACAAATAATTTCAGAGCTGAGATAGAACTCGGCCACCCTTTCTCAAAAGTAAATGCTCCAGCATTCCTTGATAAAGTTTTAGCGACCATGGGTCCGGAATTCGCGGTAGCACTCGGACTTGCTTTGCGAAAGTTGCAGTAAGTTATACACAATTTACTTCATTTAAATTTTCTTTTGTAATATAATACATACTGAGCATGGATCAAAATTTTCAAACATCCTTCATACCAAAAAAGCCAATGGTCAGAGAAACTTATACACCTCCTCGGTCTATAGGTTTATTAACTATCATTGCTCTTTTTATCTTGTTTACTATTCTTCTGGCTTCAGGTGGTCTTTATTTTTATAAAGGAGTTCTTGCGAAGAATCTAGAGAATATGAAAAATAATTTAGTCTTGGCTCAGAACCGTTTTGAACCATCAAAGATTAAAGAATTACAGGTACTAGATAAACGCTTAAATGCAGCAAACCAAATTTTATCTAAACACATAGCTATTTCACCAATTTTCCAAGGCTTACAAGCAGTCACTATGAAAAGTGTGAGGTATACAAAATTCAGTTATGATTTTGGTCAGGAAAAAGACGCAAAAATAAGTGTGAAAATGTCTGGCGTTACTTTGGGGTACAGTTTTCTAGCATTACAGTCTGATCTCTTTGCTAAAAACAAAAACTTTATCGATCCCGTTTTCTCTAATCTTGCTTTAAGTGAAAACGGCAACGTTTCTTTTGACTTAGATTTTTACATCGACCCTTCTTTTGTTGATTATAAATTAATGCTTCTTACGAATAGTAAACAAACTGAAGATCCCTTAAATATGCAATAATATTATGACCAGATTTATTTTACCAACAATTTTGATAGCATTAGCAGCAGCGGGGTTTTTCATGTTTACTATCCCGCTCTACGAAGAGATAACTGTATTAAAAGCAGATGCAGATTCTTACGACGCAGCCTTGAACAATTCTAAAGCATTAGAAAATGAAAGAGACAAGCTAACTTCTAAATACAACTCGATTGATAAGGAGGACATAAGTAAATTACAGAAACTTTTACCAGATAATATAGACAACATCCGTTTAATCTTAGAGATAGAAAAGATAGCTTCTCCATATGGTATGGCTTTAAAGGATGTGAAATACAATGCAGACGAATCAGACAAGGTAAACACTACACTATCGAGCGGAGTTCAAGGTGGAGTCTCAGAAGGTGCCCTTGCCAGGGATTATAGGATTTTGAATATGGAATTTTCTGTAACTGGTAATTATAATAACTTTATTAATTTCACCAAAGATCTAGAGAGTAATCTTCGCATCATCGACATATCTTCAGTCGCATTTGCTGCAAATCCAGACTTCAAGCTTGGTCCTGCTGGAATTTATACATACAAATTCAATATTAAAACTTACTGGCTAAAAAATTAACATGTCACAATTTAAAAATATAATTATATTCATAGTCGCTGCAGTCATCCTGGTATTGGTATATATTTTTTTGATTAAAAAAGGTCCAGAACAAGATGCATTAGTTTCAACTTCGTCTAATTCTACGGACTCTTCTTTGGGTGCCTTAAGCCAAGGGTCCGTCGAATCTAGTGAATTCCTGAACGTACTTTTAAGTATAAAAAGTATTAAGTTAGATGATTCTATCTTTGCAGATGTTGCTTTTGATACATTGCGTGACTCAAGTATTACTCTTACAGCAGATGGTAATGAAGGTAGGCCGAACCCATTTGCGCCTATAGGTACTGATGTTTCAGCCCCAGCTCCAACTACACCAACACCTGCAACCACACCTACAAGTACATCTACAGGTAGTACTGTAGGAGGTAGTATTTTTGCCCCTTCTGCTACTCCTGCTTCATCATTACCATCAACACCGACTTCACCAACCAACTAACATAATATGAGTTTTTTAGAAGCATTAGTAAAAAAATCTTTAATTACGGACACACAAATAGCCGATCTTAAAACTGCGGCTAAGGATAAGTATAATGGCGACATCTACCAAGCTTTAGTTGAAAGCGGCCTTTCAGAAGAAAGAATCATAGAAGAAAAAGGTGAGTATTTGGGAATACCAGTAGAAAAAATAAATATGAAAGAAATGTCTTTTGATCTACTCAAATACATTTCTGAAGATTCCGCGATTCACTATCGTTTTGTACCTATTGGATTACAAGACGGTGTTTTACATGTCGGTATGATAGATCCAGAAAATGTGCAAGCGATGGATGCTCTGCAGTTTATTTCCGCTAAAGTTGGTATGCCTTTTAAAATTTTCTTAATTTCAAAATCAGATTATGAAAATGTGCTTGAAGCTTATAAAGGTCTATCTAGTCAGGTGTCCGAAGCCCTAGATGCTTTAAATAAAGAGGAATTAGAAGAAACAAAAGGCCTCACAGAAGAAAATTTGAGCAAAGAAATCAAAAATGTTAAACCTGGGGAAGACAAAAAAATAGTAGAAGATGCTCCAGTTATTAAGATCGTTGCGGTGATACTGAGAAATGCGATAGAAGGGAATGCCTCTGACATACACATAGAACACACTGGAGAAAAAATAAAAGTTCGTTTTCGTGTGGATGGTGCTTTATATACTTCCATTATTTTACCTATAAATATTTACAATGGTATCATTGCCCGCATAAAGATATTGGCCAAGCTGAGACTAGACGAAAAAAGAAAGCCCCAAGATGGGTCATTTAGTGCTAATATTGATAGCCATAAGATTGATTTCCGCGTATCTACAATGCCTGCTTACTATGGAGAGAAGGTGGTTATCAGAATACTTGATCCAGGAAAAGGAGTAAAAACGCTAGATCAATTAAATATGTCTGAAGCTAATTTGAAGATGATCAGGGAGGCATTAGCCAAACCTTACGGAATGATACTCATCACTGGTCCGACTGGTTCTGGTAAATCCACTACATTATATTCAATGATGAACGAACTTGATAACGAAAAAAACAACGTCGTTTCCCTGGAAGATCCGGTAGAGTATCACATGCCTAATGTGAACCAGTCCCAAGTGATGCCAGAGATAGGGTATACGTTTGCCTCAGGACTTCGCTCTATAGTCAGACAAGACCCAGACATTATCATGGTTGGAGAAATTCGTGATAAGGAAACAGCGCAGCTTGCTATACAAGCTGCGCTGACAGGGCACTTGGTTTTATCAACCTTACACACAAACAATGCAGTAGGTACCATCCCTCGTCTGGTGGACATGGGCGTCGATCCTTATCTTATCGCTCCGACACTTATCATATCTATAGCGCAGAGACTTGCTCTCATGACTTGTGAATCTTCTCGTAAACTAGTACCATTAGACCCGAGCGTGAAGATACAAATAGAAGAGCTGACGAAAGACTTACCAGACGAATTTAAAAAAGACTTGAAAGATATTCAGGAAAAAAACCAAATGTACGAGACAGTGCCATCGGCCGATTGCCCATCGGGGACCCGAGGGCGTATCGCTGTATTTGAGATGTTTAATGTAGATAAAGAAATACAAAGTGCGATACTAAAGAATCCTACTAATGAAGAAATATATAAAATAGCCCGTAGGAAAGGGATGCTAACAATGAGAGAAGATGCAATGTTAAAATCCTTACAGGGCTTAATACCATTTAAAGAAGTATATAATTTCAGTAATGAAAGTGAATAATACAAAAATACCTCACCAGGATGTCCTGTGAGGTATTTTTATTTATTAGAAGTTATCCACAGGTCGCAATTTTATAAGTTAATCTATAGTACAATTAATTAAACACATATATGGAAGGAGAAAAGAAGAAAATTTTAATAGTAGACGACGATAATTTCCTACTGGATATGTATGCTTTGAAGTTTAGCCAGAATAACTACGAAGTCTATACTGCTCCCGGTGCCAAAGAAGCTTTAGAGAAAATAAAGGGTGGACTAAGTCCAAGTGTTATTTTGACAGATATTATAATGCCAGATATGGATGGTTTCGAAATGTTGGAACTGATCAACAACGAAAAGCTTTCACCAGACTCTACAAAGATTATTTTATCTAACAAGAGTGAGCAACAAGACATAGACAGGGGGAACGAACTAGGCGCATCAGGATATATAGTTAAAGCAAACTCTACTCCTCGTGAAGTTATCGAGCAAGTCAATGCTATTTTAGCAGAAAAGGTTGCCACACCTACTGTGTAGTAAATTAAAATGCGAGTTATGAATAGCGTAAACGCGACAAGCGGGTTATACTATATGTATTAGTATTTTATAAATAAATTTTTAAAAGGAATGGATTATAAAAAAGTATTTGAAGAACTTATTCAAACTATCATTCAAGAAGGTGGGTCTGACTTGCATTTAGGTGTGGGTCGTGTACCTGTAGTTCGTGTGGCCGGGGAATTAATATCTTTAGTCAAACATCCAGTTATTTCCGCTGATGATATGATAGGGATTTTAACTGAAGCAATTACAAAACCAAAAGTTGATAAGTTTCTAGAAGAACAAGAAATAGATTTCTCATATGATTTTCGTGGAGAGGCAAGACTGAGAGGTAATGGCTTTTTCCAGAAAGGTCTTATCAATGTCGTATTCAGATTAGTGCCAAAAGTAAAAACTATCAAGGAGCTACACTTACCTCCAATACTAGAAGAGATCACCAGGAAGAAACAAGGTTTTTTCTTAGTTGTTGGTCCAGTTGGGCAAGGTAAGTCTACCACTCTTTCAGCTATGGTAAATCTAATAAACAACGAACAAGCGAGACACATAGTCACTATCGAAGATCCGATCGAATATGTGTATGCTCAAAATAAATCTATAATAAATCAAAGAGAGGTAGGTATAGATACCAAAGACTCACAATCTGCCCTAAAGTCAGTTTTTAGAGAAGATGTAAATGTAATATTAATCGGTGAGATGCGTACTCCAGAGACCATAGCTACTGCAGTGACTGCAGCCGAGACAGGACACTTGGTTTTCTCAACTTTACATACTAACAATGCTGCGCAGACTATAGACAGAATCATCGACTCATTCCCAGGTTCTCAACAAGATCAGATCCGTACTCAGCTTTCTTCTAGTTTGCTCGGGATATTTTCTCAAAGACTAATCCCAAGGATTACTGGAGGTTTAGTACCTGCATATGAACTTCTATTAAATAACAACGCAGTTTCAAATCTAATCCGTGAAAAGAGAACTCATGAGATAGACGTGGTTATAGAGACTGGGATGGAGGGTGGTATGGTAGACTTAAACCATTCTTTGCTTGAGCTTGTTCGATCAGGAGAAATTTCAATAGAAAACGCAAGACAGTTTTCTCTAAATCCAAAAGGATTAGAACGAATGATGTAGTAAATAAAAATATGCTATTTAAATATAATGCGGTAGATGAAAATGGAGTAAATAAAGAAGGAGAAATCGATGCACCTAATAAAGATATGGCCATCAGTGGTCTTCAGCATCGTGGTTTTGTCGTTATTTCCATAAAAGATGAACATGAGAAAAAATCTTTCCTCGACATATCTTTCTTTGAGAAAGTTTCAAATAAAGATGTAGTGATATTGTCTAGGCAGATTTCTACTTTGTTCGAAGCTCAAGTCTCTGCTCTGAAGGCATTTACTATGCTTGCGGCAAATACCGAGAAAAAGCTTTTAAGAAGTAAATTAAATGAAATAGGGGATGACCTTCAGGCCGGAGTTTCTATATCAGGTTCGCTCGCGCGTCACCCAGATGTGTTTTCTGATTTTTATATAAACATGGTTAAGGTGGGGGAGGAAACAGGTAAACTCAATCAAGTCTTCCTACATCTTGCAGAGTACTTAGACCGTCAATATTCTCTAACTTCTAAGACTCGTAATGCCCTTATTTATCCGGTATTCGTGATATTTACTTTCTTTGTGGTGATGACGTTGATGTTTGTCGTAGTTATCCCAAAGCTGTCTTCGATCATTCTAGATTCTGGGCAAGAAATACCTTTCTATACAAAAATCATAATCTGGATCTCAGATATGTTCGTAAACTATGGTTTTCTAGCAGTTATATTTTTGGTATTTTTTAGTATTTGGGTTTGGCGTCTTTCTGCGACAGAAAAAGGCAAGATATATTTAGACAGTACTAGGTTGTCTATACCTGCAATTGGGGATCTGTATAAAAAATTATATTTGTCTAGAATAGCGGACAACATGGATACGATGCTTTCTGCGGGGGTTCCTATCCTTCGGGTTATAGAAATTACATCAAAAGTTGTAGGAAGTCGTGTGTATCAAAATGTGTTGCAAGATGTTTCTGAGAATGTGAAGGCCGGGCTATCTATCTCAGCGGCTTTTGATAAACATCATGAAGAGATACCAGGCATCATGGTGCAGATGATAAAAGTGGGAGAAGAGACAGGATCTCTCGGGTCTATTTTGAAAACTTTAGCTGAATTTTACAAAAGGGAAGTTGACGGCGCAGTGGATACTCTTGTCGGCCTTATTGAACCTATCATGATAGTGGTTTTGGGTCTTGGGGTGGGAGTGCTTTTGGTGTCTGTGCTTGTTCCTATTTACAACTTAGCAGGTGGAATAAGCTAAATTCGCTTTTAGTTATCCACTGTGGATAACTTGTTTGCTTTTGAGTCTCAGTCTGTATGCTATAATTAAGACATTAAAAAACAAGTCGATTATAAATTATAAATTTCCGCCCGAGGCGGAGAAAATTATTAATAAATTTAGCCTTAGGCTGAAAAAATATTATGAAAAAATTGAATTTTAAAAGAGGTTTCACTTTGATCGAACTTTTAGTTGTCGTTGCGATCATCGGTATCTTAGCTTCTGTAGTTTTAGCATCACTTAACACTGCTCGTTCAAAGGGTGCTGATGCGGCTGTAAAAGCTAACCTAGCAAACGCTCGTGCACAAGCAGAACTTTTCTATGATGCAAACGCAAATTCTTACTACGGTGGTACAGCTGCCACAGATGTATGTAATACTGCAGGCCTTGCGTCTGGCGTAAAGAGTATATACTCTTCTGTTGCTGCTGCACATACTGCGTATGGTGCTTCTGGTACTCCAGGTACTACTCTAGCTACTGCTGGAGCTTGGAACATAGCTACTTGTCACTCTAGTGCTACTGCGTGGGCTGCTGAAGCTCCCCTAAAGGCTAGTGCTTCAGGTACTCCTGTTATGTACTGTGTTGATAGTACAGGTGTTTCTAAGCAAACTGCTGCTGCATTAGGTGCAAGTGCTGTTGTTTGTCCTTAGTTTAAATCTCTAGATTTGTAAACAAAAACCACCCTAAAAGGGGTGGTTTTTGTTTTGTATGTGTTATAATTATTCTTAGATATATTATAACTTTTTAGTAAAATTACTATGAACAATAAAAAAATATTTAAAAGAGGTTTCACTTTGATCGAACTTTTAGTTGTTGTTGCCATCATCGGCTTACTTGCCACTGTAGTTGTCGCCGCGTTAAACAATGCTCGCAATAAAGGAGGTGATGCTGGGGTACAGACTAATCTTAGAAGTGTTTCAAATGGAGCTGAGCTATTTTTTGTTAACAACACAAATTCTTACTTACCATCTGGGGGATCTACTTTTACTATTGCTACTTGTCCCGCATACAATGTCGCTGGGACCAATATGCTCTCTCGGGATAAGAATATTTCTGGAGCCATCGCTCAGGCGGTAAGCAATGGCGGCAACAACGGTAGTTCTTGTTATAACTCTGCTAATGTCTGGGCTGTAGCTGTTGGACTAAAAACAAGCGCTACTACTTCTTGGTGTGTGGACAGCACAGGAGCGGCAAGACAAGTCGCCTCTGCCCCAGGGTCAGCTATTAATGCCTCTACATTTATCTGTAATTAGTTTTTAAAATGTATATTTTTTTTACAATAATTTTTTTTGCCCTTGGTTTAATTATAGGTAGTTTCTTGAATGTGGTTATCTATAGGATAAACACATCTAAATCACTAGGGGGTAGGAGTGCATGCATGTCTTGTAGGAATCAATTGTGTTGGTTTGAGCTTATACCCTTTTTTAGTTTCTTAGGTTTAAAAGGTAGATGTAGAAATTGTAAAACTAAAATCTCCCTCCAATACCCATTAGTTGAGTTTTTGACTGGAATGCTCTTTGTGTTTATTTTTCTGAAATTCCAAAGTTTATTACTCATAGATCCTTTTGTATTTTTAATTACATTCCTATACTACGTAGCCATGTTTTCTATATTAATGGTTATCGTGATATACGACTTAAAACATAAAATCATTCCTGACATCTTGTCATTTACGTTCGGATTTTTGGCGTTTGTTGGATTATTCTTTTTTACATACGATGGGCTTTATGTCCATATGCCCACTATGCTTGATTTATTGTCTGGTGTTTTGACTGCTCTGCCATTCTTTTTATTATGGCTTTTATCAAAGGGAGCTTGGATGGGGCTCGGAGATGCCAAGCTTGCTCTCGGCCTCGGGTGGTTTGTAGGCATAGCCCTTGCTTTGTCTGCTCTTGCGCTCTCTTTTTGGATTGGAACCATAGTAGGACTCTATCTTATATTTTTCAAAAAAGGATATGGTATGAAAAGTGAAATACCTTTTGCTCCGTACCTAGTACTGGGCACATTTCTTGCTTTTATTTTTAATCTTAATATTTTTCATGTTTATTTTTAATATATGTTAATTAAAAAAAATAAACCATTAAAGAGAAATAAAGGCATGAGCTATGTAGAGATCATAGTCGTCTTGAGTATATTTTCAGTACTTTCCTCTGTGGTTATATATAACTATAGTCAATTCCAAGCAAAGGTGGATATAAAGAGCTTGGCTAGTGACATAGCACTTAAGGTGATAGAAGCACAGAAATCCGCTCTTTCTGGGTTGCTACCACAATCTGGTATTCCCTTGAATTGGAAGCCAGCTTACGGGGTGTATTTTAATATAGGGAGTAATCCAGTGACCGACAATAAGAGCTTTGTGTATTTTGTAGACCTAGACCAGGATACTTTTTTTGATGGCAGTGCTTGTACGCTAGAGTGTTTGAATAAAGTTTCCATCACTGCTGGTAACACGATTTCTAACTTAACTGTGTTTTATCAAAACGGGCAGAGTGCTTCTTTGAATGATTTGACTGTTTCATTTACTAGACCAAATTCTGGAGCAACTATAAAATCATCTACAAATTTCACATCTGATATTTCTTATGTCGAGATAAAAGTACTTTCACCAAAGTTACCAAGTGCTACAATAAGAGTATATCCATCTGGGCGAATTCAAGTTAAATAAACACCATGAACACTTTTCTAGATATCAACATAAAAAAGATAGGAGATAAGGGTGGTTACACTATCATCGAAACTATGATCGCAGTATCTTTACTATTGGTAGTCACCATCACCGGCATGGGGGCGTTACTAAATGCAAACTTAATACATCAAAAATCCGAAAGCTCCAGGGAGATCATGGATAGTTTGAGCTTTATTATGGAAGATATGTCTAAAAACCTTAGAACTGGTACAAATTATCATTGCGTTAACGATGGGAACTTTACTTTGAATAATATAAATACACCAAAAAGCTGTGCGACTGGGGGAGCGATAGCTTTTGAAAATGGTCTTGGTGATCCAAGTATTAACAATGATCAATGGATTTATAAAATAGAATCCGTTGATGGTATTCAGCCTTTTAATATTTTTAAATCTGTTGATAGTGGAGCTACATGGGTTCAATTAAATCCGAATGAAGTCGAGATAGATTCACTATCTAGTTTTTCAGTCGTAGGAGCTGAACCACCTGATGAGAATGGAGGCGGGGACAATAAACAGCCTTTTGTTACGATGAAACTGATAGGTGAAATAAAGGTTAAAAATACTACTACACCATTTACCTTACAAACTTCAGTCTCTCAGAGATCAATAGATATTTAATTTCATATGAAGAACATATTATTAAAATTAAATAAAAAAAACACAGGCTTTACTTTAGTGGAGACCTTAGTTTCTTTATCTATTTTTAGCGTCTCCGTTATATTGTTTATGTCTGTTTTGGGTTCTGGGATTACGGATACAAACTACGCAAAGCAGAAAATCGTCGCTGGGTATTTAGCTCAAGAGGGAATCGAATACATGAGAAATATGCGCGACAACAATGTCTTGTATGACCCCATGGGGCCTCAGCATGGCTGGGATACATTTAAGACATTAAGTATGAACTATCCAGTTACTAATCCTGATCTGTCTAATTTTACCAGGACAACCAGTATAGATATTTCAAATTTTGGGACCAATGAAGTCAAGATCACTTCCACTGTTTCTTGGCGCCAAGGGTCTGGAGTATACAGTGTAGTTTTTTCAGAGAATTTATTTAATTGGTAATTTGTAATAATGATTAAAAATAATAAAAATAATAAAAAAGGTTTCGCGATACTCTTTGCAGTTACACTTTCTAGTATCCTTCTATCTATAGCTCTTGGAGTTACTAACATAGCTTTGAAAGAATTAAAGTTTAGTACATCTGCTAAAGCCACCAACGACGCCTTTTTTGCAGCCGATACCGGTATTGAATGTGCGCTCTTTAATGATAAATCTCCTACGACTTCTTTCCCTCAGACCGGGGGCTCTGGGATAGTAAATTGCCTCGGTGCGACTATTCCACTTAATGGCTCTTACCCAGACTGGTCTTTTACTCTTAGTGAATTTGGCGGTACGGGAAGGTCTTGCGCTAAAGTCACTCTATCTAGATCTCTTGATAACAGCACAAATCCTCCATCTATCGCGACTCTTATTGTCTCTAAAGGTTATAACAATGGTGATAGCTCATGTAATTCTACTAACGCAGATCGCATAGAGCGCGAACTCAGGGTTATGTACTAAATTTCTAATGAATTTATGGATATATTATAATCTGCCAAAATAGATTATAATGTTCTGGTATTTTGTATACGTATTCTATGAATAAAACAGAAGCCCAAAAGAGAATAAAAAAGCTCAGGAGTGAGATATCTAGGTTGCGAGACTTATATCATATCAAAGATGATCCAGTTGTAACTGATGACGTATATGATTCATTAAACCGTGAACTTAAGCAGATATTGAAAGAGTATCCAGAATTTGACGATCTAAATGCTCCAGAAAACAGAGTGGGAGGTAAACCGCTCGATAAGTTTGTAAAAGTAGAGCACGACACACGCATGCTTTCTTTAAATGATGCATTTTCATACGAAGAGCTTTATGATTGGGAAAAAAGAATAACAAGACTGGTCCCAAATCAAAAATTCACTTATTTCTGTGAAGTAAAGTTTGATGGCTTGGCAGCCTCACTGATTTATGAAAATGGTGTATTGGTGAGGGGGGCTACTCGCGGTGACGGATTTGTGGGTGAAGACATTACTCAAAATTTGAAAACTATAAAGTCTATCCCACTTACTTTAAAAAAACCTTTTGAGAAAAGTGTGGAGGTTCGAGGTGAAGCACTAGTCAGTAAAAAAACTTTAATAAAACTAAATACCCAAAATGAAAAAGAAGGTAAGCCACTTTTTGCAAATACTAGAAATGTAGCCGCAGGGAGTCTGAGACAGCTAGACCCCAAGCTCGCCTCTGAGAGGAATCTAGACTTTATGGCTTACGACATGATCGCTCCCACCCTTAATCTTCAAAATCATTCAGATAAACACAAGACCCTTGCGAGACTCGGTTTTAATGTAGAGAAACTAGAAGCAAAATGTAAAAATCTAAAAGAAGTTATCTCATTTATAGAAAAATTTGAAAAAGTACGACCCAAATTTCCATATGGCACAGATGGGATAGTGATCTCAGTAGATTATCTCAAGCTTCAAGAGGTCCTCGGTGCTGTAGGTAAAGCTCCTAGATTTATGGTGGCTTTTAAATATCCAGCTGAGAAAGCTACTACTATCGTAAAAGATATAAAGGTAAACGTCGGGCGCACGGGAGTACTTACCCCACTCGCTATTTTCGAGCCGACTCTTGTGGCAGGATCTACTGTTTCAAAAGCAACTCTCCATAACATGGATCAGATTGCTCGACTTGATCTTCGTATTGGCGATACTGTAGTGATAGAAAAAGCCGGGGACGTGATACCTAAAGTTGTAGAAGTCTTGGTAAAAATGCGCACAGGTAAAGAGAAAAAATTTATAATGCCTAAGAAATGCCCTACTTGTGGGGGCGTAGTAGAAAAGAAAGAATTACCTGACCAGGCTTCCGTTGCGTACTATTGTGCAAATCTTAAATGTTCTGCAAAAAATGAAAGGTATATAGAGCATTTTGTTTCAGTTTTTGATATCTATGAATTAGGACCAAAAGTTTTAAGGCGTTTTAAGGATGAAGGTCTCATCACAGACGCAGCAGACATTTTTACTTTAGAAAAAGAGGACATAGCCATACTTGAAAGATTTGGAGAAAAGTCTGCCGAAAATATAATACAAGAAATAAACAATAAAAAGAAAATACCACTTTCAAAATTTTTGTGGGCTCTCGGTATTCTGCATGTAGGGGAAGAGACAGCACGAGATTTGGCAACACATTTTGGGACTTTAGAAAAAATAATATCTGCAGCACAAGGAGACCTCGACGAGATAGATAGTATCGAAAATATTGGTAGCGCGGTGTCAAAAAGTTTGCATGATTTCTTTAGCAAAGAGAATAAGCAGAATAATTTAAATTTTATAAAAAAATTACAGCAGAACGGGGTAGTGGTCGAAAAAGCTGAGAAGAAAGCATCTGGTAAATTTACCGGGATGCAGTTTGTGCTTACAGGCACACTTTCAGAAATGTCCCGAGAGATAGCTAAGGAAAAGATCATAGCTCTAGGGGGTAAGGTAGTGGGCTCAGTATCTAAAAATACTTCATATGTAGTCGCTGGCGTTGATCCTGGATCAAAGCTAAAAAATGCTGAAAAACTAGGGGTAAAAGTTGTAGACGAGAAAGAATTTTTGAAAATGTTATAATTATAAAACGTTTATTTATAAATTAATTTAATTAAAATAATATGAAAACATTAAAATGTGATTTGTGCGAAGCCACAGTACAGGGTGAAACATTCGAACAATGGATGAAGGCACTTATGCCACACTATATGGAAGCTCATTCTGATGTAATGAGTAATCCTAACAAAACAAAAGAAGATCAAGAGAAGTGGATGATGGAAAACAAAGCAAGATTTGAGATTGCATAAAAGTGTGTATCTGCGGAGGCTGGGAGATTCGAACTCCCGATACCTTTCGGTATGCCACCTTTCCAAGGTGGTGGAATAAACCGCTATCCGACGCCTCCAGTACATATACAATCTACACTATTTTATTAAAAACAAAAGGCTTGTGTTATAATTCATTTATGTTATTTAGAAAAATAGATGTTACTCTTATACACTTTTTTAGGAGAATCTCTGTGCCCGTGGCTAGGTTTGGGCTGTTTGTTGTTTTCTTTTGGTTTGGACTTTTGAAAGTTATTGGGCTGTCGCCCGCGAGTGGACTTGTCCAAGATCTATTCCACCAGACTGTACCCTTTATGCAATTCTCTTTGTTTCTAGTTTTATTTGGTTTATTTGAATGTTTGATAGGTATTTTGTTTTTATTTAAAGGTTATGAAAGAATAGTAATACCACTCCTCTTTATACATATGGTGACTACATTCATGCCTTTATTCCTTTTACCTGCCGTTACCTGGACGCAGTTTATGGTACCTACCTTAGAAGGTCAGTACATCATCAAGAACTTAGTCATCATCGCGGCTGCGATAGGTATAGCTGCACACCTACATCCATATTCTAGGAATAGCTAGCAAAGCAAAATAAACAATATGAGAAAATTTATAATTCTAAATAAAAAAGAAGGTGAGACTCCGCTCGAAACGCTGGAGGATTTTAGATTGAAAAATAAATCATATAAAGATGCAAAGATGACATATGCTGGCCGGCTTGACCCTATGGCTTCTGGGTTACTCATTATCTTAGCAGGGGAGGAAACAAAAAATAAAGAAAAATATTTAGATCTTGATAAAGAGTATGAGTTTGAAGTACTTTTTGGTTTTCAGACGGATACATATGATATTTTAGGTCAGATCACTAAATCTGCGAGGCAAGATCTCGCGCACAAGGATTTGGAAAAATTAATAAAACAAAATTTGAAACATTTTACAGGTAAGTTTATGCAGAGCTATCCTATGTATTCCTCAAAGACCGTAAAAGGTAAACAGCTATTTGAGTATGCGAGAGGGGGAGTTGAAGTGGAGACTCCCAGCCACGAGGTAAATGTTAAAAAATTACAATTTATAAAATTACGAAAGATAAATAACAAAAAGCTTTTAGAAAATATTGCAAAGAGGGTAAGTAGAGTAAAAGGGGACTTTCGACAAAAAGAGATTTTAAAAATTTGGCAAAAAGAATTAGAGAAATTAAATGCAAAAGCGCTCGAGCAGTTTTTCATTGGGAGTTTTAAGGTAAAATGCACCAGTGGTACATATGTGAGGGGGATCGCAAACAGCTTAGGTGAAAAGATGCATATGCCAGCTCTCGCCTTTTCGATAAAGAGGACAAAGATAGGAAAATGGGGTAAGATATTAAGATGATAGCTCAAGATTTTCTAACTATAATATTTGGAGTTTTGGTAGTCGGATTTTTGATTGCCGACCTTGGATTCTTAAATAGAACCAGCCATAAGATAGGTTTTCGCCCGGCTCTGTACCAATCGATTTTTTGGATAGTTATATCTCTTGTTTTTGGTTTGCTTATTTATATATACATGGGGCAAGTGCTAGCCGTTGAGTTTATCAGTGCTTATGTCACAGAAAAGATGCTTTCAGTAGATAATCTTTTTGTGATAATGCTCATATTCAGTTATTTTAAACTCGAAGAAAAGTATCATCACCGTGTTCTTTTTTGGGGTATATTAGGAGCGATAGTTTTTCGAGCGATTTTCATTTTAGCTGGTGCGTATCTCATAGGTCAGTTCCACTTCATTCTATATATTTTCGGCGCCATATTGCTTTATACTGGGGTAAAGTTACTAGCAGACAAAAAAGAAGAACACATTGATTTCAAGAACAGTAAAGTCATGAAGCTGGCACACAGGGTTTTTCCTTTCACTGACAGTCACCATGGGGGCAAGTTCTTTTTGGGGGAAAATGGTAAGTTCTTCTTCACTTCACTTTTTATGATAGTGCTTTTAGTAGAAGCCACAGATATCGTTTTTGCTGTCGACTCCATACCAGCAGTTTTTGCTATTTCTCAAAATTCTTTTATTGTCTTCACTTCAAACATTTTTGCTATCTTGGGTTTGCGAGCCCTGTTTTTTCTTTTGGAAAATGTCCTACACAGGTTTCATCATTTACAGAAAGGTTTAGCTGTCGTACTTATTTTTATAGGGCTTAAAATGCTTGTGGGGATATTTGGAGTACATATCTCTTCACTTGTTTCTTTTTCAGTTATCATGTTTGCTTTGATTTTCTCAATAGTTCTCTCCTATATTTTTCCTAAAAAGATTTAAATAATTGGTATATAATAGGAAATATGACCGCACTTAAGAAGACGGAAAAATCCTTTGAAGAAGAGTATAAAAGGCTAAATAAAGAGCAAAAGGAGGCTGTAGATACCCTAGAAGGGCCTGTCATGGTGGTGGCTGGTCCTGGAACCGGCAAGACTCAGATCTTAGCACTACGGATAGGTAATATCCTCAAAAAGGGAGCTTCTTCACCTGATGGTATTTTATGTCTTACATTTACTCGTTCGGGGGTGAGAGCCATGAAGCATAGACTCGAAGACTATATAGGGGCCGACGCAAACAAGGTCCAGATATCTACCTTTCACTCTTTTGCAAATGAGCTTGTAGAAAAACATTATAATCTTTTAGATTTTAAAACCACCCCAAAGCTCCTCGAGGAGGATGAAGCTGTGTTTTTGGTAGATGAAATAATGCAAAAAAATGAGTGGGAACACTTGCGTCCTCGCTCAAACCCGACAATGTATTTCAATGATTTAAAGCAGCTCATCTCTGTGTTAAAGAGAGAAAGGTTGACCCCGGAAGTATTTTTATCTTTCGTAGAAGAAGATATTAAAAATTTAAAGACTGATCCAGATAGTGTCTCCACACGAGGCGAGAGTAAGGGTAAACTCAAAAAAGAAATTGAGAAAAAAATAGAGTCACTTGAGCGCACGCGAGAGGTGGTTTCTTTTTACAGACTATACGAAGAAAAGAAAAAAGAAGAGGGATTCATGGATTACGATGATGTTTTAGAATACGCAGTCAAGCTCGTTGAAGAATACGAAAACGTCAGGGCAGATATTTATGAAAATTTTTTATATGTGTTGGTCGACGAGCATCAAGACAGTAGTGGAGTACAGAATAATTTTATAAAAGGTGTATGGAAAGATACAGAGAAACCAAACATCTTTGTGGTGGGGGATGATAGGCAGCTCATATATGCATTTTCTGGAGCCAAACTTTCATATTTTGAAGAATTTAAAAATTTTTTTGGTAAAGCCAAGCTCATCACACTAGTTGAAAATTATCGCTCTACGGCAAACATCCTCAGCCTTGCAGATGATTTACTTTCAAGCTCGCTCACTATAGATAAACTTCACTCTAATACGAAAGGACAAGAAAAAATATTATTGCAAGAATATACATATCCCCGAGATGAAATGCTCGGTGCTGCGCTGTATTTTAAACAAAAAATACAAAATGGAGCAAAGGCAGAAGACTGCGCGATATTAGTGCCAAAGAATTTCCATGTACGTAGCTCTATGCAGATATTGCTCGACATGGGTTTACCAGTATCTACAGGGAAGAGCACTTCGCTTTTTAATACCAAGGAAGCTCGGGCGTTTGTGCGAGTTCTAAATATCGTAAATGATCCTTTTAACCCCATACTACTCACCGAGTCGCTACTCGACAGTACTAGCAATACAAAGTCTTTTGAGGCGCATAAATTTTTAAAAAACATAAAGCCGAACTTTTTAACTATCGAAGATTTTATAAAGCACGGATCTGGTGATGGACTTTTTGCCACAGAGAATACGATATCTACTTGGGGTAAATTATTAAAAGAGTGGGTAGAATTATCAAGTGAAAAGCTGTCTTATGTTATAAGTAAAATAGGTAATGAGTTATTGATAGATAATTCCAAAAATCATGAAGACTTACTTACTCGAGTCGAAGTCGTGCGTAGCTTTATTCATCTTGCACTCGTTTTTGAACAAAAAAATCCGAATAGAGACCTGAAGAATTTTTTAGAATATTTAAGTAGGCTCCAGAGTTATGGGAATCACATCAGCATTGCTACTTTTGGATCCGAAGAGGGTATCGCCGTCATGACTCTCCATAAAGCAAAAGGATTAGAATACAAACATGTATGGGTAGGGCATATGAATGAAGAGGTTTTGATGAGTGGTAAAAAGTCGGGGTTTTCATTACCAGAAAAAGTAAAGATGCATCTGCACGAAAGAGACATAGAAAATGCCAAGAGAGAGCTGTATGTGGCTATTACTCGAGCCAAAGAGTCCTGTGTCATTTCATATGCAGGTGAGAATTATAATGGTGGAGAGATGACGCTGGCAGAAATAATACGAGAATTACCAGACACGCATTTTATTAAAAAGAACAAAGAGGAGACAGAAAGGGAGATAATGAGTGACAAGCTAGGTGTGAAGATCTTCACTAGTTTTATCGAAGGGCACCACGGAGACACCTTAGATGAAATTAAAAGTTTTGTAAAAGAAAATTACAAAGATAGCAAAGTGTCTGTTTCTCTACTCAATAATTTCTTCGAATGTCCTTGGAAGTGGTATTTTAGGAATTTCTTAAAGTTGCCAGAAGTCAAAGGCACATCTCTGGCTCTCGGATCCGCTGTGCACTCTACACTAGAATTTATATTGAAAAATAAATCCCTACCAAAAGACAAAGAGATAAAAGAAAGAATAAAATACGAACTATCCAAAGAGGGCATACAAGATGAGAAAGAAATAAATAGAATCTTCAAAGATGCCAAGTCTGCAGTGGATAATTGGGTAGAATTTTACTATAAAAAATTATTAAAAGATCATGAATCCGAGAGATCTATCCAATTTAGAGATCCAAAATACAAAGACTTACTTATGTATGGCAAGCTAGACCTAACAGAAAGGGATGAGGAAGGGAATGTTATTATCACGGATTTCAAAACAGGTAAACCTAAAACTAAATCTGAAATAGAGAAACTAGATACGGAAGGTAGACTCTTATCATACATGCGCCAGCTGGCGATGTATTCGTATTTAGTAGCGGGGGCAGAAAAAGGTAGACAAGTCGCTGAGTCTAAGCTTTTGTTCCTCGAAGGAAAGCCCGAAGATAAAAATTCCGTGTATTCTACTTTTATTGATAATGAAAAAATAGATCTACTAAAGCGAGATGTAGAGGACTATATAAACGATATCGAAACCGGTGAGTGGGTAAACAAGAAATGCCACTTTAAATCCTGGGGTAGCGGAAAAGACGAATGTGAATATTCAGCATTAGCTAAGAGGATTATCTAGAGAGTCCTACATCCCATAAATAATTGCACTAATTTTAATACATGTTATAGTAAAATTATGTTTAAAAAGCGACAAATCAATAGCTCACCGGTACCTCCATCCACAAATTGGGTGGTTGGTTTTTGCTTTTAAAATTCTCTAAAAAATATATTGATAGCAAGAAGGAACCACTCAATGGAGTGGTTTTTTTGTTCTTTAATGAAAGAATGTTCTTTAACAACTAAATAGCCTTAAGGAGGGCAAGTAAAATGGAAAAATTCGCAGTCCTAGGTGCCGGTCATGGCATAGGATTATCAATCGCCGAAGGTATTAGATCAGCAGGTATAACAAAAGAAAAAATTGTTATAACACGAAAAAGTAGCCCTTTTTCGGATGAGGAAAAAGTATTTGAATGCACTTACGACAATAAAAAAGCCGTAGCTAGTTCAAATATTATAATCATAGCTGTTCAGCCAGGTCAGGTAGATGAATTGCTTAAAGAAGTTAAAAGCGTTCTTACAGAACAACATCTTTTGATTTCTGTCGTTTCTGGTTTGGAGATTAAGCAGATTCAAGCAGTGGTCGGTAAAATACCGATCGCAAGAGCAATGCCTAATATTGCAATAAAAGTTAAGGAATCTATGACATCTTTAACTCTAAGTAAAGAAGGAGAAAAACATAACGCATTAGTGAAAAGCATCTTTGATTCAGTAGGGCTGACACTTGTAATACCTGAAAACAAGTTCCCTGAAGCAACAGGGTTATTTGGATCAGGACCAGCATTCGGATTGAAATACATCCGTGCATATATGCAAGCGTGCATCCAAAATGGATTCAATGAAAAAGATTCATTAATGATTGCAATCCAAGTTATCAAAGGAGCAGTAATGCTTCTAGAGACTACAGGTAGCCACCCCGAAGTTGAGATAGACAGAGTCACTACTCCAGGTGGCTGCACTATTAGGGGTATTGTGGGAATGGCTCATGCCGGTTTTGATTCAGCTTTAATAAAAGGAACCGAAGTGTGCATAGAAAGAGCACGAGAACTTTATCAAAAAAAGAACAAGTGACTTTTTCATCAAAAAAAAGCTCAGATGGATTTATTTCATCTGAGCTTTTCTATATTAATTTAGGTCCATTGTCGAGCCAGCCTAAATAAAAACCGATGGATATAAAGATGATTATGAGGATTACCAGCATCCAGTATGTCTTGTTCATATGTTTATTGTACCACAGTGTTTCTAGCTTGTAATTTTGTGTTTTTGGCTATAAGATGGTTTATATATGTTCAAGAAGGTAAACACCAAATCTAAAGAAGATCTTTTAAAGATTCTACAAAACGAGACTTTCGCGAGGAAAACTCTATCTTTTTATCGTTATGTAAAGATAAAAGACCCAAAGGCGATGAGGGATATGTTGTTTGATAAATTTTCCGAGCTTGGATGCTTAGGGAGAATTTATATTGCTTCTGAAGGAATAAATGCACAGATGAATGTACCTGAGCACAACTGGACTGCTTTTGATCAATTTATTCAAAGCACTGAAGAATTTTCTGGTGTACCTTATAAATTTGCAGTAGAGGAAAAACCTGCCCGCAGTGCCTTCAGCACAGCTGATGCAGGCGGGGGCAAAGGAGTATTGTCTAGTTTTATAAAATTAATAGTGAAGGTTCGCCCAAAGATCGTGGCTGATGGGCTTGATGATGCAACCTTTGATCCGTCTGATACCGGAGATTATGCTACCGCCATAGATGTGAATAACATGATTGATCGTGGAGTGACAGTGATAGATATGCGCAATTTTTACGAAGCCATGATAGGGCATTTTAAGGGTGCAAAGATAATGGAGGTTGATACATTTCGAGAACAATTAAAAAAAGTGCATGATATGTTTCGTGATAAAAAAGATGAAGAAGTCTTATTATATTGTACTGGCGGCATCCGCTGCGAGAAGGCCTCTGCCTGGATGAAGCACAATGGTTTTAAAAATGTGAAACATATCAAGGGAGGAATCATAGAATATGCTCACCAGGTTAAAGAGAAGGGTCTACAAAACAAATTCCTCGGCAAGAATTTTGTTTTTGATGAACGAATGGGAGAGAAAGTCGGAGGTGAAACAATTTCTTTCTGTCAGGTGTGTGAAAAGGAAAAATGCGATAACTATATTCATTGTAAAAATAAATCTTGCCATATATTGTTTCTCTGCTGTGAAGCGTGTCAGAGTAAATTGAGAGGTTATTGTTCACGAGTGTGCAATATTTGTGATAAATTTCCTAGGAAAATCAATAAATTCTTTATGGGGGCTGATGGGCAAAAGAATAAAAATCATTATAAGAAAAATTATAAAAGGGCAAGAGTTAATACCCAGATTAGCCCAGTTGCAGAAGATTTGGTATAGTTATTTACATATTATAAATTAATTAATAATTTATGTCAGACGAAAAACACGAAGAAGAAGAAAAAGAATTAATACATGGTTTTGATATCCACGCGGGGGAACACACAAGAGCTTTAGAGTATATGATAAAAAATATGAATGAGAAACAAGTCAAAGATATGGTTCACATAGCAAAAGGAGGACATGGTGCGGATTTTAAGGTTGTTATGCATGGACAAGAGAACAAAGGACATCATGAAGATTACAAATTAGTTCACGAGGGTGGAAAATTGCGTATAAGTCGAGCTCATCATAATTAATTAATGATTGAAGAAAAGCAAAAGGGCACGATGCACCCACTTAATATTTTAGCTGACGAAGCCTACCAGGCTTTTTCAGAAATGGGTTTTGAGATTGCGACTGGCCCTGAGCTAGAGAGTGAGTGGTATAATTTTGATGTTTTAAATGTTCCAAAGGATCATCCAGCTCGGGATATGCAAGATACTTTTGTTATAAAAAACGAAAAAGAAAAAGTATTACGAACACATACTACAAGTGTCACTGCACGAGCCATAGAGCAAGCAAACAAAGAGGGTATAAAAAATTGTGCATTTATTTCCATTGGAAAAGTTTTCAGGAATGAAGCAACTGATTTTTCACATGAGATGCAATTCTTCCAGATAGATGGCTCTATGGTCGGGGAGAATATTTCAATTGCTGATCTAAAGGGTGTACTTACTCATTTTTATAAAAAGATGCTTGGCCCTGATGTAGAAATAGAATTCCGCCCAAGCTTCTTCCCGTTCACAGAGCCTTCGCTCGAAGTTTTTGCAAAGTTTAAAGGTAACTGGCTCGAGATGATGGGTGCGGGGATGCTGCATCCAAATGTTTTGCGTAATATCGGGCTTGATCCTGAAAAAGTGCAAGGCTTTGCTTTTGGTGGTGGGCTCGACCGTATTGCTATGATCAAATGGGGTATCCCAGATGTTCGACTTTTTTATCAAGGAGATCTAAGGCTCAATCAGTTTTAATTTTTTAGTATGAAAGTATCTTATAATTGGCTCAAATGGTACATACCAGAAGCTCCAGAAGCAGAAAAGCTTGCTGATCTTTTTACATATCATGTGGCTGAAGTGGAAAGTTTTGAAAAATTACCCAATGGAGATTTTATATATGATATTAAAATTTTACCAAATAGAGCTCATGATCTACTCTCACACCAAGGCATAGCTCGTGAAGTCGCTTCGCTTTTAAATATAAATTTTGTTGACCCTACTCCTAAATATAAAATTCCCGAATCAAAACCAACAAATTTAAAAATAAATATTTTAACAGACAAGGACCGTAGGCATGTCGGGCGGGTAGTTCGCGGTGTTACAGTAGGGCCGTCGCCCGAGTGGGTGGTGGATCATCTCACTGCAATAGGGCAGAGAAGTATAAACAACATAGTGGATGCGACAAACATCGTTATGTTTGATTGCGGGCAACCGACCCACGCTTTTGATTTAAGTAAGGTTGAAGGTGCAGAGCTAAACATAAGAGATGCAAAAGATGGTGAGAAAGTAGTACTGCTCACAGGTGAAGAGAAAACCTTAAAAGAAGGAATGCTCGCTATTTGTGATAGAGAGGGGAACATTTTAGATACAGGGATAAAGGGGTGCAAACCTGCAGAAATCACAAGCATCACTACAGATCTTATCCTCGAAGCTGACAATTTTGACCCAGTGTTTGCAAGGAAAACAGGGCAAGCCTTAAACATAGTCACTGATGCTAGGAAAAGATTTGAGAATGATCTTTCTCCTACGCTTGCCCCTTATGCCATGCGCGAGCTCTCTGCATTGATTGCTGAGATGTGCCCCGAGGCAACATTTGAAGACATAGTAGATACATATCCACAAGAACAAGAAGAGCGTAAACTTTCTTTTTCTATATCGAAAATTTCTAAAATTTTAGGAGTAGAAGTGTCGCTGATTGAAGTGGGTAATATTCTCGAGAGATATCATATTGGATACAAGAACGACGGAGATATGTTTGAGATAGTCGTGCCACCTATGCGCCTTGACTTAAATATCGAAGAAGACATGGCCGAAGAAATAGGAAGAATAATAGGCTATGACAGGGTATTGGGCTCTGTGCCTCAGATAGAATTTAAAACAAAGGGAAATGAAACTTATGCAAAGATATCTTTAGCGAGGAATAAACTTTTAGATGATGGGTATAGCGAAGTCATGACTTATGTATTTTGTGACAAGGGTGAAGTAGAGGTGATGCAGAGTGCATCTGACAAGAAATTCTTAAGGACAAACCTCACTGACGGTGTAAAAGAAAGTTTAAAATTAAATAAAACAAATGCGCCGCTTCTCGGACTCGCTGATGTGAAAATTTTTGAAATTGGAACTGTATTTTTAAAAGATCACGAAGAAATCCGTGTGTGTTATGGAGACAAGAAAGAGATAAAAGAATTATCCTTAGATGAATTTGTGAAAAATAATCCTTCAAATCCAGCGAATCCAGCTCGGACATCAGATGCGTCTCCTGAAGAAAATTCTTTGCAAAAATTCCGCATGTGGTCACTCTTTCCATTCATCGCTCGCGACGTGGCTGTGTGGGCTACAAGTGAAGCTGAAAGTCAGCAAATTCATGAAGTCATAAAAGAATCCATGGGAGATATGGTGGTCAAAGGGCCAGATTTATTTGATACATTTACCAAAGAAGGCAAGACTTCTTATGCTTTCAAGCTGATCTTTCAATCTTATGAGCGGACACTCACAGACGTGGAGGTGAATGAAGTTATGGCTAAAATAGCTGATAATATAAAGGCAAAAGGCTGGGAAGTCAGATAGGCTTTACATATATCTAAAATAGGTTATAATGCATAGGAAATAAATAAAGCAAGTAATTCTTTACTCTATAAAGAGTTACAAGACCTTCAACCGAAGGCCTGTTTTATTTATAATTAGTTATTTTTATTTTAAGGAGAAAAAAAAGTTATGAAAATCATAGATGAGGAGTTCTCTCCGAATCCCTTTAATCCTCAAAGGGAGGGTAAGAATTTTGCCGCATGATATGATGAAACGTGGTGCTACCGCTACTGCAGTAGCACCACAGAAAAAAGTAAAAATGCGTGTCATGTTTGAAAATGCGCATAATCTTGTTGATGGTATGCCTGTAAGGGAAACCACTTTGGGCGATAAGGTTATTTATCGAGTTTTTTTGAAAACTGGTAAGCCTACTTATCGTAGTAGTTATATTAATTATTTTGGGATATTTATTTTTTAATGTCCCAATAAGCGATCCCAGGAAGGTTCGATCAAAGGGAAGTAAAGGTCAATGCGAGACATATCGCGTTGACCTTTTTTATTTTCTCGAGAGCTTGCCCGGCAGTAAGCTGTGCTTTACTGCCGGGTTTTCCACAGGTGTAAATTTGCTTTACATTGATAAAATATGTGCTATATTAAAAGTAATGAAAGCAACAGTCCGAAAAAATTATAACCTCTTTAAGCAAATTATTTGCCCTTCAAACCTTAGAAGGCTGATATTTGCGCTGTAAAAATCTCAAAACCAAACTTACAACCCAAACACTAGCTTTCTAAGAAAAACTTGGGAAGCTTTTGTTCTTTTTATAGGGGTTTTGATCTTTTTAAACCTCTTAATATAAAACGTCTTGGAACTTGTTCCAAGCCTTAACGCTACCAGAGCTCAATCTGGCACAGGAGAATAAAAATATGGATTTACATCCCGCAGGTGAGTCTGCATATCAAAAAGTTCATAATAAATTAAATTATGAATCTGGATTACAACGGTTCTTTGAAAAAGAAGAAAGAAGAAAAGCAGAAGAGCAAAAAACCAGAGAAGCTCTTCAGCAAAAACTCGTTTCTTTTAAAGAAGAAAAAACTCACACCACGTCGCCGCCTAAGTCGGCAAAATATGACCTCGATCAGTGTCGGGGTTATGGTGAGAAGTAATTCTCACAAAAAAAAGATCAAGCAGGGAAAAAGCTGGAATAATACAAACCAGCTAAAATATCAAAAAAAGGGTTGTCGCGATACGTCGTGGCAACCCAATTTTACTTTAAAACCCCTGAAAATTAAGGATTATTTTGACTAGCAAAATATTAAAATTCTGATATAATATAAGGACTTATGGCAAAAGAAAAAGACGATAAAACTAAGGCAAAACCTCATGTATATGACGCTTCAGACATCTCAGTCTTAGAGGGCTTAGAGCCCGTCCGTCGTCGTCCGGGGATGTACATAGGGACTACTGGACCCGAAGGACTCCACCATCTAGTATGGGAAATATTTGATAACTCCAGAGACGAAGCCATGGCAGGGCGCTGTTCTCGTATTGAGGTTACACTGCTACCGAATGATTACATACGTGTCGCTGACGATGGTAATGGTATTCCTGTTGGTATCCACCCAAAGACTAAAGTCTCAGCTCTTGAGACTGTCATGACAGTCCTCCATGCTGGAGGAAAGTTTGATAACAATGCATACAAAGTTTCTTCTGGTCTTCATGGTGTAGGTGCTTCAGTAGTAAATGCATTGTCTGTACATGCAAAAGCCATCGTCCATCAAGACGGAGGTGTGCACATGCAGGAATACAAGATAGGTAAACCTCAAGGTAAAGTAAAACAGATAGGTAAATCTAAAGAACACGGCACCATCATCATGTTTCAGCCGGACGGCACTATATTCAAAGAGGGTACAGCTTTTGATTATCAAAAAATCATAAACCACTTACGCCAGCAAGCGTATCTCGTAAAAGAACTCCTCATCACAGTCATCGATGCTAGAGCTGCAGATCCCCAGAAACTTGAAAAAGTTTTAGACAGTAGTTCTGGGAATTACTGGCTGAAAGGTTCAGAGTTAAATGTACCTGACTACTCTTTTTATTTTGAAGGAGGGTTGGTGTCACTCGTAAAATACTACAACAAATTACAAAAGCCAATTCACAAAAATATTTTCTATGTTGAAAAGGAGATAGACGGAGTCGGAGTGGAGATAGCTCTACAATACGTAGACGACATAGCCGAGAGGATCATACCATTTGCAAACAACATTTATACTCGCGAAGGTGGTACGCATGTGACTGGTTTTAAGACTGCACTCACAAGGACTGTAAATACTTACTGCAAGAAAAACGAAATGATGAAAGAAGCCGAAGGAGGCTTCACTGGAGACGACGTACTCGAAGGGCTCACTGCGGTGATATCAGTAAAACTTTCTGAGATACAGTTTGAAGGTCAGACCAAAGCCAAACTCGGCTCAATGGAAGCTCAAGGAGCCACAGCCACAATCTTTGGTGAAGCCTTCGCTGCTTTCCTGGAAGAGAACCCAGATGACGCCAAGACCATCGTAAATAAGTCAATTTTAGCTCTTAAAGCCCGTAAAGCAGCCAAAGCAGCCAAAGACTCAGTCTTACGAAAGGGCGCTCTGGAGGGGATGACTTTGCCAGGCAAGCTCGCAGATTGTCAGAGTAAAAGTGCAGAAGAATCTGAGCTCTTCCTGGTGGAGGGAGATTCTGCAGGAGGTAGTGCGAAGCAAGGCCGAGACAGGAGGACACAAGCCATACTGCCACTTCGTGGAAAGATCTTAAACGTAGAACGCGCTCGCATAGACAAGATGCTTGCTTCGAAAGAAGTGAAGTCTCTGGTCATAGCTATGGGGACATCGATCGGAGATACTTTTGATCTTGAAAAGATGCGTTATCATAAAATAATAATTGCGACAGATGCCGACGTGGACGGATCACATATCCGCACACTTCTCCTTACGCTTTTCTATAGATATTTTAGACAAGTCATTGATGCTGGGTATATATACATAGCTCAACCACCACTATACAAGATCAAGCATGGCAAGCAGGTTTCTTATGCATACACAGACGATGAGAAAGAAAAAATAGTAGGTAAAAATGCTGATGTAGTGGAAATAGAAGAGGTAGAGACTCCTGAAGCGAGCGGAGAAGGAGAAGAGGGGGAAGAAGAAGCAGAGAAAAAAACCAAATCAAATAAATTCCACATCCAGCGCTTTAAAGGTCTCGGAGAGATGAATCCTGAGGAACTTTGGGAAACGACCATGGATCCTGCAAACAGAGTGCTAAAGCAAGTGACCATAGAAGATGCCGATGCAGCCAATCAAATCTTTGATATTCTCATGGGCTCCGAAGTGCCACCTCGTAAGTCATTCATCCAAAGTAACGCCAAGCTCGCTGAGATTGATATATAAATAAAAATCCCTCTCGTGAGGGATTTTTATTTTGCACTATTTTATTTTTTATTTTTTATTTCTTCTAAGAGTTTTTTGAGAGTTTCTTCAGTAGGCATTTGCCCTAGGTTGCCACTGTCTCGTGATTCTAGGGTGACTGCGCTTGCTTCTATTTCTTTATCTCCGATCACTATCCAATAGGGGATCTTATTATTTTTTGCATCACGGACTTTTTTACCGAGGTTCTCGTCTCCATCGTCCAACTCTACCCGGATATTATTCTCTTTGAGAAGATCAGATACTTTCTTTGCATGTTCATTATGATTCTCTCGCACGGGGATGACTTTTACTTGCACAGGTGAAAGCCAGAGAGGGAAGGCACCAGCATAATGCTCGATCAAAACACCGATAAAACGTTCGAGGGAGCCGTATATTACTCTGTGAATAACAACCGGTCTTTTCTTTGTTCCATCTTTGTCTGTGTATCCAAGATCAAATCTTTCTGGTAATTGGAAATCAAGTTGCATGGTACCCATTTGCCAATCACGACCGAGCGCATCTTTCATAACGATATCAATTTTTGGTCCATAAAATGCACCATCACCTTCAGCTATTGAATACTCCTTACCAGAATTTTCTAACACTCTCTTAAGGGCTGATTCTGCTTTATCCCAAGTCGCCACTTCTCCAAGATGGCTTTCAGGTCTGGTTCCTAAGCGAAAACTATATTCTAGATTAAAGACCTCATAAAACTCTTTACAAATTTCCATGATGCTTTCATATTCAGTTTCGATCATGTCTTCTGTTATAAAGTTATGAGAATCATCTTGTTGAAATGAACGGCAGCGTAATAATCCGTTCAAAGTTCCTGAGCGTTCATACCTATGTAGTCTATCTGTATCAGAAAGCCGAAGAGGTAAATTTTTGTAACTTACTTGCATAGATTGAAAGACAATCATTGCATTTGGGCAGTTCATTGGCTTGATTCCATATACTTCATTTTCACCCATGTCTGCTATAAACATATCATCTTTATAGTGGTCCCAATGACCGGAAATTTTCCAAAGCTCTGATTTATTTACGAGAGGACTCGCGATTTCTAAATATCCTAAATCCGCATGTCTTTTCCTCCAATAATTTTCTAGTTCTTTATATAATATAAGTCCTTTTGGTAGCCAGTAAGGCATACCTGGGGCAGTTTCATGGAACATAAGTAATCCAAGCTCCTTACCTAATTTCTTATGATCTCTTTTTTCTGCTTCTTCTCTTTGAATTATATACGCATCAAGTTCTTCTTTTGTTTCAAATGCGAGTCCGTAGATACGAGTGAGCATTTTATTTTTCTCATCTCCACGCCAGTATGCTCCAGCTAGTCGGTCGAGCTTAAATGAATCAGGCTTAACTTCGCTCATATTTTCCACATGTCCACCTTTGCAAAGGTCCCAGTAATCACCTGATTTATAAAAAGTTACCTTTTCGCCATTTTTAGTAAATTCTTCTATTAGCTCGTGCTTGTATTCATTACCTGGGTATTCTTTCTTGGCTTCGTCGCCGGATAATTCTGATTTCTCAAAAGTGCTCCATGTAGGCAGTATTTTTCGCATAGTTTTTTCTATCTTTGGAAAGTCTGAATCAGATATAGGTGTAGAAAATTCAAAATCAAAATAAAATCCATTATCTATCGCAGGACCTATAGTTCTCTTTGTGTCTGGATAAAGTTCCATTATCGCTGCTGCGAGTAGGTGAGCAAGTGAGTGTCTAATATTGTTTAATTTTTGTTCTTTATCCATATTTTTGTTTGTTTAGAATAATAAAAAATCGCCCCGACAAAAAACGATTTGATCATTTTTTGTCGGGGCGAGTCATTTCGCGGTTCCACCCAACTTTGTTCTTTTATATGTATAGATTAGCCCGAAGGTCTTGCGTGCAAGATTGTGGTTGGTAGCCACAACAATCTCTATGTATCTAAAATAGTACCAAATACAGCTTTTTTGTCAAAGCCCAAACGGGAGAATTGCTTTTTAGCCCAAGTATGCTAGTATATAGGGATTATGGTAGTACGAATGAGACATACAAAATCGCATACAAAGAACCGCCGTTCTC
>CAYHIX010000005.1:33416-34833 GCA_964356875.1 uncultured Candidatus Saccharibacteria bacterium
ATTATGGTAGTACGAATGAGACATACAAAATCGCATACAAAGAACCGCCGTTCTCACCACGCTTTGGAGAGTACGAGCTTTGCTAAGTGTACAAATTGTCAGGCTTTAAAGAGACGACACACGATCTGTTCTGCTTGTGGTTTTTATCGAGGAAAAAAGGTTTTAGATTTAGTAAAAAAGGTAGAAAGGAGGCAAAAGAAAGCCAAAGCTAAAACAGCAGCAGCAAAATAATTTTATTATGGTATGGCCTCCTGAACACTTGGTTCGGAGCTAATCATAATTATACTTAATGTTAATTCTTTAGTTCATTAATTTATGGCGAATAGGCACCTCTCAAGATCAATAGTTCTCCAGACACTCTTTGAGTGGGACTTTATACCTGGTGATAAAGAACAAGAAACTCCAAGAAATTTTGACGTAAAAGAAGCTTTAAAAAGAAATCTAAAAGAATTCGGTCCTGGGCTAGAGGATGATGATTTTGTGTTTTCCCTGATAGATGAAATCCTGAAAAAGCATAAAGTCATAGATGAGATCATAGAAAAAGCAGCTCCAGATTGGCCACTCGACAAGATCTCTATAGTTGATAGAAATATATTAAGAATTGGTCTTTATGAGCTTTTGTTTGGTGATAGAAAAGAAGTACCTCCTAAAGTAGCCATCAATGAAGCGATAGAGCTCGCAAAGACTTTTGGTGGGGAAAATTCTAGTAAATTCGTAAACGGAGTCCTCGGAGCAGTATATAAAGAAATAGGTGAGCCAGGCAAAGAACAAAAAAGTAAAGCCCCTAAACATAAAAAAGATGAACCAGTGGATATCTCTACTCTTAAAGTCGAAGAACTTGGTGGTGCTCTGGTGTATTCAGAAAAATCAGGGGAGACTGTGCTTGCATTCGTACATGATGTATTTGGATACTGGACATTGTCAAAAGGGAAAGCCGAAGAAGGTGAAGACATAGAGGCTTGCACCAAGAGAGCAGTCAAAAAAGAAATAGGATTAGATATAACTCTCAAAGACAAATTAGGCCAAAACGAATATGTAGCTTCTCATCCAGAGAAAGGCAAGACTTTGAAACGAGTGGTGTACTTCTTAGCAGAGAGTGAATACAAAGAACTCGAACTCGAGCAATCAGGCGGGCTAGATGGGGCTAGATGGTTTCCTCTCTCGGCTATTTCCGAGCTCCGTATCTATAGCGACATGATCCCGATAATACAGAAGGCTATAGAGATTATAAGTAGTAAGAAATAATATCATGATAAACTTTTCAGATTTTGAAGAAAAAACAAAAATACATTTTAAAGATAAAAATTTACTCAAGCAGGCATTTATCCACCGTTCATATATAAATGAAAATGCAGGAACAAAACTTTCTCATAATGAGCGCTTAGAATTTTTGGGAGATGCAGTACTCGAGCTGATC
>CAYHIX010000006.1:0-32315 GCA_964356875.1 uncultured Candidatus Saccharibacteria bacterium
TTGCGAGACACGATTTTAAGTCGTGCGCGTATACCAATTCCGCCATCCGGGCATATAAAACATATTACATATTTTTTAACTTATAAACAAGTAAATTTGTCTATCCTAAAATTTAGGGAGGCCTGGGGCGGAATCGAACCGCCGTATAACTCTTTTGCAGAGAGTTGCCTTACCACTTGGCCACCAGGCCTTACTTTTTAATAATAAAAAATAAGGAACTTATACAATCCTAACTATTTCTCAGTAATTCGTCAATTTTCTGTCTGTTCTTTTCACCCAAATCTATGGCAATATCAAGAAAGGGGATTATCTTTACGGGCATATTCTTTTTTATAAAACCCCGAAGCTCACCCCTTTTCCTTTTGGCAAACTCTAAAGCCGTCTTTTCTTTATCTATCGGTAATACAGTTATGTATATCGTAGCACGCTTCATGTCAGGTGAGCAGGTCGCGTGCGCTACATTGATAAGAGAAGTTTTGTTTCCTTCGCGACTTAAAAACTCAGCTGAGAGTTCTTTTATCTTATTTGCTATTTTTTCATTTCTTTCCATTTATTTCTGCGTTACTGAAAAAGCTTCTAATACATCTCCGCTTGCTATCTCTATTTTAGACTCGATCATCATTCCAAATTCAGTGCCTTCTTCCACCATACTGGTTTTCACTTTTGATTTTTCTAAATTTACGATCTTACCTTTACCGATTTCAAAATCTCGGCGGACTATCTTTACAGTGCTGTTTAGACTTATGGTACCTTCGGCGACTTTACCACCCACTACTTGTCTTTCTTTGGTGCGACTAAAAGCTCTGATGATCTTTGCCCTACCGGTGACTTCCACTGTCTCTATCTTTGGTCTTAGGCGTTCCATCTGTTCTTCTAGCCACTCAGTCATCTTGTATATTATATTGAATGTAGATATCTCTACCCCTCTTCTCTCTGCTTCTTCTACAGCACTTCTGTCTGCGGTTACGTTGAAACCAATGATCAAGATATCTCCATCAGTAGATAAGCTTTTTATGTCTGAAAGGGTGATGCCTCCTACTCCTTTGCTTATTATTTTAAATTCTGCATTTTGTTCTTCTGCTTTACTTTTAATCTTTGCTATTTCTTTTTCTATCGCCTCGAGACTTCCAGCTACATCTGCTTTAAGCATTATAGGGATTAACTTCTTGTTAGTTTGGTCTGTCTCCTTTTTTGAAACAAGTGATGTAGAATCTTCTTTCCAAGATAAAGCGTATTTTTCTGCATCTCCTTTTTTTAGAAATGTTTTAAATTCTCCACCCACTTGAGGGATTTTATTAAATCCTACTATTCGGATAGGTGAGGAGAAGGTAGCTTCTTTTACCATTTTACCTAAAAAGTTTTCCATGATTCTGGTAGAGCAAATAGAATCTTCTACTACCACCGTCATGCCATTTTTTACAGAACCGTTTTTTATGATGAGAGTACCTTCTATGCCTCTTTTTGGGTCTAAGTTTGCTTCGATCACATATCCAGAAGCCTCAGCGTTTTTGTCTCCAATAAAGCTCTCCATCTCGGCTATGATCAAAATGAGTGATAGTAGCCCATCGATGCCAGTACCTTCTTTTGCAGATATTTCCACAAAAGGAATAGTACCTCCGTAATTCTCTAAATAAATTTCATTCTCAGCTAATTCAGTTTTTGTTTTCTCTACGTTTGCTCCTGGGCGATCTATCTTGTTTATAGCTACGATAGCAGGGAGGCCACTATTTACGATAGTTTTCCATGCTTCGATAGTCTGTGGCTTTACTCCGTCTTCAGCTGAAACAATAAGTATAGCTATATCAGCTATTTGTGCTCCTCGTTCGCGCATTTTAGAAAAAGCTTCGTGACCTGGGGTATCTATGAAAGTTATCTTTTGGTCGACGCCTTTTTCATCTTTATGAATCACTTCATATGCTGAGATTTTTTGAGTTATGCCTCCAGTCTCTGTATCTACTACATTTGATTTCCTTATGTAGTCGAGCAGGGTAGACTTGCCGTGGTCGATATGACCCATGACCACGACTACTGGCGCGCGAGTGACTGTATTCTGTTGTGTTTTATTTTTTTCCATATATATTTTTTGAAAATTTTATAAATCAAACTTTATTGCGTTAGGTCATAAGGAGAATGCTCTTATAAAGTTTATTTTTAAAATTTTCAAACAGTTAAACTTTTGCCTTTTTTATAGCTTCTTTTTCTTCTTCCGTCAGTTCGTATTCTGATTTGCTATTTTTCACAGGTTTAGCAAATACACTCATCCTCTCTCTAGCATACAAACTTGATAAGACTACCCCGTCACCATCTTCGTTTAGCATCGAAATAGCAAAACTCTGGTTACTGCCTTGGTCTGGGAAAGGATTGAAACGAATAGTTTCAAGTCCTCGTATGCTCTTTTTTAGCTTGGTGTTTATGTTTGATATCTCTGTACTCATAGATTCTTTTGATTTCTTGAGTTCAGCTATGTCGTTTTGAAGAGAGACTATTGTATCCTCTAAATCTTTGGCTTTTTTGCCAACAAAAAACCTCTTTAGACGTTTCTCTGTAGTGATAATCCAAAAGAATATCAGTAAAATTGATATTGCATTTAAAACAAAAAAAGCCAGGTCAAACATATTGTCGAGCTTTATATTCATACCTTTTCAATATATACTATTTTTATGCCTAAATCAAACCACGCTTTAAAGAAAAATAAAGATAAAAACAATAATAGCATATATATGGATCATGCTTCTGCGGCCCTAACTAGCTCTGCAAACCCTGGAGCAGTACATAAACTCGGAGTTGTAGAGAAAAGTAAGCTTGAGACGGCAAGAGGAAAAATTGCAAAAGCCATAAACTCAAATAGTAATGAGATAATTTTCACTTCTGGCGCCACTGAGAGCAACAATTTAGCTATCTTGGGCTTGGTGCAAAATCTCAATCAGAATTCTGCTTTACCGCACATAGTAACGACAAATATAGAGCATGCATCTGTGCTGGAATCCTTCCGTCATCTTGAAAGGACAAAGCAAGCCACAGTGACTTTTGTAGAAGTAGAAGCAAATGGTATTGTAGACCCAAGAAAAATAAAAAAAGCATTAAATAAAAATACTGTCTTGGTTTCAGTTATGTATGCTAATAATGAAATAGGCACAATCCAGCCCATAAAAGAGATAGCAAAAGAAATACGGCATTTTAATAAAAATAACAATACAAAAGTTTTTTTCCATACTGATGCGACACAAGCTGTGAATTATCTACCCATTGGAGTGCCTCAGCTCGGGGTAGACCTGATGTCTTTTAATGGTTCAAAAATATATGGACCAAAAGGGGTTGGAATTTTATATGTAAAAAAGTCCACCCCCATAGGGAAGATTATGTTTGGTGGAGATCAGGAGATGGGGCTAAGGCCGGGGACTGAAAATGTGTCTTTAGCTATTGAGCTTGCCTTGGCTTTAGAAAAAAGCGAAAAGCTAAAAGATAAAGAAGTAAAAAGACTTAATAAGTTACGTGATTATTTTATTAAAAAAATTACAAAAATAGATAAAAATATAATCATAAACGGTGATCTCAAGAATAGACTTCCGAATAATGTAAATATCACTACCCCAAATATTCCTAGCGATCTCTTGGTTGTTGAACTATCAGCCAAAGGTGTGATGGCTTCGGCGAAAAGTGCTTGCAAAAGTGGGGATGGTAAAGCTTCGCATGTGATACAAGCTTTAGCTAGAACAACAGTAGGTAAAGAGAGTGGAGACTCTGAAGTAGATGGATCTATTCGTTTCTCACTTGGTAGAGATACAAATAAAGTAGATATAGATCATGCAGTCAAAGCACTATCTGACATTTTGCTTAAATTAACAAAGTGGTATAATTAACGGACATATGAATATCAACGAGCCAATTCTTAAAAAGTTTCATCCGCATTTTTTAGGATACTTAGCTTTTTATGTAGGAGGAGGGATTTTATTTATTTTAGGATATTTTACTTACTGGCCTTTGTACATAATAGGGATACTCACTATAATACTCGGAGAAGTGGTGCGAAGAGCGGAAACTTTTTATCTTCTTGAGAGTGGAGTGACTAGGGAATATAAATTACTCACAACTTCTCGCGATTTTGTAGAATATGAAAAGATCCAGAATATAAAAGTAAGACAGAGTATTTTGGAAAACATCATCGGCGTTGGTAATATACATATGGATACGTCCGGAGGTGACAACACAGAGATAAATTTTAAAGGAGTTTTAGATCCTTACGGGATAGAGCATATTATTAGAGAGAAGATGAAAGCAGTATAATAAAAATATTATGGAAGGAAAATTTGCAACACCTGAAGAACATGAAATAAGTTTTGGCCCACTCCCTGGGAACAAAGTGATACAACCTTCTTTCGAATCTTACGTAAGAGTATTAAACCCTGAGCGTAGAGAGATTTGTGAAAAAATTGAAAATATTCCGTTTCTAAGAATCGTGGAAGATAATTTAAACCAAAAGACTAATGTAAAAGAAATTAAAGAATTATTAAGATTTAAGATTGAATATCTACGTGAAAAATATGGTGTTAATGCTTATTATGAAGGTGAATACATAAAAGCCTTAAATAAGTTGGGTTAAATTTATAATTTTATGACACAAGAAGAACAAGCAAATAAAAATTACCTTATTAACTAACAATATAATTTTATGTCATTAGAAAAAAACATAGTAGAACAAAAAATTGAAGATAATGAAATAAACAAAGTATCTAGTGAAGAACAAGTTCTAGATAATAAAGATATGGGGTTGCCAAAAGCATTCAAGGATATGACTCCAGAAGAAAAAAAGTCGTACCAAGATCAGAAGATTGAAGAAATACAAAAAAGAATAGACGATATGAATTCAAAACTTGAAGAATCTAATGTAAAACTACAAACTGCCTCTAAGATTATAGATTTAAAAAGAGAGATAGATTTAACAGAAGAAGAGCATGTGAAAATTCTTAAACAAAAAATAGAACTTCAGGACTCAATCCCTTCCTCTCGAGGTATACAGCACGCATTTGTTTCTGATTTAGAAATGAAAGAGAGAGAAAAAGAAAGTAATACAAAGGTTTCTGAGCTTGAAATAAAAATAGAAGATTTTATGAAAAATACTGAAAACTTTAAACAACAAATCCAAGACTTAAAAGAAAAAAATTTTGGTAATAAATTTGCACGGGTTGATAGCTACACTCAAGATTCTCTAAGGCAAGAAATAGGAAAACTTGAAGATAAGATTGAGCAAGATAAATATACCCTCGAAGGAATTAAATCCAACAATTCCTAGCTTTGATTTTACATCTATTTTGAGTTACAATTAGCTCATGGATATAAAAGATTTAACAAAAACACAGTTGATACTGCTTGCAGTTTTACTTTCTTTTGTGACTTCTATAGCCACAGGTATAACCACAGTTACTCTTATGCAGCAAGCTCCAAATGCTGTGACTGTCCCCATCACTCAGATAGTACGTGAGACAGTGGAGACCATAGCTCCGAAGACCGCAAATAACATAAAGAATGCTCAAGCTTTATCGGCTGATCAGAAAAAGTTACTTGAAGATCTAAAAGCTATAAAGCCTCTGACGATGACTTTAGCTATCAAAGGCGAGAAGGAAGATAAGGTTTTAGGCACGGGGTTATTCTTAGGAGATGGCAAAGTCGTGATAGCTTCTATAATACCAACTCCGAAAGAAGGTGAAGTATATGTAGTAAAATCTGTCTTAGGTGAACAAAAAGTTTCTAAGGTAACACAAGAAAAAGATTTTACCATAATAGAGTTAGCTAAAAACGAAACCACTCCACCACCAGCTACAGAAACACCAACTACTCCGACAACTCCTGTTCAATAATTAACAATATTTTAATATAAAAATGCCACCATTAAATAAATTCACAACAAAAGCAAAAGAAGCAATAAAGAAAGCACATGAACTCGCTATAGAACGAGGAGTAAATCATGTGTCTTCTATGCACCTACTTGCGGCGCTACTTCTTGCAGAAGAAAGTATGGTGAATTCTATTTTAGATAAATTAGAAATAGATACTATGCTACTCACGGATTCTGTCCTAGAGATGATAGAGCTCCCTGAGTCTCACAGCACTGTCTCACCTGCGTATCAGATTTATCTCAATCCAGATCTTGCACAATCTATAGAGCAATCTGCAAAGATAGCTGAATATATGAAAGATGATTTTGTTTCTACTGAACATTTGTTTATCGCTATATTAGAAGTCACCAGTGAAGCGAGAGAGATGCTAGCTAGATTTCGAATTGGTAAAGATGCTGTGTTGAAAGTTTTAGAAGAACTTCGCAGGCAGAATATCACCGATGTCAGTGAGCCGAAGAAATTTAAACTACTTATCAAATACACTCGCAATCTAACCAAGCTCGCCAAAGAAGACAAACTCGATCCAGTAATTGGCAGAGACAATGAGATAATGCGCATCATGCAGATACTCTCACGTAGGACTAAAAATAATCCTATTTTGATAGGTGAAGCCGGTACTGGTAAGACAGCTGTCGTCGAAGGTTTAGCAGAGCGAATATTTAAAGGTAATGTCCCAGAATCTTTAAAAGATAAAGAGCTAGTATCTCTCGATCTTGGGCTTTTGGTGGCAGGTACAAAATACCGCGGAGAATTTGAAGAGAGACTAAAAGGGATAATGAAAGAGATAGAGCGCTCAGATGGCAAGATAATTCTTTTTATAGATGAGATACATACTATTGTCGGAGCTGGCGGAGCAGAAGGCACTATGGATGCATCAAATATGCTAAAGCCAGTACTAGCCAGAGGTGAGCTTCACGCTATCGGCGCTACGACTCTTCGTGAATATCAAAAACACATAGAGAAAGATCCCGCGCTAGCTCGTCGTTTTCAACCTGTGTACATAGATGAACCAAACATAGAAGACGCTATCACTATACTTCGTGGACTAAAGGAGAGATACGAGCTCTTCCACGGTGTTCGTATTACTGACGATGCTATTGTATCTGCGGTGAATCTTTCTTCTAGGTATATTACAAATAGATTTTTGCCAGACAAGGCGGTGGATTTGATAGATGAAGCATCCTCTTCTTTAAAAATAATGCTTGAAAACAAACCACCTATTTTAGAAGATGCTCATCGGAAGATCATGCGTTTGGAAATAGAAAAAGAAGCTCTAAAAAAAGAAGTCGCTGTGCTTGGTTCGCTTAAGACAAAGGAAAATAAAGAAAAAGAGAAAGAAATAAAAAATAGATTAAAAGAAGTAGATAAAGAGATTGCAAACTTAAATGAGAAAACCAAAGAGCTTGAGCTAAAGTGGAATAACGAAAAGGAGATCGTATCTGAAATCCGTACAATCAAAAAAGAATTAGATACGATAAGGCTTGAAGCTGAAGATGCGGAGATGAAAGCAGACCTTTCTCGGGTAGCAGAGATTCGTTATGGAAAAATACCAGAACTCAAAAAAGAATTAGATATAAAACTTGCCAGATTGAAAAAATTACAGAAATCCAGACGTATTCTAAAAGAAGAGATAACTTCTGAAGACATAGCCGAAGTCGTAGCACGCTGGACTGGTATTCCACTTACCAAAATGCTCGAAGAAGAGAGAGAGAAGTTAGAAAAGATGGAGGCGGAATTAAATAAAAGAGTAGTGGGTCAAGATGCTGCTATTACTAAAGTGGCGGATGTGATAAGACGCAGTCGGGCTGGTATCGGAGACCCAAACAGACCCATAGGTTCTTTTATCTTCCTTGGACCTACAGGTGTCGGAAAGACAGAGCTCACTAAAGCTTTGGGGCAATTTATGTTTAACGATGATAAATCCATAATTCGGGTGGACATGTCTGAATACATGGAAAGGCATTCAATCTCAAAACTCATCGGCTCACCACCAGGATATGTAGGATATGATGAATCAGGACAGCTGACTGAAGCCGTCAGGCATCGACCGTACGCAGTTATACTTTTCGATGAGATAGAAAAAGCTCATCCTGAGGTTTTCAACATGCTACTTCAGGTCATAGACGAAGGCCGGCTTACAGATGGAAAAGGCAGAATAGTAAACTTTAAAAATACTATTATTATTCTGACTTCAAACATTGGTTCACAGTTTGTAGAGAAGATGGAGTCTATAGGTTTTTCTAATAATTCAGATAAACAAGATTACAGTAATATGAAAGACAAGATCATGGATTCTTTGAAAGATAATTTCCGTCCAGAATTCTTAAATCGTCTCGATGAGATAATAATCTTTGATATCTTATCCGAAGAAGCAATACAAAAGATCGTAAAGCTTAAAATGAAAGTGGTTCAAGACAGACTACTCTCAAAAGGTATTGGATTTGAAGTGAGCGAAGATGCTTTCGTATATCTTGCAAAAGAAGGATACGATCCACATTATGGTGCCCGCCCGCTTAACAGACTTATCCAAAGTAAGATATTAAATCCTGTCGCTTCATATATTATTTCAAATAAACTCAAAAAAGGGGACAGAGTGATAGTGTCTATGAAAAACACTGAGCTCATAATTGAAAGTAAAAAAGGAAAAATCAAAAGTCCCATCCAGATCATAACCAAATCCTCAGTCTAATATTTTTTGTGTTTATTGCGTCATAAAAAGGTGCAAAAAAGATTTTTCTATGTTATTTTAGAGTCATGTCTCACCTGAGACGGACAAGCGTCGGTGGTAGAGTGGTCAATTACAACAGACTGTAAATCTGTCGCCTCCGGGCTACGAAGGTTCGAATCCTTCCCGACGCACAAAAGAGCCAAATATTGCGCTTTTTTAAAAAGTATGTTATTATTATAAGGTGCAAAAAGGCAAGAAAGCCTTTTTTTGTTTCCCATGAGGGGCGGACAAGGATTAATTAACTTTAACAAAATAAAAATATGGAAATTCGAAATATAGCGATTATTGCTCACGTGGACCACGGAAAGACTACTCTCACAGATGCATTAATGAAGCAAAACGGAGGAATAGGAGATGAGGGCGTTTCAATGGATTCAAACGATCTAGAAAAGGAACGTGGGATAACCATCTACTCAAAAAATACATCTATCTATTATAAAGATACAAAGATAAACATCGTGGATACACCAGGGCACGCGGACTTTGGATCTGAAGTCGAGCGGGTACTTCGAGCTATTGATTCTGTGCTTCTACTTGTAGATGCAGTTGAAGGTCCGATGCCACAGACACGATTCGTTTTGAAAAAGTCTCTCGAGCTAGGGCTTAAGCCTATCGTGGTTATAAATAAAATTGATAAACCAGCTGCTGATGCACACCGAGTACACGAAGAAGTACTAGAGTTGTTTTTTGAACTTGGTGCTACTGATGAACAAGCAAATTTTGAAACCATATATGCTATCGGGCGCGACGGTAAGGCATTTAAAAATTTAGGAGATGACTCTAAAGACTTATCTCCACTATTAGATCTAATTTTAGAAAAAGTTCCACCAATATCTTTTAATGAAAATGAAAAAATGTCAGCTCAAGTATTTAATCTGGGTTATGATAATTTCTTAGGTAGAATGGCTGTGTGTAGAATATATTCAGGTAAGCTCATGTCTGGAGCTACTGTATTTGTGAAAGGAGAAAATGCAATCCGTAAAGGTAGGCTTACCAAACTTTTTTCTTTTGAAGGTATCGCCCGCAAAGATGTAGAGTTTGCTACGAGTGGAGACATAGTCATGATCTCAGGTATTCCAGATATTTATATCGGAGAGACATTATGTGAAGATGAATCAGTAGAACCATTACCGCACATAGCTATCGATGAGCCGACTTTGTCACTAAACTTTTTAGTCAACGACTCTCCTTTTGCTGGAACAGAAGGTAAATTTGTCACATCTCGCCAAATCAAAGAAAGATTAGAAAAAGAACTAGAAATCAACGTCGGATTAAAAGTAGACTTTTCTCCTGATCAAGGTGACAGCAAAGGCGGACCAAGCTTTTTCAAAGTTTATGGAAGAGGTGAACTACATATAGCAATACTTTTAGAAAATATGCGCCGTGAAGGATTTGAAATGCAGGTATCTCAACCAGAAGTTATCGTGAAAGAAGAAGGTGGTAAGAAAAAAGAACCATACGAAGAACTCGTGATAGATGTGCCTATGGAATTTTCTGGAACTGTTATTGAAAAAATAGGTAAAAGGAGAGGTATCATGAAAGACATGGTTGAGAAGAACGGCATAGCTAGAATTATATTTAACATCCCTACTAGAGGGTTACTCGGATACCGAGGAGAGTTTATAATAGACACAAAAGGTGAGGGAATCATGAGCTCTCGAGTGACTGGATTCGAAGATTACGCTGGAGAAATCAAGAAACGATCATATGGTTCAATGACCTCTATGGTAGCGGGTAAAGCAGTGGCCTTTTCCTTGGCAAACCTTCAAGATCGTGGTATACTATACATCGAACACGGTAGCGCAGTTTACGAAGGGATGGTTGTCGGTAATGTTTTGAAAGGTGAGGACATGGCTGTAAATCCTACTAAAGGAAAACAACTTACAAACATGCGTGCCTCAGGAACAGACGAAGCAATCACACTAAATCCTGTGTTTACACTTAGTATCGAGAGAGGTCTAGAAGTAATGAACAACGATGAATACTTAGAAGTCACTCCAAAATCTGTCAGACTTCGCAAGAAATATTTAACTGAACAAAGTAGAGTAAAAAATAATAACAAATAAAGAATTTTAGATAAAAATTTATGTCAACGATATCTTTTAAACCAAAAAAAATCACAAAGAAAATAATTTCTCATCTGGCTGATCGGTCGCTAGATGTGATCATGAACCGTTTCGGACTTACAGCCGATGGTAAGAGACGCACCCTCGAAGAGATAGGCAAGAAGTACAAGATAACAAGAGAAAGAGTAAGACAGATCGAAGATGTGGCTCTGGCTTCTATAAAAAAATCTGACGCTTACAAAATAGAACAAGCCGCTTTTGAAGAATTAAAGCAAGTGATGAAAGGACTTGGTTCTATTATTGCTGAGCATGAGCTACTCTCATATTTATCAAAAGATAAATCAACTCAAAATCATATTCATTTTATTCTAACCCTAGGTGAGTCTTTCAAGAAGCATCGTGAAGATGATCATTTTCATGCACGTTTTAGTGTAGACGACGAGATAGGTGATAAAGTCCACGCTACTCTCAAGAAACTTTATGAGAATTTAAACGACGAAGACTTAATCCCAGAAACTGAAATAATCAAAAAATTCTTTGACCACATGAAAGATGTCTCAGAGCAATTTAGAGATGAAGAAATAGCAAAAAGATGGCTCTCTATTTCGAAAGACGTAGCCAAGAATCCTTTTGGAGAATGGGGACGTGCAACGTCTCCAAACATAAGGACTCGTGGAGTCAAAGACTTTGCTTTTCTTGTCATGCGTCGTCATGGCTCACCTATGCACTTTAAAGAAGTAGCAAACTCAATCGCTAAAACTTTTAATAAAAAAGTACACTATGCCACTTGTCACAATGAGCTTATCAAAGACTCTAGATTTGTCTTAGTAGGGAGAGGTATGTACGCTCTATCAGAATGGGGTTACAAAGCAGGCATAGCGAGAGATGTAATCAAAGATATTCTAAAAAGGGAAGGCTCTATGACCAAAGAAGATGTCATTGAAAAGGTAAACAAAGAAAGATATTTCAAGAAAAATACAATTTTAGTAAATCTTGCAAATCCAAAATATTTTAAATCTGACAAAAACGGTCTATACTCTGCAGTATAAGAATTCTCACGTTATTTAAGTTTGTTGTTTTGCTTTATTTATATTAAAATATAAGCATGACACAGTTGGCAGACTCTATCGAAAACGCAATCAAGGCATTTTGGCCTTGGCTTATTGTCATACTTTTTGGCTATTTGATCTGGCATTACAATCTTATTATCCCATTACTAAAAGGCATACTTCCATTGATAGGAGTGATTGTACTTGGGTTGGTAGCTTTCAAGCTTTGGATGCATTATATTCGTCAGGATTTTATATCAGGGATTGATTATGTCCTACTTGAGATCGTACCTCCGAGAGAAGTACTACGTAGCCCTAAAGCCATGGAGCTTTTCTTTATAAATGCTCTATATCACTTTAGTTATAAAGGGGGGCGAGAAGAGTATTGGCAAGGAGCTGTCTGGTTTTGGTATTCTCTTGAGATAGCCTCTATAGATGGCCAAGTGCATTTCTATATTCGCACACCTACCCGTATTCGTGGGCTTATCGAAACACAGATGTATGCGCAGTATCCACAAGCTCAGATCAAAGCAGTGCCTGATTACACTCTCGCTGTAGATAAGATTTCACCTGAAAGTGAATGGATGGCTTGGGGGTGTGAATTTGGGCTTATTAGGCCAGAGGCATATCCACTTAAAACATATGTAGATTTTGGTTTAGATAAGGATCCAAAAGAAGAATACAAAGTAGACCCCATCTCTCCAGTGGTAGAACTTTTTGGTTCTATCCAAAAAGGAGAACAGATGTGGATGCAAATAGTCATCACTCCTTCAAAGAAAGAATATAAAACCAAAGGCACTTGGTTCGGCAAACATGACTGGGTAGCTGAAGCTAGGATAGAATTTTTCAATTTCTTGAAAGATTATAAAGCTGTAAAAGGTAAGGGTGAGACATTAGGCACAGACGCAAGAATAGAAGTCCGTGTTCCTGATTTCTTAAAAAAACCAGTTGAAAAGATGAGTGCTAAAACTTCCAAGATAGGTTTTGATACTGGTATTAGAGTTATGTATGTAGCCAAGAAAGAGGCTTGGTCTATGAACAGCAGGAGAAACATCCGTCTTATATTCCGTCAGTATGACTCACCAGAGAGTAATGGACTTAAGCGTATAAACTCTACTCAGGCTGATGCATACAGTGGACTTTTTGGTATGTCGAATGAAAAAGTTATGGTACTTGCTGACAGAATGCTCCATGAGTATAGAGAGAGAGGATTTTTCCATTTACCACTTCGTCATCATTTGTTTAACCAACACGCTCTAAGCTGGCCACTTGAAAGTGTCGTAGCTGGATCTGTGCTTATCCAGCCATTTTTCTTACCATATTTCCATCCACAAACATTTGTGCTAAACGTAGAAGAGCTTGCAACACTTTGGCACTTCCCTGGACAGATATTGAAAGTTCCTACTCTGGAAAGAATCGAATCAAAAGAATCTTCTCCACCTACAAACCTACCTACTTAGTATTATGGAAGAATCTTTTAAGGGAGAAAATAAAATACTATCCACATCAGGTAAGAAATCTTTTAAATTAAAGTTAACTTTTATATTTTTCGTTATTGTTTTAGGGGTCGCTTTAAGCTACTTCTTTTTCGTCAGCACACCATCTAATTTTATCCCAGGGACTGTGTTGCAAATAGAGCCAGGGATGAGCTTGCATAGTATTTCATTAAAATTAAAAAATGATAATATCATCCGCTCTACGACAGCCTTTGAAGCTTTTGTGATAATGCTTGGTGGAGAAAAACAAATAAAATTTTCAAATTATGTATTTGAAAATAAGATGACTGTGTATGAAGTTGCCAAATGGATAGTGAAAGGCGAGCGCTATATAGCTCCTATTGTGGTGACTATTCCTGAAGGATTTAATCTAAATGAAATCGTAGGTGCATATGCCCCCAAGTTAAAGAATTTTGATAGAGACAACTTTTTACTGACAGCAAAAGAAGGTTACCTCTTCCCAGACACTTATTATTTCCTGACCACAGACGACGAGACAAGCGTGATAAACTCCATGACTAAGAATTTTGATAAAAAAATAAACCCAATTCTTTCTGAGATAAAAGCGAGCGGAAAAAGTAAAGAAGATATCATCATCATGGCATCTATTCTAGAAAAAGAGGCAAGCGGAGATGTTGATAGAGCTTTGATATCGGGAATTTTATGGAAAAGGATTTCAATAGGTATGCCACTACAAGTAGATGCAGCTCCTATTACTTACAAATCCAAAGGGCTAACAAAAAGCCCAATAGGGAATCCGGGACTTAAAGCGATAAAAGCTGCTATATATCCGGAAAGCTCATCTTACCTATATTATATTCACGGCAAAGATGGAAATACTTACTACGCTAAAACATTTGAAGAACATAAAAAAAATATTGCTAAATATTTAAAATAAAGCTAGATTAAATTTACTATGATTAAAAATCTTAGACAAACAGTATTTGTCGGACTTTCTGGTGGTGTGGATAGTGCAGTTTCTGCAGCGCTACTTAAAAAATCTGGCTATGAAGTCGTCGGGGTTTTTATTCGTACCTGGCATCCGGATTTTATAGAATGTAATGAAGAGGCAGAGAGACTAGATGCTATGCGTGTAGCTGCGCATTTAGATATACCATTTCTAACATTTGATTTTGAAGATGTTTATAAGACAGAAGTGGCGGACTATATGATATCTGAGTATAAAGCTGGGCGGACCCCAAACCCAGATGTGATGTGCAACAAAGAGGTAAAATTTGGAGCATTTCTCAAAAAAGCTGTATCTATGGGTGCAGATTTTGTGGCGACTGGGCATTATGCACAAAATAAAAAGCCAAACAAGAAATCACTACTTTCTCACGGCTCGCACTCTATCTTGAAAAAGAATGACCGAGCTTTGGAAGCGAATGCCGAAGAAAGTAGGATTTCTTGTTTAGTAAAAGGTATTGATCCTTCAAAAGATCAAAGTTATTTTTTGTGGACACTCGAGCAAAAACAACTTTCAAAGATACTTTTCCCTATAGGGCATTTAAAGAAAAGCCAAGTGCGTATCTTAGCGAAGAAATTTAAATTACCAGTAGCAGAAAAACACGACAGTCAGGGGATTTGTTTTCTGGGTGCTATAGATTTAAAAGATTTTCTAAAACATTATATAAAAGAAAAAAAGGGTGATGTGTTGAATACCAAAGGTGAAGTCATCGGTAGTCATGATGGAGCTGTTTTTCATACACTTGGTGAGAGGCATGGATTTACAATTAATAAAAAGAGTCCAAATGATAAGCCTTACTATGTAGTAGGTAAAGATATAAAAAAGAATATCTTGATCGTGGATCAGGAGAAAAATCTATTGCTTTCTCACGGCTCGCACTCTATCTTGAAAAAGGATGACCGAGCTTTGGAAGTGAATGCCGAAAAAAGCACATCTTTTTATCTTCCTTTGTCAGACGTAAACTGGGTTAATAAAGTTCCAGAAGAAAATAAAACATACACAGCTCAGATACGATATCACGGAGAATTTTTACCCTGCACAATAAAAATTCTAAACAAAAAAGAAATAGAAATAATATTTACCAAGCCAGTACTTGTAGCTCCTGGGCAGTCTTGTGTCATTTACGATAAAGACATTTGCCTAGGCGGCGGGGTAGTTAGCTAATACTTTTCTTTTAAGGTTTGTTAATATACAATATAGTCATGTCTCAATTTTTTATAGAAAACAGCGATATTATTTTAAGATTAATCGTAGCAGCGGGCTTAGGATTATTCATCGGGTTAGAGCGAGCAGTCGTCCACAAAGAAGCAGGTATGAAGACTCACGCCTTGGTATCTATAGGAGCAGCTGTGTTTGTGATTATTTCTGAAATGATCGCTATGAAGTATGGTCTTTTTGGAAGTTTTGATCCTAGTCGGGTAGCTTCACAGATCATAGTCGGTATAGGTTTTCTCGGAGCAGGTTCAATAATCCTCCAAGGTAATAGACTTCTAGGTCTTACCACTGCAGGTGGGCTTTGGGTTACAGCTGGTATAGGTATGGCTGCTGGATTTGGGTTTTACAGTTTAGCGTTTATCACTGCCGTACTTATCTTCCTAGTGCTTACTGCTGTAAACATAATAGAAAAACCTATCAGAAAGCTCGCAGGTGAAAAAGTAGAAGATGAAAAAGTGTAATTTAATTAGTTATGGATTCAAGTGAAATTAGATCAAGATTTTTAAGATTTTTTGAGAAGAGAGGACATAAGATAATTCCTTCGGCTTCTCTTGTGCCTGAGAATGACCCTTCAGTTTTATTTAATACCGCTGGTATGCAGCCGCTCGTACCGTATCTACTCGGACAAGAGCATCCGATGGGTGTTCGTCTTGTGAACGTACAAAAATGCGTGCGAACTCAAGACATAGATGAAATAGGAGACAATACTCACGATACATTTTTTGAAATGATGGGGAACTGGTCTCTAGGAGACTATTTTAAAGAAGACGCTATTAAATGGAGTTATGAGTTTTTGACTTCTAAAGAAGAAGGTCTCGGCCTTGATCCAAAGAGGCTTTATGTCACAGTATTTGAAGGTGATGAAAATGCCCCAAAAGATACAGAGGCTTTTGATATTTGGAAAAACCTTGTACCAGAAAACCGCATTTACTATATGAGTGCCAAGAGTAATTGGTGGAGCGTGGGTGACAATGGTCCATGTGGACCAGATACCGAGATGTTTTATGATGTCACAGAAGAAGGCTTGGGTGATATGACCAAAGAAGAATATTTAAAAGCAGACGACAAACAGCAAGTCGTCGAGATCTGGAACGATGTCTTCATGCAGTTTTTGAAGGAAAATGGAAAAGTGGTAGGGAAGCTTGCTAAGCAAAATGTAGATACAGGCTCTGGGCTAGAAAGAGTCGTCATGGCTTCACAAGGCAAGAATAATATTTTCGATACAGATTTATTTTCAGCATCAATGGAAATAATTCGCACTCAAGCAAAAGCATACAATGAAAAGTCAGCTCGCATCGTATCTGATCATATGCGCACGAGTATATTTATGATTGCCGATGGAGTAATGCCATCAAACAATGGACGTGGGTATATACTTAGGCGTTTACTCAGGAGGGCGATCAGGCACTCGGATGTATTAGGTTTACCGCTTGGTGTTATATCACACAGCATAGTTGTTGAAGTTATAAAAAAATACAAAGATACATATGACAACTTAGATGAAACTTCTATAACTCCTGTGATCCAAGGTGAAGAATCAAAATTTAGGAAAACTTTAGAACAAGGACTAAAAGAATTTGCAAAAGGCACTGACCCTTTTATTCTAGCTACCACTTACGGTTTCCCTATTGAGCTTACTGAAGAACTTGCCGAAGAGAAAGGTATAAAAATAAATAGAGAAGATTTTAATAAAAAAATGTCCGAACACCAAAAGCTGTCACAGACAGCAAGCGCCGGCATGTTTAAGGGGGGCTTAGCTAATCATAATGAAAAGACAATAAAACTCCACACAGCGCACCATTTACTACTTGCAGCACTGCAAGATGTGGTAAGCCCTGAAGTAAAACAAAGAGGAAGCAACATTACCGAGGAACGTTTGCGTATTGATTTCCTCTGTGATCACAAGCTTACAGATGAAGAAAAGAACAAAGTAGAAGCTTGGGTAAACGATAAAATAAAACAAGGATTAAATGTAATTCGCCGCGAGATGTCTCTAGAAGAAGCGACCAGCATCGGCGCGCAGATGGAATTTGGCGCAAAGTATGGCGAAAGAGTTACAGTCTATTTCATAGAAGATAATGCTGGTAATGTAGTATCCAAAGAATTCTGCGGTGGTCCGCACGTGGAGAACACAAATGAACTTTCAACATTTAAAATCCAAAAAGAAGAAGCCGTCGCACAGGGAATTAGACGAATAAAAGGAATACTTGTGATATAATATTTGAGTATGAGTATTTTTTCTCTACCTCAAAAACCAGATGAATTAGTTTTAGTTTTTGATATTGGGTCTTCTTCAGTAAAGGCTGCTCTTTTTTATGTGCGAGACTCTGGAGTTCCTAAGATCATCACATCTATTCGCGAGCCGATAATACTAGAAGACAAAGTAGACATCAGTAGATTTTTATTTTTAACTACCAAAGCCTTAGAAACAGTAACAGATAAAATATATAAAAAAGGCCTGGGCGCACCGAGTAGGATTTTTTGCATATTTTCTTCACCTTGGCACATCTCTCAGACACGAATTATAAATTTACAAAAAGACACACCTTTTACTTTTACTACCAAACTCGCTGATAGCTTGATCCAGAATGAAGTGAGCTTGCTTAAGGAGGATTATCTCAAAAAGTATCCACATGTAGGAGACACTCTTCGCTTAATAGAATTAAAGAATATAAAGATCACCCTAAATGGTTACGAGACTACAACTCCGCTAAATAAAAAAGCTAAAGAATTAGAGATGACGATATTCATCTCCATGAGTGAAGAACAAGTCTGTAAGAAAATAGAAGAAACTGTAGCCAAAAAGTTTCATTTTAAAGAGATAAAATTCTCCACATTTACCATGGCTTCTTTTGCCGTGGTGCGTGATATGTATGCACACAAAGAGAACTTTTTGCTTATAAACGTCGGTGGGGAGATAACAGATATTTCTATGATTAAAAACAACACTCTCCGGGAATCTACTTCATTCCCCCTTGGTATTAATTTTATGATAAGGGATATAGCATCCTCGATGGATTGTAGCTTGAGTGAAGCCAAGTCTTTACTATCTTTATTTAAAGATGGGCATGCCTCAGATACAACTATAAAATCTATCGAACCAGTCATAAAGAAACTCAAATCAGAATGGCTAGTGAGTTTTCAGAGTTCACTTGCAAATCTATCAAGCGACATATCTATCCCAGCACTTGTGTATATCACAGTCGATAAAGACTTAGCAGATTTTTTCGCAGAGATTATAAAGACCGAACAATTTAATCAATACACTCTGACAGAAGCTAAATTCCAAATAGTCTTTCTAAACATAGGCAATCTAAACAGTATCGCAGTCGTAGACAAAGACGCTATTTTCAATGCTTTTCTCACCATAGATTCTGTGTATATTAATCGTTTTTTAAGATAAAATATCATCATGCCTAAGAATTTATTTCAAGATATGGTTAGAGCTAAAAATTCGGAAAAGAGGATTCCTCGTACAGAGGCACCAGAGTATGTAAAGACTCAGATGGATATGCCTCGTATGGTTCCCACTAATCGCGGACAGTCTGGTTCTAAATACGGCGTCTGGGTGGTGGCTGCTTTGTGTGTAGTATTTTTTGCATTTGCATTATCATTCTTTTTTGCAAAAGCCCAAGTCTCCATAGATCCAAAAGTTAGAGACATAGTATTAGAAGAGAATTTGTCTGCGATTAAAGATTCAAACAACGACGGACTCGCTTTTGATCTTGTCATTATATCTGGAGAAGAAGTCAAAAAAGTTTCAGGAGGCGAAGAACAACAACTATCTCTAAAATCAAAAGGCACTGTATTTATATACAACTCTCTAGGTGTTCAATCTCAAAAACTTGCCGCCAACACTAGCCTCGAAGGTTCTAATGGCAAAATATACAAAACGATCGAAGCTGTAGTAGTGCCAGGGGTAGACGCAGAAGGAAATGCAGGTAAGATCGAAGTTCAAATACAAGGGTCTTTACCAGGAGTGGAATTCAATAGTGAACCACTAGATTTTAAGATCTCTGGTTTTAAAGGTACTCCAAAATACGAAAAAATCTATGCCAGAAGTGTCGGCCCTATAAGTGGTGGATTTGAAGGGATGTCACCTCTAGTGTCTGAAGTTGAGAAAGAGATAGCCTTTGGCGCACTTAAGGAAACTCTAGGGAATAAGCTTTTACAGAAAGCCATAGATCAGATCCCACCTGGGTTTATACTTTACAAAGAGGCAACTTTTTTAAATATAGATGAACAAAATGCAGAATTCTTAGCAGTGGAAGGTGGTGTGCCAGTAAAGATGAAGGCAACGCTTTATGGATTTTTAATAAGTGAAAAGAAACTAACTCAGAAAATAGCCAAAGACAATATTACTGATTATGACGACAGTGAAGTATATATGCCAAACATAAGAAGCTTAAATTTCGCACTACTAGATAAAGACATATCCTTCAGAGATGTTCAAAATATAAACTTTAAGCTATCAGGTACTGCTAAGGTAGTCTGGAAGTTTGACGATGCCACTTTTGCAGAAAGTTTACTTGGTAAATCAAGATCAGAATTTAATGACATACTAGCATCATATAAAAACATAGACTCTGCCGAGCTTTCCTTGAGTCCATTCTGGGTACGTTCTATTCCAGGTAAACTAGAAGATATAAATGTCATTGTAAATTATCCAAAATAGCTACAGAAATATTTACCCCTAGTTTGACGTTATACGTTATATTTGTTAATATATACAGACATAAATGAGTGATTCTAAAAACCCAAAAATATTGACTGTGAGGGGAGTAATAACTGAGGCATTACCCTCTACTTTATTTAGAGTCATGATAAAAGAGAAGGACGAAGAGAAAGAAATTCTTGCATACTTGTCTGGAAAGATGCGCATGCATAGAATTAAAGTTTTAATAGGAGATCCAGTCGAAGTCGTGCTCGATTCTTACGGTGGAAAAGGCAGGATCATAAAAAGGTTGTAATTTTTTTTAGAATAGTGTATTATATTAATTATAGTTTTTAAAGAGTTATAGCATTGAAAAATAAGGGTTTTTTCCCTTTTTTTGTGCCATTTCGGTAAATTTTATGAAAATCAAATCAGCAGTAAAAAAAATTTGTAATAATTGTAAAATGGTTAAAAGAGCTAGACACTTAAGGATTATTTGCTCTAACCCTAAACATAAACAAAAACAATAATTTATTTATATGAGAATTCTTGGAATAACAATACCAGACGAAAAGAGATTAGAATACGGACTTACTGTACTTTTTGGTATAGGGCTATCTACTGCTCGTAAGATTTTAGACAAAGTAGGCATTGACCGCGGTATGCATTCCAAAGACCTAACTCCTGAACAAGAAAACCAGATCCGTTCTGTTATCGAAAGTATGACCATCGAAGGAAACCTAAAAAGAGAGGTTTCTGCAAATATAAAAAGATTGAAAGATGTAAAGAGTTACCGAGGCAGCAGACATGCGAAAAGATTACCAGTAAGAGGTCAACGTACTAAGACAAACTCTCGAACAGTCAGAGGAAATGTCCGAAGGACAATGGCTTCAGGTAAGAGAAAAGAAAGTAAGACATAATTTATGACAAAGACTAAAGACACAACAGAAGAAACAAAAGTAGAGGAAGTAAAAGCTCCTACAAAATCAGGTAAGAAGAAATTAACTGCTGGAGTTTTGCATATTCAAGCTACATTCAACAATACCAAGGTTCTTTTTTCAGACAAAGTAGGTAATACATTATTCTGGTCAAGTTCAGGTTCTCTAGGTTTCAGAGGTGCAAAAAAGGGAACACCATTCGTAGCTTCAAAAATAGGTGATTTGATCGGAGGCAAAGCAGCCCAGATCGGAGTAAAAGAAGCAGATGTCGTAGTGCTTGGAGTTGGTTCTGGTCGCGAGAGTGCGATACGAGCATTTATGGCTCATGGCATCCAGATAACATCTATATTAGATGCTACACCAGTACCACACAACGGACCAAAGGCAAAGAAGCCTCGAAGAGTTTAATTTTTATAATAAATAATTTAGTAATTTAGAAACGATATGATATCAAAACCAAAATTTAAAATCTGTAGAAGACTAGGACCAGGCGTGTATGACAAATGTCAGACAGCCAAGTTTACTGTGGCTACAGTCAAAGGTGGTTTTGGTGGCAAGCGCCCAAAGGCTCTGTCTGAATTCGGTGCTCAGTTTATCGAAAAGCAAAAGGTTCGTTTTTCTTATGGAGTTACTGAAAGCCAGCTTTCTAAATATGTCAAAAAAGCCTCAACTGTAAAAGGTGCTGGAACAGTAGAAAAATTTTATGAAAACTTAGAATTTCGCCTAGACAACGCAGTCTACAGAATGGGTCTAGCTCCAAGTAGGAGAGGTGCTCGCCAGATGGTTTCTCATGGACATTTTATGGTAAACGATCACAAAGTCACTATCCCTTCTTACGAATTAAAGCCGGGAGATATGATCAAGGTTCGAGAAGGTTCAAAGGTTAAAAAAGTATTCCAAGGGTTAGATGAAAAATTGAAAAATTATACAGCACCAGTTTGGGTTTCTTTTGATTTATCAAAAATGGAGGGGAAAATTTTAGCAAAACCAAAAAACATCGAGACATTCTTAAATTTAAATGCCGTTCTCGAATTTTACAGTAGATAATTCACATCAATTATATTTTTATTTATTATTAAAATTTAACTTTTTATAAAACTATGCCTGAATATAAAATCATAATACCTTCTAAGCCACGTGTTGTTTTAGAAGAAGAAAATAAGGGAGTTTTTGAAATCGATGGTCTATACCCTGGATATGGTCACACTCTTGGAAACAGTCTAAGGAGGATCATACTTTCTTCTCTACCAGGTGCGAGTATTACATCTGTGAAAATAGATGGAGTTAGTCATGAATTTCAAACTATGGACGGCATCAAAGAAGATGTCATAGTGATGATTTTAAATCTTAAAAAAGCTCGTTTTAAAATGACTACAGATGAACCTCAAAAAGTCAGCATATCTGTAAAAGGACCAAAGACAGTAACGGGTGCAGATATTAAGACTTCTGGTCAGGTTGAAGTTTTAAATACAGATCAACACATAGTAGAAGTGACAGGCAAGATAAATCTAGAAGTTGAAATGACAGTAGAGAAAGGGCTTGGGTTTATTCCAAAAGAAATTTTCCATAAAGAAAAAGTAGATGTAGGTACTATCGCAGTGGATGCTATATTCACTCCTGTTCGTCGTGTAGCATACGAAGTGGAGAACATGCGCGTAGGCGACAAGACAAACTTTAATCGCCTAAGGATATCAATCGAAACAAACGGCACTCTGACTCCTCGCGAAGCTCTTACAGAGTCTATCAGCATCATGATCAAGCAATTAAAAGCAATTGTTGATTTTAAGGAAATAGAAGAAGAGGCTCCAGTAGTCTCTGAAAAGAAATCAAAAGCATCAGACAAGAAAGATGAGCCAGCTGAAAAAGATGCAGATTTTGCTGATGTTTTAAAGACTCGCACTGACAGCTTAGATTTATCTACTCGAACACTAAATGCTCTTACTTATGCAAACATCCGCACACTTGGAGGACTCGCTCGTAAAAAGAGAGAAGACCTACTCGAAGTCGAAGGTATAGGTGAAAAGGGTATTACTGAGATTAAAAAAGTATTAGCTAAATTTGGTTTAAATTTAAAGGAATAATATGAGACACCATAACGCAAACAGAAAATTTGGAAGAACAAAAACACAGAGGCACGCACTTCTGAATTCTTTAGCATTCAATTTGATTACTCGAGAGAAGATCAAGACTACTTTGCCAAAAGCAAAAGAGCTAAGACCTTTTATAGAAAAGCTGGTAACTCGTGCAAAAGTAGGCTCACTTGCTGGTCGCAGGATAGTGCTTTCTAAGCTAGGAGGTAACCACACAAAAGAAGTAAAGAAACTTTTTGAAGTTATAGCACCAAAGTATGCAGATAAAAAAGGTGGGTACACAAGAGTTTTAAAGCTCGGAGTCCGTAAGTCTGACGGGGCAGCTATGGCTGTCATAGAGTTTGTGTAATTTTTGTAATAGTATAATATGACAAGATAATAAAGAAAATGAAAAAAGTAATTAAAACAACAAAAGACACAAGAGAGACAAAGGTGATAGACGCATCAGGTAGGACTCTTGGACGTGTGGCTTCAGAAATAGCTATAAACTTACTTGGTAAGACAAAGGCTACATTTGAGAGAAACAAATACACAGGATTACCTGTAAAGGTTCTTAATGCTGGTAAGATCAAGATCACACCACAAAAACTCGCTAGTATTCAGCACGTGAGGTACTCAGGATATCCAGGTGGTCAGCGTGTTTTAAAAGGTACAGAAACAAAGGAAAAGAAAGGAATGCAAGAGCTTGTAAAGCTTGCTGTGTACCACATGCTACCAGGGAATAAAATCCGCCGAACAATGATGAAAAATTTAACAATAGAAGAATAATATGGATAAAAATACAGAAAACAAATACATAGAGGCTATAGGCCGCAGGAAGACTTCAACAGCAAGAGTGCGTATCACTCCTTCTAGTAAGGCAAGTTTTTTAGTTAATGATCAAGATGCAAAAGAGTACTTTAAAACAGACGATCAACGCGGACTTATCTTGGATCCTATAGTTAAAGGTGTCATAGAAGGACAAGAGAGAAACATAAAGTGGGCTGTAGAAGCTCATGTAAACGGTGGAGGTATACATTCACAAGCTGAAGCTATCAGACACGGACTTTCTCGAGCACTTGTAAAATCAGACGAAGAATTACATACAACACTAAAGGGACTCGGTTTCTTAAAAAGAGACCCAAGAGCAAAAGAACGCCGTAAATTCGGACTCAAAAAAGCTCGCAAGGCACCAAAGTGGTCAAAACGTTAATTATTTTCTCTCAAAAATCCCTCTTTCAGGAGGGATTTTTTTGTGCTAAAATATGCTTATGCAAGATGAAGAAGATAAAAAAGATATAAAGTCGCCCTCCGACGAAGCTCAAGGTGACTCTGCTGAGTCAGAAGATGAGATAGTGGAATTTGAGTTTAATGACGACGGAGAAGAAGATTTAAAAAAGACCTTAAAGAAAATCAGGCTTGATTTGAAGGTTGCAAAGAAAGAAAAAGAGGAATACTTGACTGGCTGGCAGAAAGAGCGAGCAGACTTTGCGAATTATAAAAAGAGCGAAGAAGATAGAAATGCATCTTATAAGGAGAATTTAAGAGAGCACATCTTGGGTAATTTCCTTTCTATTATGGATAGTTTCAATATGGCTTTTGCAAACAAAGAGGCTTGGGAAAAAGTAGATGAAGGCTGGCGTAAAGGCGTGGAGTATATCTACTCTCAAATGAATAGTATTTTTGAAGAATATGGGGTAAGGGAGATAGGTAAAGAAGGGGATATTTTTGACCCGACACAACATGAGTCTATAGATACTATAGAGACCGATGACCAAGGTAAAGACCACACAATATCAAAAGTAATTCAGAAAGGTTACAAGATGGGAGACAGGGTTATGCGCCCAGCTCGTGTAAATGTTTATGGATACAAAGGCGGAAAATAAAACTTGTAAAAATTGTAGTAAAGATTTCACTATAAGCGCTGAAGATTTTTCTTTCTATGAAAAGATAAAAGTCCCTCCGCCGACCTGGTGCCCTACCTGTCGTCAGCAGAGGCGCTATTCTTGGAGGAATGAACGTACTCTCTACAGGAGACCTTGCGATCTGTGCCAAAAGAGCACAGTGACTATTTACTCTCCAAACAAACCTTTTAAAGTATATTGTAATCTATGCTGGTGGAGTGATAAGTGGGATCCTGCATCCGTTGGTCGTGATTTCGATTTTACGCGCCCTTTTTTCGAGCAGTTTCGAGAGCTTCAACTGGAGGCTCCGCGCATGGCACTTTTAAATAAAAATAGTACAAACTCGGAATATACAAACCATTCTGGTAATAATAAAAATGTTTTCCTATCCTTTTGCGTTTTTGACGGTGAAAACATAATGCACAGTAATTGGGTAATGAAAAATTCTAGAGAATGCCTCGACTGTAGTTTTATTAATGAAAAAGGAGAAAGACTATATGAATGCATCGATTCGAAGACCTCGTATCAATCCCAGTATAGTGTCTTCTTGAAAGACTGCTCGAGCTGTCTCTATACTTATGACCTTCGTGGCTGTAATGATTGCTTTATGTCTACGAACCTTAGGAACAAGAGTTATGTGTTTAGAAATGTTCAGCTTACACGTGAAGAGTACAAAGAAAAAATGAAAGAAATAGATCTTTCTTCTTTTGAAATTCGAGAAGCATTAAATAAAGAGTTCGAAGAGATGGTAAAGAATGTAGCTATTAACCGCTATGTGATAAGTGAAAGAAATGTAAACTCTACCGGATCCTTTATTTTTGATAGTAAAAATGCAAACCAGGCTTTTGAAGTGGACCAGGGTGAGAATGTAAAATACATTTACGGAGGCGTAGATCTCAAGGAGAGCTACGACATCTATCACGCAGGGTATAATACCGAGCTTTGCTACGAGCTTCATGGCTGCACTCGGACTTCAAATTGCCAATTTTGCCATCTATGTTATGACAATTTAAATATTTCATATTGCGATACTTGCCAGAATAGCCAAAATCTTTTTGGATGCGTGAGTGTAAAAAAAGGCGAATACATGATCTTTAATAAAAAATATAGCAAAGAAGACTATCTCGTATTAAAAGAAAGAATAATAGAACGCATGAAGTCTACCGGCGAATACGGTGAATTCTTCCCTCCAGAGATGGCTCCTGTGTATTACAATGAGACTCAAGGGAACTTATACTTACCTATGACTAAAGAAGAAGTGTTAGCAAAAGGCTGGCAATGGGAAGACAACCTACCAGGTACATTTGGTAAAGAAACAGTATCAACAGCAAATATGCCAGATAAAATCACAGATGTTGCAGACTCTTATTTAAAAGAAGTTTTTGCATGCATGTCTTGTTCTAAGAATTACAACATTTCTCAAAATGAACTTTTGTTTTATCGCAAGGAAAATATCCCCCTACCACGTAAATGCCCGAATTGTCGATACAAGAGGAGGTTTGATTTACATCCAAAAAGACAGCTTTGGGATGGATCATGTATGAAGGAGGGGTGCAAAAACGAATTTAAAACTTGTTACCAGCCATCTAGTGGAGTAAAAGTGTATTGTGATAAGTGTTATAACGAAGTAGTATATTAAAATGGAAACAAGGAATTGCCAAAATTGTAAACGGGACTTTGTGGTAGATGCCGCAGATTTTTCATTTTATGAAAAGATAAAAGTCCCACCACCTACCTTTTGCCCGGAGTGTCGGATGGTGCGCAGATTAATGTGGAGAAACGAGAGATCTCTCACAAAGCGTTCATGTGGTCTATGTGAAAAGTCTATAATATCTATGTATTCAGATGAAGGTGCTCCTGTGTATTGCACGGATTGTTTTTATGGGGGAGACTGGGACCAGTTTCAAAATGCTAAAGAGTATGATTTTAGTAAGACTTTTTTTGAGCAACTAAGAGAATTATTGAAAATAAATCCTCGTTTTTACGCCTATAAATTTGGCAATTTTGTTAATTCTCCTTTTGTAAACTATGCTAAAGACAACAAAAATGTATATTTGTCATTCTCAGTTATTTATTGTGAGGATATTTCTTATTCTACAGTTATAGATAACTCTAAAAACTGCATTGATTGTTTAAATGTAGCTAAGCTAGATCGATGTTATGAGAACATTTATTGTGAGGGGAATTATAATACAGACTATGCCTTAAAATCTCAAAATTGCATAGACTCTTCTTTTGTTTATGATTGTGTTAATTGCTCACATTGCTTTATGTCTTCAAACCTTCGGAATCAGCAATATGTTTTTTTAAATCAAAAATACACTAAAGAGGAATATGAGAAAAAAGTCATAGAATACAAGATCAATACTTATTCTGGTGTGCAAAAAGCCAAAGAAGATTTTTATGATTTAGTAAAGAATGTGGCGATACACAAATACGCTTTTATTTATGCATCCGAAGATGCCACTGGAGACAACATACACCATGCGAGAAATGTTAAAAACTCTTTCGATTCTTATGAAGTTGAAAATGTTTCTTATGGGAATAGAGTTTTATACACCAAAGATACTATGGATGTCTCTGGTTGTGGTTATGGAGAGACAAATTACGAATCCATGGCTGCAACTCAAAATACTTTCAAGGATTTCTTTTGTTATCTAACCATAGAGGGTTGTCGAGAGTGTGAGTATTCACTAATACTTAAAAACTGTTCCAATTGTTTTGGATGCGTGGGGCTCATCAATGCGCAGTACTGCATATTTAATAAACAATACTCTAAAGAAGAATATTTCGAGATGGTTGATAAAATAAAGAAACACATGATAGATATGCCATACGTAGACGAGAAGGGTAGAGTGTTTAGATATGGAGAATTTTTCCCATATGATATGAGCCCTTTTGGATATGATGAGACTAATGCTCATGATTTCTTCCCCATAACTAAAGAGGCGGCTATCGAAAAAGGATATAATTGGAAAGAAAAGAATAAGAGAGATTATAAATCCACAAAAACAGTGGATGAATTACCCGATGATATAAATGATGTATCAGACGATATCTTAAATGAAATCATCGCTTGTCCTAATGATGGAGACCAGATGACTCAGTGCACTAGTGCTTTTAAGATCGTACCAAATGAACTTATATTTTATAGAAATAAAAAGATACCACTTCCGAGATATTGCCCTAATTGTAGACATTATCAAAGGTTAAAATACCGCAACCCGATAAAGCTCTGGAAGAGAGTATGTATGTGCTATATGCAGAACCATGATCACATAGGGGATTGCGCACTTGAGTTCCAAACCTCTTACCCACCAGAAGCTCCAGAAAAAGTTTATTGTGAGAAATGTTATCAAGCTGAGATTTATTAAAATGAAAAAAATTATAGATATTCAAACAAAAAAAGAAGTTATTTTTAGTAAGACAGATGTGCCGATGCTGATTCACGGAGTAGAAGGCTCTGGGGCTTCGTTGTTTTCTATGACTGTAGCTGCGATGTTACATAAACAAGGGAATAAACTTATTATATATACTGCATACCCTATGGCTCGAGAGGAATTTATGTCTCAAATCATAGATGTGCACGGTATGTTTTATTTGGAGAGTGTGAAGGACATGGTAAAAGCATTAACATTCCAAACAATTTTTATCCAAAGTGGGAATATGAAGTTATTTAAAAAAATAATTTCAAAAGATTCTATTATTGATAGGATAATTTTTGTTAAAAATATAGACATAATACGATCTTCTCTGTATAAATCAATCACCCCATTTAAATTCATAATAGCAGGTGATCTTGAGCTAGCGCGCAAAAATCAAGAATTTAAAAGTGCCATCTACAACACTAAAATCCTTTTTAGTCCTTTAGAGAGTGAGCCATCTGCTGTGCTTGAAAAATATCAAGCTTGCATGAGAAATGGATCTCAGGAAAAAATCCTAAAGATTCTAGAAGATTAATACCAAAATTGTAAACTAGATTTGTGGCGTTTATTTTTCAAAGTGTTATATTGTAGTTAATAGTCGTAAATTACAGTTTTAAATATGTAATTTTATGGTATTTATCTATACTACATGTGAAAATGAAAAAGAAGCTGAAAGGCTTGCCAAGCTTATTTTAGATAATAAGCTTGGAGTTTGCGTTGATTATTGGGCAGTAAATTCTATATATCACTGGGAAGGTGACCTAAAAAAACTTTCTCAGATTATGATATTAATCACGACCTTAGAATCTAAGCTCGAAGATGTGAATGAATTAATTTCTAAAAATCATAGTTATGCTGTGCCACTTATAGCTGGGGTGGATATACGGAGAATGAATCGAGCTTATAAAGAATGGATGGGTGGTCAGATAGAATAATTATTTCCCGAAAGATTCAAGTTTGAATTTAATGAATAATTATACTACAATTTACAAATGAAAGCTGTGAATACAAGGCTAATTTTAATAACATCAATAATAATTTTAGTACTTATTATTGGTTTTTTTGTTTATAAAAATAAACTCAATAAAAAGTCTCTTATAGATAAACCTTTATCAGGTTTATCTTGTCAAGATCTAGAAATTGAATCTGTGAAATTACTCGCTAAAGAGATTGATGATAGTATGGGAAATTATAAAAAAACTTCCGTAGATCTTATGGGGCAATCTACAGAAGGTGGAGTACAAAATGATCATTCATTAAATAATCACAAAGTCTTAGTAACACAAACTTTTTATGGTGAAACTGGCTTTGTAGAAATTTCGTATTATTTTACAGATGATAAAATCTTTTATATAGAAAAAATTGATTATGGTTACGAATTTCCAATTTACGTAGATTCAAGTAGGGTTATAGATAGTATTGATAGCAGTGAATATTTTCTAGATAAAGATCAAAATTTATGTCTAGAGTATTTTAATCAAAACCCGAAATCAATAAATGAAGATAGTAAAAGGATAATAAAAAATTACATTAGTCAGTTAAGCACTTTAAATAATGATCAAATCATAAATGAACCAACTACAAAACAGGCAATCACTAATTTATGCCCAGATAGGTTTGATAATCCACAGAAATTTGAATCACAAGTCTCTTCAGCGAAAACTTGCGAAGAAGCAACTGCTGTTGCTCTGGAAAATGATTGTCGAGCAGGTTCAACCCTAGATCTCTATCCTGATTCCATAGCAGCCAATATATGCAGGAAGGAAATCTCAGAGGGTAGTATTTCTCCTGCTTTGAGCGCGAAGCTTGAAGAAGAATTAAATATTTGTGGCAAAAAATATAAAAATCAAGATGGCACACTCTATCGGTCCCTAGAAAGTTCGTGTGTATTGGAAGTTTTGCAAAGCTTTGCAAAACAATTAAAAACTCCTTAGATTTTATTTTCCGAAAGATTCAAATAAGACTTTTTTGGTTTCTTCATCGACAAATTGAGTGACGATGATCATGAGCTCAGTGGTTAGTCCGAGGTCTTTTTTAATATTTATGAATAGATGTTCGTATGGGTAAGGGGAGATCCATGCAGAATTCTTAAGACATACAAAGCCTGCTTTTTTCAAAAGGTAACGAAGGCTTTCTCTTTCACTTTTACGCGATTCTGGAAGATCTAGTAAAATAATCCTCCAAAACCCATCCCAATTTGTACTTGCAAGAGTTGTTTCATTTTCCAAAGTCAGGCTATGCACCTTTTTCTTGCCTTCTTTAGTCAGCCTGGCGTAGCTTTGGTGTGCAGAGTCGTGAAGTTCGACAAAACCACCACTGACGAGGTTTTTGAGCGATCTAGATAGGGCATATGTCTCCTTTGGGTCTTCGGTTTCTTTAAAAGTTTGAGTAGGCAGGACCTGTTTTTGTCCTAAGATCTTCAATATTTTCTTGGAATAGTCTTTTTTGCTTGACATGAATATATCTTATCATATATACTAGATTGTACAAGTATTTCGTGACCACGAAAACCTTGTAAACCCGATGTAAAGTCGGGTTCCGACTAAAGCGTCGGGATTATTAAATTAAAATTATTAAAAATTATAAACTTAATTAATATTGCTAAAAAATAATCAAACTTTTCTGCGTTAGGACATAAGGAGAATACTCTGGAAAAGTTTATTATTTCTTCGCAATTAATATAAAAATATGTCAAAAATAATAGGTATAGATTTAGGTACAACAAACTCAGCATTCGCCGTCATCGAAGGTGGTGCTCCAAAAATTATTGAAAATATCGAAGGTGCTCGCACGACTCCTTCTATTGTTTCTATTGCTAAAAATGGGGACAGACTAGTAGGGCTCTTAGCAAAGCGTCAGGCTGTCACAAATCCAGAAAATACTGTGTATGGTATCAAGCGCTTTATGGGTCACAATTTTGAAGACCCCGAAGTTCAGAAAGATTTGAAAAATGCATCATTTAAAATACAAAAAGGTGCAAATGGTGGAGTTGAAGTAAAAATAGGCGACAAATGGATGCGTCCAGAAGAGATCTCTGCGATGATCCTAGGTAAGATGAAAGCAGATGCAGAAGCAAAGCTCGGTGAGAAAGTCACCGAAGCTGTCATCACTGTGCCTGCATATTTCAACGATGCACAAAGAAAAGCTACGAAAGATGCTGGAGCAGTGGCAGGACTCGATGTAAAGAGAATCATAAACGAGCCGACAGCAGCAGCCCTTGCTTATGGATTTAATAAAAAGAAAAATGAAAAGATAGTTGTATACGACTTTGGAGGCGGTACATTCGACGTGTCTGTGCTTGAGATCGGTGACGATGTCATCGAGGTAAAGTCTACAGATGGAGACAGTCATCTCGGAGGTCGCGACATAGACCACAAGATCATAGGATGGATCGCTGAAGAATTTAAAAAGACTTCAGGGGTAGATGTACGTAATGACAAGCTCGCATTGCAGCGTCTCGACGAAGCTGCTGAAAAAGCCAAGATAGAGCTTTCTACTTCTATTGAAACTGAGATCAACATTCCGTTCATTACTTCTACAGCAGAAGGACCACAGCATTTACTGCTCAAGATGACTCGTGCCCAACTCGAAGCTATCGCCGATGAATACATCACTCGTTCTATCGAGATCACCAAGAGAGCTATGGCTGCATCTGGATTCAAGATGGAAGACATGAATGAGATCATCATGGTGGGAGGGCAGACTCGAATGCCAAAGATGGTCGAAGAGGTAAAAAATGTTTTTGGTAAGACTCCAAACCTTTCTATCAACCCCGACGAAGTCGTGGCGCTCGGCGCTGCGGTGCAGGCCGGAGTTTTACAAGGTGATGTGCGTGATGTGCTTCTACTTGATGTCATCCCGCTATCGCTCGGTATTGAGACTTTAGGTGGAGTAGGTACGAAATTAATTG
>CAYHIX010000007.1:0-31925 GCA_964356875.1 uncultured Candidatus Saccharibacteria bacterium
ATAGCGTACACAAGACAGTTCTTTTAAATGAAACAATAGAAGGTTTGAACTTGAATAAAACTTCAGTGGTTGTAGACGCTACATTTGGGGGCGGGGGACACAGCAGAGAAGTATGCAAGCTGTATCCGGGTGTAAAAATCTTTGCCATTGATCAAGATAAAGGAGCGTTCCAAAAAGCCGAAAGTAAGTTTGAAGGGCTTGATTGCGACATTCATTTTATCAATGCAAATTTTAGGCAGATAGATGAGCACAAAGAGTTACAAGGCTTTGATGGCATAATGTTTGACTTGGGTTTGAGTTCGGATCAATTAGAGAATTCTGGACGAGGATTTTCTTTCTTAAAAGCGGAGCCTTTGCTCATGACTATGAAAAGTAAGAAAGAAAATCCTTCTTCAGAAGAAGATCTCACAGCGAGTGAGATTGTGAACAATTGGGAGGAGAAAAACTTGGCAGACGTTATATATGGTTACGGTGAAGAAAAGTTCTCAAGGAGAATAGCCAGAGCCATAGTAGAAGCGAGAGGGAAAGCAAAGATAGAGACGACTTTTGATTTAGTGAGTATTATCGAAAGTGCAGTGCCAAACGCATACAAGAGAGGGAAGATACACTGTGCGACAAAGACATTTCAGGCACTCAGGATAGCAGTAAATGACGAACTAGGAGCCTTGAGGGATGGTCTAAAGCACGGGTTTGATGGACTTAAGGTAGGAGGGAGGATGGCAGTTATATCATTTCATAGTTTAGAAGACAGGATAGTTAAAAGATTTTTTAAAGAACACGAGAAAGAAGGCAAAGTAATTTTAATAAATAAAAAACCCATAATACCAACAAAAGAAGAAATTATTAATAATAAAAGAGCTCGTAGTGCCAAGCTCCGAATCCTAGAAAAAATAAAATAAAATGAAAACAATAGGTATAAAAGTAAAGAGTTATGCGAACGAAGTAAACATCATAAACAACAATGATATCGAAAGACGCTTACTCAAGATTATTCTTATATCTTTTGGACTGCTCGCTGTTCTGTATGTTATTTTTCTAGGTAATATCGTTTTTAATATAATTGAAAGAAAAAACCTCGAAGCAAATGCCAGAGACGTGGGCAACGAAGTCATGGACTTAGAAGCAAAATATTTGGCTATGTCTAGCAAGCTTGATCTGGACTACTCGCACTCTCTTGGTTTCAGTGATGCCAAAGCTACATTTGCAATCCGTAAATCTATCTCCAGCCTTGGATATAATCTTGGAAGTGTAAATTCTATCAATAATGAAATCTAGTTTTGTACCTAGATCTAGGATCATTCTACTTTGTATAGTGCTTTTTAGTTTTGTTTTAATAGCAAAACTTTTTTTCGTGCAGATAATACACAGCAATTCGTACGAAGAGATAGCCTTAAGGCAATACGCTACACCTTCTTCGAATATTTTTGAAAGAGGTACTATTTATTTTGAACGTAAAGACGGAGAGCTAGTCTCAGCTGCGACGCAGACTCTAGGTTATAAGCTGGCTATTTATCCTGGTAAGCTAGGCGATGCTGAGAAAGCTTATGAGCAGTTGTCTCTTATAGTAGAGAATATAGATCAGGCAGAATTTATGGCCAAAGCTTCAAAGAAGCAAGATCCATATGAAGACATCATAGGGCACTTATCAAAGGAGCAAGCTGACAGTATCGATGCTCTTAAAATACCTGGAGTAAATATCTTTAAAGAAAAATGGCGTTTTTATCCTGGAGGAGCTATGGCTTCACACTCTCTTGGGTTCGTGGCATATAAGGGGGATGACTTAGGTGGACGCTATGGACTCGAGAGGGAGTATGATGCAGTCTTGAGGAGAGATGCGAATAATCCTTATGTAAATTTCTTTGCGGAAGTATTTTCAAATATAAACAAAACTTTTTTCACAGATGAAGCGAGAGAAGGGGATGTAGTCTCTACTATCGAGCCAGTAGTTCAAGAATATCTAGACAAAAAACTTGCAGAAGTAAAAAATAAATATCAAGTAGATTCTATAGGTGGAATTATCATGAATCCAAATGATGGAGCTATTTATGCGCTTACCATAAAGCCAGACTTTGATCCGAATGATTTTTCTAAGATAAAGAAAACTTCTACTTTTGGGAATCCACTCGTAGAAAACGTGCTTGAATTTGGATCTGTGGTAAAGCCACTTATCATGGCTGCTGCACTTGATGCCAAAGCCGTGACTGCAGACACAGCATATAATGATACTGGCTCAGTAGTAATAGAAAAAAGAGAGATTTTTAATTTCGATAAAAAAGGTAGAGGCCCTGGGACGACTATGCAAGATGTACTCAATCAATCCTTAAATACGGGGATGGTATTCGCAGAGCAGAGACTAGGCAAGAAAAACTTACGAGAATACCTCTTGTCATTTGGGCTTAAAGAAAAAACTGGTATCGATCTACCAAACGAAACTTCAGGGCTTGTTTCAAATATTTTAAATAGTCCGAGAGAGATAGAGTATGCAAACGCTGCCTTTGGGCAGGGTATAGCTTTTACACCAGTTGAGCTTATCCGGGCCTTGGCGTCACTTTCCAATGGTGGAAACTTAGTCACTCCGCATTTAGTAAAACAGATAAAATATAGCGACGGGACTTCCAAGGAAATAACATACGAAACAACGCCGACTAAAATCTCCAAAGAAACTTCACAAGAAATCACGAGAATGCTAGTGACAGTGATGGATAAATCCTTAAAAGGAGGTGCGGCAAAGATGGATCGTTTTAGTGTTGCAGTGAAAACAGGTACGGCGCAAGTTGCGAAAGAAGATGGTGGGGGATATTATGAAGATAGGAATAACCATTCTTTTATCGGATATTTTCCAGCTTATGAGCCAAAATTTATAATACTTCTCTACGCCATAAATCCAAAAGGTGTACCTTATGCAGCGCAGACCTGGGCTGATCCGTTTTTAGATATCACTAAGTTTTTATTAAATTATTATGAAGTCCCACCCGACAGGTAAAAAAATAGACAAATTCTTTTTTGTAACATTGATCATACTGATAGTGCTCGGTATCACCATGTTCATCTCTGCTTCTCTTGGGTTGCTTGTAAAGAGTCCAAGTGTTTTTTATTCTGTCTTGTTTAATCAGATAGTTTTAGGCTTGGGCCTGGGCTCAATAGGGATGTATATTGCTTACAAAATACCTTATAAATTCTGGCGACAGTATTCATTACATATCCTTATCGCCACTATACTGCTCACACTAGCTGTGTTTATCCCAGGACTTGGCTCAGATCATGGGGGAGCAAAGAGATGGATAAGTTTGCATTTCTTCTCTTTTCAGCCGGTAGAATTTTTGAAATTTGGTTTTGTGATTTACTTTGCGGCTTGGCTTTCTTGGGCGAAAAATAGAGTCACGGATTTTAAATTTAGCATGTTGCCACTGGCTATATTACTCGGGATGATCGCACTTATTTTATTTAAGCAACCAGATACAAAAAGTTTTATATTGATTGCTCTCACGGGTATTTCTATGCTTTTTATTTCTGGAGTTCCTCTACGGTATATTTTGGGAGTTGGTTTTGGTGCAGTGATAGTGCTATCCGTACTTGTGTACTTTACTCCATATTTGCAGGCACGAGTGAAAACTTTTATCGATCCATCCAATGATCCGCGTGGGTCTTCATATCAGATACAGCAGTCACTCATCGCTCTTGGTGGCGGGGGAGTATTTGGTAGGGGTCTTGGACAAAGTATTCAGAAATTTAGCTATTTACCAGAGCCACAAGGGGACTCTATATTTGCTGTCTTAGGAGAAGAGCTTGGATTTGTCGGCGGAGTGGGAGCTATCATCCTGTATACTCTCTTTGTCTTGCGAGGATTTAAAATTGCTAACAGAGCTCCAGATTTGTTCAGTAGACTTTTAGTATCTGGAATTGTTATACTGATCATGATGCAGTCGTTTATGCATATAGCTTCTGTGATCGGAGTATTCCCTCTGACTGGTGTGCCACTTCCTTTTATGAGCCACGGGGGGACTTCACTGATGATAGCTCTCGCCTCGATGGGCATAGTACTTCAAATATCAAAAATGCAGACTAGTAACACTTAACCAAATTTAAATTTATGAAAATTGTTTTTACTGGAGGAGGAACAGGCGGACATTTTTATCCTATAATTGCCGTCGTTCAAAAAGTTCGTGAAATAATAGAACATGAGAAAATCTTAGGTGCAAAATTGTACTATATTTCTGATAGTCCGTATGATAAAGAAGTTCTTTTTGAAAATAGTTTAATCTACGAAGAAGTCAGTGCTGGTAAAATGCGCACTTATTTTTCTTTGAAGAATTTTACTGATATGTTTAGGACAGCTTCTGGTGTGGTCAGTGCTGTTTTTAAACTTTTTTCGATTTATCCAGATGTAGTTTTTGGGAAAGGTGGGTATGCTTCTTTTCCGGTTATTTTCGCAGCGCGTATTTTAAATATACCTGTAGTCATACATGAATCTGATTCTGCTCCTGGTAGAGTGAATAGGTTTGCGGGAAGATTTGCAAAAAAAGTCGCTATCTCTTTTGAAGAAGCAGCAAAATATTTCCCTAAAGAAAAAGTAGCTTGGACTGGTCAGCCTATCAGAACTGAGATAGAAACACCTGCATCTAAAAAAGAAGCCTTTGAATATTTCAAATTAGAATCTGGGATGCCGGTGATACTTGTCTTGGGTGGATCTCAAGGGGCTGAGCTTATAAACAACACTATCCTGGATGCCTTACCAAGACTTGTGAAGAATTTTCAAATTATTCACCAGACAGGGGTGCTGAATTTTGATGCAGTATCTGAAAGAGCCAGAATTGTCCTTGAAAATGATGCAAATAAATTACGATACACATGTATGGCATTTTTGAATCCTCTATCTATTAAGATGGCTTCTGGGGTCGCTACTATTATTGTCTCTAGAGCTGGCTCTATGATATTTGAGATTTCTGGATGGGGTGTGCCTTCGATCATAGTACCTATTACAAATACAAATTTGGATCATCAAAAGAAAAATGCTTTTAATTATGCACGAGCTGGAGCATGTAGCGTGATCGAAGAAGCAAACATGACTGCAAATATATTGAGTTCAGAAATAGAGCGGATAACAAGCGATAAAGTAGAATGGGATGAGATGTCTCAAAATGCTAAAAATTTCAACAGACCTGGCGCTGCCGAAAAGATAGCCCGAGCTTTGCTAGACATAGCTCTAAGCCACGAGAAATAAATACTACTCCTCATTTAGTCAAAAAAATGCTAAAATAGGGGAATGGGAGATGAAAATACAGGTAAAATAGTCACTAGGTTTGCGCCATCGCCGACAGGCTTTATTCATGTGGGGAATGTCCGTACAGCACTGTATGCCTGGCTTTTAGCGCGTAAGCATAACGGTAAATTTATATTACGTATTGAAGACACAGACAAGAAAAGGGAAGTGGAAGGCTCAATACAGCACATTATGGATTCACTTAAGTGGGTGAATTTAGCTTGGGACGAAGGTCCAGATATTGGTGGGGAAAATCCACCATATCTACAGTCAGAAAGGCTTGCTACTTACAAAAAGTACGCTGATATTTTAGTAGAAAAAGGTCTTGCTTATGCAGATCCATATACACCAGAAGAAATTGATGCTTTTCGGAAAAAAGCAGAAGAAGAAAAGAAACCTTTTTTATATCGTACTCATCGTCCAGAAAATCCATCAGTTTGGGATGGCACCAAGCCACTTCGATTAAAGGTAACCCCTAAAAAATATCAATGGCATGATGTCACACGTGGTGAATTAGAAGCAGGGGAGGAAGCAGTGGATGATTTTATATTAATAAAAAGTGACGGCTACCCTACATATAATTTTGCGCATATTATTGACGATCTACTCATGGGTGTAAGCCATGTTATGCGTGGTCAAGAATTCATAGCTTCGACTCCAAACTACTTGGCTTTATACGAAGCGCTAGAAATAGATAAACCAGAATTAGTGACAATGCCGCCAATCCTCGGTGATACAGGAGGTAAAAAAATGGGTAAACGAGATGGAGCCAAAGATATTTTGGATTATAAAAAAGAAGGGTACTTGCCACAAGCTATGCTGAACTATTTAGCATTCCTCGGGTTTAATCCTGGTGGAGAGCAAGAAGTATTTACAGCTGAAGAACTAATAAAAGTTTTTGATCTTTCTAAGATACAAAGATCCGGCGCAAGGTGGAGCGATGAGAAATTGAATTGGTTTAATAAGGAGCACATGAAGCTACTGCCCGCAAGTGAAATAGAAAAAAATATTTTAGAATGGTTGCCAGAAAATATGCGAGACGTGAAGCTAGTGCCGGTGATTTTTGAGCGGATTTCCAAATGGAGTGATGTCAAAGATATGGCCGAAAGAGGGGAGTTAGATTTATTTTTCAAAACACCCACCTACCAAAAGGAAAAGTTAATATTTAAAAATTCCACCGCCGAAGATACAAAGAAAAACTTAGAGCTCGCAATAAATGCACTTAGCGAAATCAATGAAGATAATTTTACGCAAGACACTATCAAAGATTCGCTGATGTCTCTAGCGGATAAACTTGAAAAAAGGGGAGCCATGCTTCACCCTGTGCGTTTTGCCCTTTCGGGATTAGACAAATCTCCTGATCCTTTTACGATAGCCTCTGTTATAGGTAAAAATGAAACATTATCAAGATTACAATATGCACAAAAAGCAATTAGTTAGCCTTATTTTTTGCTTAGTTTTGTTAGTATCAGTTGGCTTTATGTCTTCCTTGGTTTCCTATGCACAGACGGCAGATGAGATCCAAGATAAGATCAATCAAAGAAATGCAGATATCGCAAAATTAGAAGCAGACATAAGAGCTTACCAAGCGGAGCTAGACACTCTAGGTAAACAAAAAAGTTCCCTTAGTGTTTCTATAAAACAACTTGATCTAACTAAAAAGAAATTACAAACTGATATATCAGTAACAGAGAAAAAAATAGATCAAACTAATGAAAAGATAAATGGGCTCAGTTCTGACATAGGCGACAAAGAAGGAGCCATCCTAAATCACAGGGATTCTATAGCCCTCGGTCTGCGTGAGACAAATGAGCTCGAACTCGAAGACATCATCCATACTATTTTGTCTGAGAATGATTTTACTTCTATCTGGAACGACATAGACAACAGAGCTAAGGTGAGGGAAAGTATTATAGAAAACATAAGTAGCTTGAGGACAACAAAAGGCGCCCTAGAAGTGACCAGGTCGTCTACTATAGATGCAAAAAACGAACTGATAAACTTAAAATCAAAACTCGCAGATCAACAAAAGATCGTAGTCCAAAATGTAAATGACAAAAATAAATTACTTTCGCAGACAAAAAATAGTGAAGCCAGCTATCAGCAATTAGTAAAAGAACAAACTGCAAAAAAAGCAGCTTTTGAACAAGAGCTCCGTAGTTATGAATCTCAGTTAAAATTTATATTAGACCCTTCCAAGCTTCCGTCAGGAGGAGTTTTGGGTTGGCCACTTGATAGAGTATATGTCACTCAACAATTTGGTGCCAAGACTGGGCCACACCGTACATATGCAAGTGGTCATAGTGGTACGGATTTTAGAGCGAGGAGCCCACTACCTGTGTACGCTATGGGTGATGGGGTAGTAAAAGGTACAGGGGATACAGACGTAGCTTGTCCGGGAGTTTCTTTCGGTAAATGGATTTTTATAGAATACAACAACAACTTGGCTAGTACTTATGGGCACTTGTCACTTATTAAAGTGAGTGAAGGGCAAAGGGTGAGTAGAGGTCAACTTATAGGCTATACGGGAGGTACTGGGAGGGTTACAGGGCCACATCTGCATATATCAATGTATGTAGCGAGCGGGGTTAAAGTCTCCACTGTGCCGAGCAAGTCTTGCGCTGGAGTAATATTAAAGCAGCCTATAGCCGCTATAAATGCGTATCTTGATCCGATGTATTATTTACCACCATATACACCACAGCCTTAATCTGTGATAAAATAAATATAATATTATGATAAAAAATAATAAACATAACAAACAAGGAGGTTTTCTGGAGATCATAGTGATAGTCGTGATAGCTCTACTGTTGATGAAATACTTTGGGATCACTGTTTCTACTGTAGTAGCCTGGGGTAAAGAATTCTTAGCATGGTTCATGCTTTTCTTTAAAGATATTCTAAAATAAAAAATGTTAACACAGTCTTCCCTATTTTGCCAAAAAAGAGGGGAGTGAGTCCCCTAAAACAGGATTCTAATTTTGACGATTTTTAAGGTGTTGTATTAAGGGAAGTGTTAAGTAAATTATTTTAAAGAAACTTTGAATCAAAGCACAACAACGGGTGATAGTATTGGTCATTTAATCGAATCTTAAATTCTTTTAAAGATCTTCTAAAGCCTGCTTTATTCAGATAGGCCATGGTCCAAAACATATATTGTGCGACACGGATATACCAATTCCCCCTTATAAACAAAGCACTTTTAAAATCGCTCTCCTCCTCTTTTTAATTTTGTTTTAATAAATAAAATAAATCAGCCAGGTTTAAATAGAATAAATAATTCCAAAATAATTTTATTACGAATGAATTTTCTTCAATCCCCCAAGAAGAGCCAAATATCTAAAATAAGGCAAAAGAGATACCTTACTTAATCGATATTTAATATGTGTTTAATCACAAGAACTTGATAGTGTGTATCCGGCAGCTTCGGCTTCGGCGCGGGTTCCAAAATAAACTCTGTTTTCTTGTTTTAGGGTTTTACCAGCAGGGCAGTTTTCTGGATAATATTTATTCCCTCTTTTTGAAGCAAAGAAAATTTGCTGATCTAAGGTTGATTTTTTATATGTAGTTCCTGTAGATGTTTTTCCTACAGGAGTGCTTTTTGTAGTTTCTAGCGCATTTATAGCATTTGCTGATTGATTTGGCAGGCTATTTGGGTACTCTACCTTCACCCCTCCATTTGAAGTACTTTTAGAGAGCCTACCTAGCTCAAATGAGGCTAAACCTACTAAAAGGACAATAAATACAAAGAGAATAGTCTTCCCCCTCTCACCCTCCATAAATTGCTTGATTTTTTCCATAAAATTAGTTATACTAATTCCACTTGATTTATAAGTGAATTTTAGCATTAAAAACAATAATAAAACAATATGGCACATAGGAAAGCCGGCGGTACCGCCAAAAACTTAAGAGATTCAAATCCAAAATACCTCGGTGTGAAGGTAACTGATGGACAGATGGCTCAATCAGGGTCTATCATCATCAGACAGCGTGGCACAGACGTAATGGCTGGTACAAATGTAGGCATTGGTAAAGACCATACTCTATTTGCATTAAAACCTGGAAAAGTAAAATTTGGCACTCGAAGAAAAGTATCTTTCAATGGAAAAACTGTAACTAAAAAGATAGTCAATGTAGTAATATAATAAACTTAAATAAAAAAATCCCCGTTAAGGGGATTTTTTTATTTAGCTAGTATTTCTAATTTAAACGAAGACTTTTTACCTTGGATTTCTATTTGGATATCATATTCTCCTACTTCTTTGATAGGTTTTTCTAAGAGTATGAATTGAGGAGAGATATCAGCATGGTGCTCGGCTTTCATGGCTGCCACAATATCTGCTACATTAACACCTTTAAACAAATGCCCTTTATCATCTGCTTTTACTTCTATGTGCAGGACTTTTCCTTTTATTTCTTCAAGGTTTTTCATCAGTAAGTCTGACTGTATTTCCTTTTCGATTTGGATATTTTTCTTTCTCTTTTCTAGCTCCGCTATGGATTTTGGAGTTGCAATCTCTACTAGCTTTCTAGGGATAAGAGAATTCATCGCATATCCATCGGCCACCTCTTTTACATCGTATTTTCTACCTACTTTAGGTACATCTTTTAGGAATATTACTTTCATGTTTTTTTCTAATTACTATTTAACAATTCGACTGCTTTATCCATCTGTGGGTCACTCTCATCATCAGGACTGGTTTTTGTGTACTTTACCTCATAGTCTGGAGTGAGCCCTACTTCTGCGATCGTGTTTCCATTTGGAGTAAGCCACTTGGCCACTGTGATTTTCAATATAGTGTCATCTGTGATATCGACTACTTCCTGCACAGAACCTTTTCCAAAGCTTTTAGTACCTACAAGTTTTGCACGGTTATGATCACGGAGTGCTCCTGCTAATATTTCTGAAGCAGACGCAGAACCTTCATCTATCAATATAATAAGTTTTAATTTATCGTTGAATATATTATAACCTCGACTTCTGTATACGTCGGCTTCTTCGTTGTTACCATAATCTTCAGTCACTACTACTTTACCTTCTGGTAAGAACCAGCTTGCCATATCTACTGATGAGTCCAGATACCCTCCAGGGTTCCCTCTTAAGTCAATCAAAAGTTTATCGCTTTTTGATAAAACAAAATCTTTCATGGCATTCCTGAATAGGTTTGCAGAATTTGCGGAGAATGAATACAGTTTTATGACGAAGATTCCGTCTTTTCTCACCTCAGTGTCTAGAGTAGGGATGTTTATGGTTTCTCTGACGATTTTGATTTCTTTTGGTTCACTGTCCCCTTCGCGGAATATAGTGAGGGTAACTGTAGTGCCTTTATCTCCACGGATTAGTTTTACGGCTTCTTCTACCGTTAATTCAGAAGTTACAGTAGAATCTATCTTGATCACTTTGTCTCCGGATTTAATACCAGCTTTGTATGCCGGAGTGCCTTTTAAAGGAGCGATGACAGTAAGAATGCCATCTTTTAAGCCGACTTCCATACCTATACCTCCAAAATTACCTGCTATTTCTTCTTGGAATGACTTAGTCTCATCTGGAGTAAAGAACATGCTATAAGGGTCATCTAAAGAGCCTATAAGCCCTGCTATGGCACCATAGATCTTCTGTTGGTCAGTTACATTATTAGCTCCAGGGTACTTCTCATTTATTAGATTCCAGGCTTTCCAAAATGGAGCAAAATCCGCCTGAGTGACCACTTGAGTCTCTTTGTTATTTAGCAGCACTCTGTCTATTTCTGGTCTATTGTAATATCCGATATAAGTCCCAAAAACAAAAAATATCCCCAAGAGAACTATGACGACAATGATGTTTCTGGCTTTAGAAATTTTCTCAAATATTTGGTTTAGTATGTTCATTTTAATTTATATTTATTATTCGTTAAATCTTATTCTGCCGTATTCATCAGTATTAGTATTTCTCTCATAAGGTTCTTGTTGATATTCTTCTTCTCTCTCGGTATTTTGATTTTGGGTATTTTCTTCAGGTGTTTTTACTACTTTATTTTCTTTGTAAATTAAGTAACTGTAATATACCAAAATCAATCCTGATATTGTAAACAGGATGTTTTTCCAAGAGTAAGGAAACCCAAGGTAAGGCAATATAGCTACCCAGATTCCTAAAATTAAAAATATACGCTCTCTACGCATAGGTAGATTGTATCAAGACAAATCTTAATATGCAATCACGCTTGCCTCGAGGCTTTCTTCCGGTATTTTTGTATCTAGAGTGAGTACTTGTATGTTTACAAATAGTAAAAATAATATCACAGCGACAAGAGCAATACCTCTTCCTATTATGGCTGGATGCTGTATTTCTGATTTTATAAAAATCACCAAGAGCAGGGCTAAGACTACAAATAAAGCTATGCCTCCATAAATATAATTTACTGACTCACGAGGAGAAGAGATGATCTTTTGTATGAAGGATTTTGTTTTGTCGAAAATTGTTGCACTTACGACGACTTTTGATTCATTTGTTTCCTCACCCAATACTTGCACTTCGCTAGGTGTAGTAGCTATGGTTTGCGGAGTTATTGGAGTAGGAGTAGGTTTTGGTATTACGGGTGTTGGCTTTGGAGTTGGTGCTGGAACTACGGGTTTTGTTGTAGTAGTTTTTACTGGGGTTATAGGAGTAGGTGTAATGATAGGAGTAGGAGTCGCTACTGGTGTACCGAATAATTGGGCGACGAATACAGTACTTCTCCCTTCATAGATACCGTTTGCTATACCTATACCTATCTCTGTATAATTTTTCTTTACTATGTTTGCTCGGTGGGTCGGTGAATCCATCCAAGCTTCGGCTACATCTCTAGATTCAAAAAAGTTTACTGCTAAGTTCTCTCCGGCCATAGTGTATTTATATCCGACTTGGTTAAACCAGTACCAAGGAGTTTTGCCATCTGGGCTCGTGTGTGCAAAGTAGCCATTTTTCGCCATATCTTCGGCTTTTAGTTGAGCTGCTTTAGCTAATAAAGCATTTTCTTTTAATGGCCCTGCTCCGTTTTCAGCTCTTTCTTCGTTTGTGAGTGCTGTGAGCGCGCCAGGGAGGACTGAAGCTAGGAAGTTTGTCTTATCAAATACTATGAATACTTGGACCAGGAAAGCAGCCTCAACTATTATAATGATAAGTAAGATTATTAAAGCAGATTCATGTCTCAAAAAGTGAGGTTTGAATTCATTGTGTTCGTGCGGTATGAAATATTTTTTGAACCACTTAGTGAGCTTTTTCATTATTTATATTATACATTAAAAATCAGTAAAGTCAACAATAAGACTTACTTGATAAAGCCCCTAGTCACTACCCCTACTATGCCATCTTTTACAATATTCATCGCAGCTTGAAATCTGAGTACAGCATTTAAAGTTTTCTTCCTAAAGTATACAGTCTCATTCCCAGGAGCACCATAACCTGAATTAGTTAAAATAAATCCATGAGTGTTTAAATACTTTTGTAATTCTTTAACATCTTCCCCATCCATACCTTCTTTAAGGGTTCTTGTGATAATAGATGTATTCGAACCTGATTCAGTAGTAGGTGTTTCAGATGTATTAGTTGGAGTAGGATTAGATGGAGGAATAGGGGTTTCTACTACTGGTTGGGTAGGTTGTTGAGATAAGTTTCTTTCTATAGCAGCTCTAGTGGTACCAGAAGAAGAACTCACAGGGCAAGCAGAAGTAGTAAAGCTGACTTCTGATCCATACCCTGTACCTCCAGTATTAGTAGCAAAAGATCTGAAGGAGTATTGTGTATTACAAGTAAGACCTGTAACGTCTGCAGTAAATGCTCCAGTAGTATATGGACCTGTGTTTTGAGTGACTGTGGTACCGTAAGTATTATCTAGACCATACTGAAAACCTCTTGCTGTAGGATCTACTCCTCCGGTATCTGTGATGTTACCATTTAAAGTAATTGTAGTTTGAGAAGTGTTCGTAGCAGCTTGGGTAGTGGTAGTGGGAGGGAAGACTTGAGTGAGTTTGGAGATGAAGATATCAAAACCTCCTGCTGAAGTTAAATTACTCGTCCCTACTCCAGGATCAAAGTCGGCGGTGCCCTCAAAGTACCCAATCGTAAAAACATTAAAATTATCATCTACAACAATTGATGATCCATAATAAGCAGGTAGAACAGTAATGGGATCACCTATGGTTTTTACCCAGACAAAGTCACCATCAGAGTCTAGTTTAGATATAAAGATGTCAACACCCCCAGCTGAAATTAAATTGCTTGTCCCTGCTCCAGGATCAAAGTCGACAGTACCTGTGAATTCTCCTATTGTGTATACACTATCATCAGGGTCTATAGTGATTGAATAAGCAACATCAAATCCCGTGCCTCCCATGGACTTAGCCCAAACAAAATTTCCAGCTGAATCGATTTTGGAGATGAAGATGTCCATATTTCCTACTGAAGTTAAATTACTCGTCCCTGCTCCAGGATCAAAGTCGGCAGTACCTGTGAATTTTCCTGTGGTATATATATTTCCATCAGAGTATGTGGATATGGAATTACCTTGATCAAATCCCGTGCCTCCCATGGACTTAGCCCAAACAAAATTTCCAGCTGAATCGATTTTGGAGATGAAGATGTCCCCGCTTCCTACTGAAGTTAAATTACTCGTCCCTGCTCCAGGATCAAAGTCGGCGGTGCCTGAAAAATATCCTGTGGCATAGACATTGTTTTCAGAGTCTAGAGCGATATAAGAAGCAAAATCAGATTCTGTACCACTACTTATATTTTTTGCCCAAACAAAATTTCCATCAGAGTCAAGTTTAGAGATATAAGCATCATACTGTCCTGCTGAAATTAAATTACTTGTCCCAACTCCCGGGTCGAAGTCGACAGTTCCTATGAATTCTCCAGAAAAATATACATCATTATTAGAATCTATCTTTATTGAATAACTATCATCAAACGTAGCACCACCAACAGCTTTTGCCCAAACAAAATTTCCACCAGAGTCAAGTTTAGAGATATAAGCATCATACTCTCCTACTGAAGTTAAATTACTCGTCCCTACTCCAGGATTAAAGTCGACAGTTCCATTAAAATATCCTGTCGTATATACATTTCCATCAGAGTCAGTTATTATGGACGTAGAGTAATTCGCGGATGCTCCACCCAAAGATTTAGCCCATACAAAATTACCAGAATTATCGAGTTTTAATATGTATACATCGAAGCCACCAGCAGATACCAAGTTGCTTGTCCCTACTCCAGGATCCAAGTCGGCGGTGCCCTCAAATATTCCAGTCGAATAAACATTCCCGACTGAATCTACGTTTATTGCACCACCTTCATCATACCCCACACCTCCCATACCTTTAGCCCAACTAAAAATAGCATCATCAGCCAGAGCATCATGTTGAGGAGTCAATAGTCCAGTTGCCGGAATAAAAATTAAAAGTAAAACCAAAAAAGCGGAAAATATTTTTGGTAATTTTTTCTTTGTAATAATTTTTTTCACAAAAGTGCGCGGTCGCACTCTCATGTCGTAGAATTTCATGAGTAAATTGTATCACAATCAAACTCATAACAAAAAAACTGGCTGTGAATTACACAGCCAGTTTTTTTTGTTTAGTCTTTTAAATTAATATTTAGTTTGTTAAAGCTACTTTTATACCTGTACTCCAAGGCACTAAGTCTGTAGGGATTGGTAATGCTCCAAACTCCGCTGGACACATCAGTCTTTTTGCTTCTGCAAGAGAAGTCTTGTAGAAGATACCTGTAGGCTTTGTGAGTTTCCAAGGAGTTAGTACGTTTTCTTTTCTAGCTTCTTGGAATGCTTTTACAGCGGACTCAGTTTTATTGCCAAATCCCCCGTCTACAGCTAAGCCAGACTTCATGTAGTCATTTAAGAATCCTTGAAGTATTTTTACTTGTTCTTTATCATTCTTGTTATAACCTTTTCTCATATAGCTATCTACAGCACTACATATGTCTGTAGAAGCACCCAATACTTGTCCTGCTGGTTGGGTTTTAGGCTTGGATCCACTACTACTTCCACCACCATTTGAAGGAGGAGGTACTACTGGGTCAGTTTCATCATCATCAGATGCACTTGAACAGCCTGGGTCTGGGTTTTCTCCACCAAAATCAGTCTTGCCGTCCTCATCATTGTCTCTACCATCAGCACATTGTGCTGGAGTAGCTTGGACAGTTATTGTTCGAGTCACTGTATCTGAAGTAGCCTCATCACTATCTGTACACCTATATGTAAGAGTGTATGTACCTACAGTCTGTGGATCAAATGAACCAGTCACACTTGCAGCATAAGGAGATTCGTCTTCTACGTCATTACATGCAGCTCCTTCATCTGTGTAAGAACCCCCAACCATAAATGCAATTTCAGCAGAGCCATTTAGTACTATAGTAGGTGCATCGTTTACTGGGTTTACTGTGATCGATACTGTCGCTGCTGTGCTGTCTACTTCCCCATCATTTACTGTAAATGTAAATGAATCAGAGCCGTTAAAGTTTGCGTTTGGAGTATAAGTCACATCTCCTGTAGTTGTATTTAAGTCTGTAAGTGTTCCACTTGTAGGATTTGAAGCGACTGCGAATGTTAAGCTTTGTGTTGGAATATCAGAATCAGAACCTGTAAGAGTGATAGCTTTAGCTACATCTTCATTAGTAGATACTGCTTGATCGAGAGCTACTGGAGCTTTGTTTACTTCGACTACAGTGATAGTAAATGTGTGTGAGTTTGTAGATGCGCCGTCAGTAGTTATAACTTGGACAGAGTAAACTCCTACACCTTGCTCTTCTGTTGGTGTCCATGTTACTTCTCCAGTAGTTTCGTTTACTACTAATCCTGCTGGTGCACCAACTCCGAGAGAGTAAGTAAGTGGGTTTTCATTTGGGTCTGTCGCAGAAGCGTCTATTGAATAAGCTGCTTCTTCTGGGATTTCTACTTCAGTTGTATCTTCAAATTCTTCGTTGAATATTGGTGCATCGTTACTTACAGTAATTTCTATGGTTGCAGTGTCGCATGCATTATCTTGATCACAAACTTGATATTCAAATGAATCAGATCCAACAAAGTTTTCATTTGGTGTGTAAGTCGCTTGATCTCCAGTTAGGTCTAGTGTTCCACTTGTTGGTTCAGAAGTTATAGTGAAAGTAAGTGTATTTTCTGGTAGGTCACCATCTGTAGCACCAAGAGTTATATCTTTATCAGTATTCATCGGTGTTGATACAGAAGCATCATATGCTACCGGAGCAATGTTTACTTCAGTCACTGTTATAGCTATAGGAGCATCCACATTTACTGTGCCATCAAATAGACGAACTACAAAATTGTAAACTCCAGGTCCTTGTGCTTCTGTAGGTGTCCAAGCAAATTCTCCAGTTGTTCCGTCTATAACTGCACCTAAAGGATTACCTACTAGTGAAAATGTTAATATGTCGCTTACATCTATATCACTACCGATCGCAGTAAATAGATATTCGACTAATTCAGGGATTGTTATTTCACTTGGAACATCTGAAAGAAGAGGTGCATCGTTTATAGCACCTACTGTCACAGTAACATGTGCAGTGTCAGTGAGAGAGCCATCAGAAAGAGTGTAGTCAAAACCCGCAGTGCCGTTCCAGTTTGCTGTAGGTGTAAACACTACATCAGAGCCTACTATCTCTACTGTGCCATCTGTAGCACCAGAAACAAGAGTTATGGTAAGTGTGTTTGCAGGAAGATCACTATCTGTATCGTTAAAAATTAAGTTTGCAAACGGGATAGTCACTGCTGTATCTTCGTTTGTTGTCGCAGAGTCATTATTTGCAACTGGAGCAACGTTTACTTCAGTGACTGTGATAGATATAGGTGCAGTCACATTATTTGTGCCATCACTTACTTGAACAGAGAAAGAGTATACTCCTGGACCTTGAGCTTCGTCTGGTGTCCAAGAGAATGCTCCAGTAGAAGAGTTTATGGATGCACCAGATGGTACAGAGCCAGTAAGAGAGTATGTAAGTGTGTTTGCTGGGATGTCAGAGTCAGTAGCGGTAGCTGTGAAATTGTACTCAACTAATTCAGGGATAGTGACACTGGTTGGTACGTTAGATAAAATAGGTGGAGTATTTGTAGCTATGTCATCATTTGTGATAGTACAAACAGCATTATCGCCAGAAGCGAGAGTCAGAGCGTTGCTCACTAATGGAGCACCTCCATTTTTGACACAGCTATATTGTGAAGCAGTGTATCCTGCTGGGCCTCCTGACTCAGAAAGAGTATAAGCACCTGCTGTAACTATTTTATTAGTAACGTTTGCATTACCTTCTATTCCTGATGTTGGAGTTGGACCTGATGCAGAGAGAGTAAATGCTGTATCAAGAGCTGTGCCACCGTTATCATTAATAACTGTTTTTTGTAGAGTTAGAGTTATAGGTAGAACGAAAGTACATGTAGAGTCTGCAGAGATTTCATTTCCGTTAACTTGTCCGTGGTAAAGAGCTGCAGATATAGATGCAGGGTTTGTGTTAAATATAATTTGATTTGACCAAGTGCCTTGCATGTCATCTTTATTCGCTTCACCTGTGTATTTGCTTGGTCCTTGTGTAGTTGTAAATGCATCTGGTACATCTTTTGAACTTACATCTGTGTATGTTCCAGTTGGAGAAGCTACTCCTACATCATATTGATTTGATTGACCTGGGTAGTCATATGCGTGCCATGTTCCTGATAATGTCCAAACATTTCCGTTGATACTTACAGCATCACAAGTTATTAATAGATCACTTGCTGCTTCTGCATCTTTAGGAAGAGCAGAGAGAGGTGTGACTAAAATTGACAACACCACGAAAACTGATAAAAACTTCGATAATAATTGTTTCATAAACTTTTTTAATAAATAAACTTATAAATACTAACGACTTTTGATAAATAAACCTTTTTAATTTAAAACCTTAATTGAATTTTACTGTAACATATTTTCTGTTTATAGGTCAAATAATTAGGGGGGATGGTGTGGAAACTCATTTTGGGGCAAACAAACAAAAAAAACCGCCTTATGGGCGGTTTTTTTTGTGAGATTTACAGGATGGACTATTTCTTAGTCTTCATCTTCTTCCTCATCCTCGTCATCATTGTGACCAAGAGAAGCCTTTATTTCTGCTTTGAGTAGTTTATTTTCTGCTCTTAGTTCAGCTTTAGCCTCTTTGTGTTCTTTGTTCACGAACTTTATACATTGTCCTTGATTTTTGAAACTTGGAGTTGTGAATTCTTTCCAGCCACCTTTCTTACATTCTTTTTTGTCTGCATGATCATCGTTGTGTTTATTTGCTTTGAAGAATGCAGAGATAGTGTGGTTTGCTTCAACATCATTAAATATGTATGTTGAAACTGCGCCTACAGATATACCATCCACGAATACAGCTTTGATACGGTAACCAGTATTTGGTGTGATAGTAAATGTCTTATCTTCTCCCTTATTTACGTTTACTAAACCACTTGGGCTGATAGAACCATTTGCACCAGCTGTCGCTGTGATAGTCTTAATATTTAGTAATTGTGCGCTACCAGTTGTAGTAGTAAAAGTACCTGATCTGTTACCACCTTGGTAATTGTCAGACCATGTGCCGCTGATCTTGCCATCTGTAGCTACTGTACCTACTATATGTAAGACTGTCTGCGGGGTTACTGAATCTGCTGTAGCTGTGTAATTTGCTAGGAAATCAACATTATTTGCTGAAACTGAACCAGATGTGATCACCCAAGTATATGGAGTTGAGCTTCCATTCCCTGTAAGGGCGCCTGCGCTATCTTGAGTTAGGGATACATTGTGAGCATAGTAATTGCTCTGATATTCCATACTGATAACGTAGTTACCTGTTACGTTCACTGTCGGAGCAGCCGCTTCAGCCTGCAAACCAAAAGATGATAGCAATAATGCTAGAACTGCTAGAGAACTTCCTATTGTCATTAATTTTTTCATAATTTTTTTTGTTTAAGTTTGTAATAATTTAATAATTTTAACTATTAATAATGTGTATGTAAGCTCACTCAATCGACTCGTGTGAACTTACATATATAGAAGACGTATCATCTTCCCAAATATTTCCTAGCATTTTTTAGGATAATTTTCTAAATTTTTGTCAAACAAAAAAACCACCCGACTTGGGTGGTTTTTTTCTAGATAGAATAATTTGAGATTATTAAATCTGTGCGTATATGTTTACGCTTAATGTTCCATTGTTGTCTCCATACCAGCCGAGATCAGGTGTGTTTGTTCCAACATTTCCATCAAATACTCTAAAGTTTACTACTCCATCACTTACAGGAGTATGATCTAGTTCATATTTATGTAATGCACTGTAACTACCCCAATCTACAAAAGCTTGCTCAACTTGAACATCAAGTAATTCATTAGGGTATCCGCCAGCTGGTGCATCTGTATTTGTAGACCAATTATTCATTGTTGTGTATTTAGCATCTACTGTTTCTCCAGGTCTGTTTGTCCAAGTTCCAGATATTTTAAATTTGTAGTTTTTACCTGTTAATAAAGTAGTTGCAGAACTTCCTCCCGCTACGAGCTTTGAATTCACAGATACTGTTTCTAGAAGATACATACCATCTAATACTCCATCAGATAAATCTTGATGAAATTCTTCCAATACTCCAGAACTTAGTCCGTATTTTAGATGACCATTCATTACACTACCAAATTTTTCATTAAGCTTTTCGATTATTTGGTGTCCATTACATCCATAAGTGTAGGAAATGTTTTGTCCTATTGTAGGAGTAGTCACACCCTTTTTACCGACTTTGTTTTGGTACCAATTTAGAACTCCACTATCATTCCTGACTTCCCATCTGTTGTTCCCCCAGTTTACACTCCAGTCTCCATCTTCTAATGTTCCTGAACAAAAATCTAAATCATTGTTCACGCCATCATTGTCAGAATCTGCTGAAATTGCATTTATTTGCATTGCAATAGTTCCATTTGGTATCCAGCCTGAATCTTCTTTTAATCCAGCTGTATATCCAGGGTATATTGTGTCCCAAAAAGTTTTATCAACATTATCATCATTACCTACTGAAACAACTTGGTTTGCTGGAATCCCTACATTAAGAGAGTTATATGGTCCATCAACATGTAGTGGATTTGCACCATAATCTCCAGTGTTATAGGCAAAAGCTACGATAACGTCATTTGGTAAAGTTACATTCAAAGTACTCAAGTCAAATGTAGTGTTAAATGCTAAACCATTAAAACAATTACTTGCATCTAATCTCCATGCTGTAGGAGTTGGACATGTTGGGTCAGCCTCTGGTCTCCATGGCACTGCTACATCTTCTGTTTTAGTTGCAAGAAGCGTAGTCGGTATGCCATTTCCATCAAGTTGATTACTATAAATATTTATTGTTATTGGATGAATGAATCCAGTAGCTGTACATTTTGTAGGATTTGCAGAACAAAATGCTACGTTTGCTGGAGTAGATTGCAATGCCCAATTACTCATAGTTACAGTAACAGTAGTTAGGTTTCGATCTGTACCTCCGAGGTGTACATAGTCTCCAAATTCTGAAGTACTTGTTGCTTCATAGCCAAGACTTGCTACGTTCCCAGGAAGTGGATTTGGTAATGCATCATATACTACTGATGCATCTGCAGAGATCGCTCCTCCTAATAAGGAAACTAAAACAAAAACAGATAAAATAATTTTCTTCATAATTTTTTTTAATTAATTTTTTTAATAATCTTAATAATAATATACTTACAAAGTTTACCTTTGAATTTATATTATATTGCAGTCTGTAGATCTATAGCAAATCCTGCTTTCTTTATAGGGGGAATCTAGTCAAATATGTATACAGCATCACCTAGTCTCGCGTATTGTCATATCCCCTCTTTTATAGTATAATTTTTTCGATTAATAATTAATAAAAATATGCCTGACTCGACTCCTCAAAATAAAATAGACAAAGTCACCGAAGAACTCGCGCGTGGTGCTGAAATATCTATCATAAATCTTTTCGATCAACTGATAGAGACTGCATACTTTCGCAGAGCATCTGATATTCACATTGATCCCCTCGCCTCTTGTCTCCGTATTCGTTTTCGTATCGATGGAGTTTTGACAGATGCGTATTCTTTTCCAAAAGAAATAAGTAGTGAAGTCATAGCTCGAATAAAAATACTATCAAAGCTCCGCACTGATGAGCACCAAGCCACTCAAGATGGTAGATTTCGATATACTTTTTCCGAAGAAATTTTGAAACAATCTGCAGACACAAATCAATTTATCGATTTTAGAGTTTCCATCGTTCCGACATATCACGGCGAAAACTGCGTGATGCGCCTACTCTCAGGTAAAAACGAGCAAGTCAGTTTAGACGATCTCGGATTTAGTGAAACAGATCAGAAGAAAATACAAGAAGCTATGAAGAAAACCAATGGTATGATCTTATCTACGGGTCCGACTGGCTCTGGTAAGACTACCACGATGTATACACTCATAAAGATGTTGAACTCTCCTGAAGTCTCCATCGTCACCATCGAAGACCCTATAGAATACGCGATAGATGACATAGAGCAGATCCAAGTAAACGCTAGGCACGGGCTTACTTTTGCAAATGGACTCCGTTCTATTCTTCGTCAAGATCCAAACATCATCATGGTCGGCGAGATACGTGATGCAGAAACCGCGAGCATAGCAGTGAACACAGCTCTGACTGGACACTTGCTACTATCTACTCTTCATACGAACGATGCGGCGACTACTCTACCTCGCTTACTCGACATGGGTATCGAAGAATACCTAGTGTCTTCTACTGTGTCACTCGCCATAGGGCAAAGGCTGGTGCGCCAAATATGCAAAGACTGTAAAGAGCAAATACCCATAACTCATGCAATGAAAGAAGCTCTACTAAAGACACCTTACTCTAGCCTGCTTTTAAATAATGATTTTGTTTACAAAGGAAAAGGTTGCGACAAGTGCGGCAACAGTGGATACAGAGGCAGGATATGCATCAACGAAGTTTTAGTGGCAGACGCTGAGATAAAGGAAGCTATACTTCGCCGGGCTTCTGCTGCGGAAATAAAAAAAATAGCTATCAAAAATGGCATGACTACTATGTTTGAAGATGGTTTTAATAAAGTCAAAAAAGGACTGACTACCGTAGAAGAAGTCTTAAGAGTTATCCATGAATAAAACAAAAATGGAGAAAATAAAAACACACACAAAGGCAAAGCTAGAGTCTTTGCTGAATGCAGCTAGGAAGATGTCTCACACTCGTCTATCTACCAAAGACCAGACATTTTTCGTAAAGCGTCTATCTTTCTTGATCAAAGCCGGTATACCCATGCGTGAATCTCTGGTGATGATCCGAGATCAAACCAAAAAGAAGGGCTACGTACTTATACTGGATTCCGTCATAAGTAATATCTCAAACGGGCAGAGTCTTTCTAGTAGCTTGGCTAAGTTTAAAAATACTTTTGGAGAATTTGCTATAAATATCATCGGCTTTGGAGAACAGAGTGGTATCTTGTCTGAGAATTTAGAGTACATAGCCGACGAGCTCAAGAAGAAGCAAGCACTAAGGAAAAAGATCATAAGTGCTTCTGTGTATCCTCTCATTGTGACTTTGGCTACTATCGGCATAGTCACATTTTTAATGGTTTTTTTATTCCCAAAGATTTTACCAGTGTTCGCTAGTCTGCACTATGATCTACCACTCTCTACTCGGATTGTCATAGCTTTAAGTGGGTTTATCACTAACTGGGGGCTCATAGCTTTGGTGGTGTTTGTGTTTGTATTGATAGGTTTACTGATCGCACTCAAAAAGAGCCATAGGTGTGCTTTTTATTTTGATAAATTTCTTTTGAAGTTACCAATAATAGGTAAAATAGTTCAAGATTATAATATTGCAAACTTTACCCGAACAGTAGGTCTATTGCTTAAGAGTGGTATCACCATGGGCGAAGCTTTACCTATCTGCGTAAAGACTACTCCAAACTTGGTGTATAAAAAAGAATTTAAAGCTTTGGCACAGGTGGTAAACAGAGGTTCAAAAATATCTACCCATCTTGCTAAGTCACCTGATATTTTCCCAGACATAGTCACTCAGATAGTTTCAGTCGGAGAACATAGTGGTAACTTATCAAACTCTCTTCTGTACCTTTCTGAAATGTATGAAGCCGAGATCGATGATTTTACTAAAAATCTTTCTAGTTTAGTAGAGCCTGTGCTCATGATCATCATGGGTATACTCGTAGGATTTATCGCTATCTCTATCATCACTCCTATATACGGTATTACTCAGCATTTATCACCAAAGTAATATGAGCTCAAAAGGTTTTACAATGATAGAAATAATAATAGTGATTGCTATATTTATTTTCGTGGTTGGTTTTGGCATGCTTACTGACTTTAATGTTTTTACTGGAGATACTTTTCACGCTGAAGAAGCAAAAATAGTTTCTTTGCTTGGGCGAGCCCGTAGCCGAGCTATGGCAAATGTTTATGATTCAAATTTTGGGGTTTGTTATATTTCTCCAAATTATGTGATGTTTCAAGGTAGTACATGCGTAGCTGGAGATGCCATACCCGCCAATGTAAATATTTCAGAGAATCCCAGTACTATCTTCCCCACTTTTGTTTTTAATAGGCTCACAGGTACTACAGTCGGAGGTACTATCCACATAACTGATGGAGTAAAATCCACAGATATAATAATAAACAATGAAGGCACAATTAGTTGGTAAAAATAAAAAAGAAGCGTGGCAAAACCAGCATGCCGGCTTTGCCACGCTGGAAATCCTCATAGCTTTTACTGTGCTTATTTTATGCATGAGTGCTGTCATTATGGTTTCTTTTGGGAACCAATCCATAGCAGTAGATTCACAGATTGCAAATGAGTCTATAGCAAAAGCTCAAGCCACACTAGAAAAAGCTCGGGCAGATTCGAGATCTGATTTTGCATTAGTAAATCCTTCTACTACCACCGAAACGAGCGGACCGCTGACTTTCACTAAGAATTTGGACGTGCAAACTTCTGCGACTGACCCAAGCTTAGATCTATGGACCAAAAGAGTCACCAGTACTGTGACTTGGCAAAATGCCGGGCGAAGTTTTTCTACGATTTTTACTACTCTACTTACAAACAAAGAGGGGGCTCTCGGTGGAGACACGTGCAGCTCCGTGTTGTCTGGAGATTGGGCGCATCCACAAATAGCATCATATGAATTTGGGAAAGATCTGCTAGTACCTTCTGATACATCGAGCGGGTTCCCTGTGGGTGATATAGATGTAGATAACGGTATTTTGTATGTAGTAGTAAATAATTCTAATGGAAACAATAATCCGAATTTTTTCAAATTTGATATTTCTAATCCTTTAGTCAAGCCAGTTTTTCTAAGTAGTACGGATAACAACCCAAGTGTCAAAGCAGGCATAAATGCAGTGAAAGTTTTTGAGGACTATGCTTTTTTAGCTAGTGCCAATGGAGCAAATTATTCTACATGCTTGTCTAGCCTTTCATGTTCACAATTGCACGTGATAGATAGTACCACTATGTCCGTAGTCTCTAGACTTAAAATCCCGGGCGTCACTGGTACAAGCGGGCAAGGTATAGGTAATGCTATCTTTTATAAAGACGGCATTATATATCTGGGTCTTTCAAAGACTTTGAGTGGTCCTGAGTTTGTCATTATAGATGTGGGTGGAGGTGGAGTCGGTGGTAGCCCTACAAATCCAGTGTATATGAGTGGGCTGAGTATCGGTAACGGGGTGAATTCTATCCATGTGAAAGATGATTATGCTTATGTTGCTTCTCCCAATGATCAAGAGTTAAAGGTTGTAAATATTTCTAACCCCTTAACTCCCTATCAGGTAGGACAATTTAATGCACCTGGTGGTGGAGGTAATAACGGAAATGGGAAAACCATCGCCATGGTCGGAGATATACTTTATTTTGGACGGACTCTTTTGACTGGAAATGAATTTTATATTTTAAATAAATCAAACCCAGAGACAAACCTTCCTATTCTGGGATCTCGCGATGTTCAGAATACTAGTGGGAACAATACTAGTATAAACGGTATAGTGATACGAGATTATTTAATATTTTTACTAACGAATGATAATTTTCAAGTATTGAAACGAGATAGTGCATATGGGCTTACAGAGTATGCTACCCCTATTGCTACTCCAGGAGGTAGCGGCACCACGATAGACTGCGAAGGAAATTATATTTATTTTGCTTCTGTGCCAACAAATGATAAAGGATACATAGCCATAGCCAAACCAGGATCATAATTATGAAAAAAGGATTTACATTAATAGAAGTTATAATATACATTGGTTTATTTTCCCTACTTCTAGGGACTGCTTTTGTATCTGTGTATCAGCTTATAGATAGTTCAGCAAAACTGAGCGTGAAAAGTACGGCTGAAGAAGAAGGTAATTTTGCAATGCGGAAATTAAATTGGGCACTTAGTAGTATAGATCTATCTACTACACCTACCATCTCAGGCTCTGATTGTACGCAGTCTATATCTATAAATAAAGTCGATACAAGCATCAGCCCTGTGGTTTTTAGATTAAATACAGTGGGTGGGATTAATTATCTGGAAATTCAAAAAAATGGTGGCACTTTCTACCCTATCACGACTTCCAATGTCACAGTATCTTGTTTAAAATTTTCAAAAACAACTGGAAGCCCAGCTGGTATTACCTCCACGGTGACGATAAATGGGGTTGATTTTAGTGTAACTAAATACATAAGAAAATGATAAATATTTTTAAAGTAAAAAATGTAAAAAAGAATTCTGGGTTTATCGCCCTTATGTCGGCTGTTATTATTTCAGTAGTGCTGCTTTTGATTGTGACAAATCTCAGTATGACTTCTTTTTATAATCGTTTTAATATTCTCGACACAGAACTCAAAGAAAAAAGCGTAGGCATAGCAGAAGCTTGTATAGATAAAGCTATTTTAAATCTAGTGAAAAATTCAGCATATAACCCAGTCGATGAAGTTGTATCTGTTGGTTCTGACACTTGTATTATAAAATCCATAACCACGTCCGGCTCTATAAAAACAATCTTAGTAAAAGCTGATCTGAAAAATTATATAACGAACTTACAAGTGAAAGTAGACGACACATCTTTTGATGTAATATCTTGGGAAGAAATATAAATATAATAAACAGGTGAATATTTACAAATCGCGTTTCGTGTAGTACACTGCAAAATATATTAAAGATATAAATTAAGTCGAAATTATAAACGTTTATTAAGTATTATAAATTATAAATATGAAAAATATAAGCAAGAAGAAAGGTTTTACTCTTATTGAGATCTTGGTCGTTATTGGTATTATCGCTGTTTTAGCTACTATCGTGATCATTGCGATAAACCCAGCAAAGCAATTTGCTCAGGCTCGTAACACTCAACGAGAATCAAATGTTAACACTATTTTGAACGCTATCGGTCAAAATCTAGTAGACAATAAAGGAGTACCTCTTTCTACAACAACATGTACTACGCTTGTTGCTGCTACTGTACCAGATGCAACTGTGAAAACTATTGGAACAGGAGCTACTGATTTGTCTTGTCTAGTACCTACATACATACCTTCAGCTTTGCCTTTTGATCCAGCTACCGGTACAGCAGTAGATACAGACTACACTGTTACTTATAGTGCTAGCCGTTACACTGTATGTGCACCAGGACACGCAGAAGCTGCGATCCCAGGAAGTACATCTTTCTGTTTAACTCGATAATAAATTTCCTAAATAAGAAAAAAAGCCCTGCCGGCATTGCCGGCAGGGCTTTTTAGTTTGTATCTATTCAAAATACTCAGGGGTATTTATGCTCATCCAGTCGAAGAGTTGGCGAGCTACAGACGAAGCGCTGGCGCTGTTTTTAGGGCCAGATTCCATCATGATAACGAAAGCATACTTTGGGTTTTCGTAAGGGAAAAATCCCATTACCCAAGAGTTGAGCCTGTCTTTAGCTACTCCGAGCTGAGCAGTACCTGTCTTCACAGCTATGTCTACATAAGGAACATCGAGGGTCACTGCGGTACCTTGCGTGACTGCCATACGCATACCCTTTCTAGCGATTTCAAAATATTCTTTATTTAAATCTATGGTGGTAAATGTCTCTTCTCTCTTTTTATCACCTAATACAAAATGTGGAGTGAGAAGTTTGCCATCGTTGGCTAGAGCTCCTGAAGCTCGTACCATCTCTATGGGTGTGACTTGGAATCCATACTGCCCTATAGAAGTATGGTATGTGTTTCCGAGGCGCCATGGATCACCCTTAAAGTTTTTTAGTTTCCATTCCGGGGTAGGAATCACACCGCCTTTTTCATCAGGCAAGTCGACTCCAGTAGGGGTGCCTACGCCAAATAATTTAGCATACTTTTCTATGTTTGCGATACCAATTCCCTTTTGACCTCCAAAACCTCCACCAATCGTATAAAAATATATATCAGAAGATACGGCGATAGCTTCGGCCATGTCTGTCCATCCGTTTACTCTCCAGTCTTTGAAAACAGTTTTCTGATCTGGGAAATATGGATTTGGTATAGAGATAGATCCAGTAGAAAGTATCTTTTTATTTGGGTCTATAATACCTTCATTCAAAGCACCGATAGCAAAGAATGGTTTCACTATTGATCCAGGAGTATATAATCCAGAGATGCTTCTATCCATGAAGAATCTTCTCTTGTCGGTGATATAAGTATTTATTTTTTCTTTATCTTTTCCTATTGAGAGTACTTCGGAGTCGTATTCTGGGAAACTAGTAGAAGTAATGATCTCGCCATTTCTGACGTCCATTATTATCCCAGAACCTCCAGCGAAAGATTGCCTTTCTGCTAGATCTTTGATGAAGGTAAAAAGTTGTTTTTGGATTCTAGAATCTATGGTAGTCACTAGCTCACCGCCCTGCTTTGGAGTGTTGACGATGTTTTCAGAATATATTTCCCCCGTGGCTGTCTTCTCGATCATCTTTGATCCATTTTCTCCGCGGAGTAGATCGTTGTACTGTTTCTCTAACCCGTCTTTACCTATAAAATCTTCTTGCCAATAGTTTCCCGTCTTATCTCGGGTCGGATAGCTCACATACCCGAGTACATGTGAAAAACCAGGTGAAGTGTAAGCTCTTACTAAGGAAGGCATTTCCTCTACTTTCTCACCTTCTTCTGTATTAGCTAAATCGGTGATACTTATATCAGTTTTTTTATTCCAAGCGAGCTCTACTTTATTCCTATCGTATATGATACCCCTGTCTGCAAAGATGATATTTTCTTCGAGGATGTTGTTCTCGCTTCGTTCATAATAAGCACTTCCTTTGTTTACCTGTAGATCAAGCAAGCGAAATCCAAAGACAACCATGGCTAGTAAAAAAACCCCGCTTAAAAATATGACTGTCTTTTGTGGGATGGGTTTTTCTATGCGGCCTTCAAATTGTTGGCGATCAAAGTTTTGCAGATTGGTAGAATCTAAAAAAATCTCATCTGGTTCTACAAATGAATTCTTCTTTTTTCTACTTTTTTTTATTAGTTCTCTTATCATTAAATTTTAAAATTTATTTACCGAACATTAGTTTTGTTTTTAAATACTCGAGCCCCACTATGAGTATAAAGCAAGTAAGTAGTGCAGTGAAATTTATGTCAAAAAATCTATCACTACTTATCCCATAAAGGGCATTCGACAAGCCGAGCAAGAACATGGCTTCAAAGAAATATTTAAAAAACCAAATGAAGACCAGTCCTATTATAGCAGTCACCCAGAAAGGTAGAAATAATACAGAAAATAGCAGTAAAATTGAAGCCAAAATTCGAAGTACCATACTCCTATATTACATGCTTGTATGGAAAATACAAAATCCTATCTGTGGTGTGATATTAGAAGAATCTTCGCCAGATAGCACGAACGATGAGAAAGACTACTATGCCTAGAATAGGATAAAAGATGTAGGGACTATTGAAATAATTTACTCGGAATGATTCCAAATTATTTACTACTAAAGTAAAGTTTTTAGATATGAACCCTTGAGTATTTTCCTCAACAAATTTCTCTACACTACTTTGAGCTTCAATTGTTTTTTCTGTACTCTTAGTAGTACTCGTCTCACTTTTTATATTTGTAGCCATGAGTATATTATAAGATAAAAAATATTATAAGGAAAGTGTTTTTAGAATAAAAATGGGCGCACTGGTGAACTTATCGTTCCAGTGCGCCCGAATGGTGATTTATAATACATCACCTTTTTCTTTTAAATTTTTTACTACACATTGTATAACTTCTCCAGCAATAGATTGACCTCTTCCAAGAAAATTTCTTTGCTCGGAATATATTTCAATAACATTACCTCGAACATAAATTGTAGCTCCATCTAGTTCTTGCAGTTCTTCTGCGAAATAAACCTCCATATTGGGAAGTTGTATTTCCATCGAATTCTTTTTCATTAAGTTAAATCCTCCACATGTTTTATAACATTTTTAGGATAAAAATCAAGGTGATAGTAAAAAACTTAGTTTTAAGATAATATTTATAGATGAAAAATATAGTGACTATAGGCGGTGGGACTGGGAGCTATACTGTGTTATCAGGCTTGAAAAACATACCAGATGTTTCTTTGACCGCGCTTGTATCTATGGCAGACGATGGAGGCTCTACTGGGGTACTCATGGATGAGCTTGGAGTGTTACCACCCGGAGATGTGAGGCAGTGCTTAGTAGCACTTAGTGAGCATAGCGATCTGGTGCGAGGACTTATGAAATACAGGTTTGATAGTGGAAGTTTAAAAGGTCATAACTTCGGGAATATTTTCTTGGCTGCTCTTGAGAAAGTATCTGGAGATTTTGTCACAGGAGTTGAAGTAGCTTCAGAAATACTAAAGGTAAAAGGTGCTGTAGTACCTGTCACGAAAAATATTGCTGAGCTTTATATAATGCTACAAAATCGCAAACTCCTAAAAGGAGAAAATGTAATAAATCATTCTGACATCCAGAGTATTGGTATGAAGAATATTTATTATAAAAAAAATGTAAAACTAAATCCTCATGCCAAAAAGGCTTTAATGGAGGCAGATTATATTTTACTTGGACCCGGGAATCATTATTGTTCCGTTGTACCAAATCTTATCGTTGATGGCTTTAAAGACGCTATAAAAAAAAGTAAGGCTAAAATTATCTTTCCAGTTAATCTGACAAATAAACAAGGACACAGTATGCATTGGGGGGTTCGTGAATACGTAGAAGATATTGAAAAATATATAGGGAAAAAAGTTGATATAATATTGGTCAATAATAAGGCCCCCTCTAAAGAACAAGTCAAAGCTTATAGGATTCAAGAGGGTGACGGCGTGCTTGTAAAAGACAACATGAATGATAAAAGGATTATGCGTATACCACTACTTTCACATACATTAATTACCTTTAATAAAGCGGATAAAATAAAAGGTATGCGAAGTTTTATTCGTCATGATTCTCAAAAATTAGCCAAGTCTATAGAAAAAATAATAAAGATTTAATATGAAGTATATTTTTGATTTTGATGATGTGCTTTTCCGTACGAGCAAGGAACGAGGACATCCTTTATTTAAGGAATATCAGTTTTCTGTTATAGAAAAAGCAGGTGTTCCTATGAGCAAAATATTAGAATATTACGAAAAGGAGAGGTTGAATCAATTTTCACTCAAAAAAATATTAAATCATTTTTCACTACCTGGGAGTTTATATCAAGAAATAATAGCTCAAAGTAAAAATTTTATTAATCATGAAGTAATCGAAACAGTAAAAAGATTAGGAAGTTCTAACTGCATTATATTGACATACGGTGACAATGAATTTCAAATTGATAAAATTGAACAAAGCGGCATCGCTCCCCTTTTTGCAAAAATTATTCCAGTTCCAGGAAGTAAACAAGAAACTTTAGAAAAACTATGTCGGGAATTTAAAGACGAACAAGTAATTTTTATCGACGATTCAGCAAAGCATTTTGAAAATCTTGATCCAATAAAGTGTGTCAACTTAAAAACCATTTTATATACTGGCGGGCCTTTAGACTTGAGCCCGTTTGTTTAAGAATGCATCTAATGATATTAAACCTGGGCCTTGCATAGCCACTGCTAGCGTAGATACGGCAAGTCCAAAATCTCTTACTCCTACGTCGTTGTAACCTACAGTAAATGCTATGCCAAATAAATGTAGAGCGAGCAATAGAGCAACTATTCTTGTATAAAATCCTACAAGTAAAGCTACTCCAAAGACAACTTCAAACAAGCCATTTAAGAATACAAAGTTTAAAGCGCTAATACTTGAAATGCTTACTATTGATTCTGGTATCAATCCTGCCCAATCACTAGGATTCATTAACTGCTGTGATCCAAACCATAAAAAAACTAATGCCAATCCGACACGTAGGACAAGTGGGGCGTATATCTTTGATTTTTCTAAAATTTCTTTCATCCCAGTTTTCTTTATTTTAACACAACTCCTTCCCTTTTTAGTAATGCTATTTTAGTTTTTATTCCACCTACCCCTGAGTATCCGCCGAGTTTGCCGTCACTGCGTATTACTCGATGGCATGGTATTTGTGGTGCGCAAGGGTTTTCGCCGACGGCGTTTGCTGCCGCGCGCGTAGCGCGCGGCCTCCCCGTCCTTTTTGCTAATTCTTTGTAAGTAATAGTTTTTCCTTTTGG
>CAYHIX010000008.1:0-31912 GCA_964356875.1 uncultured Candidatus Saccharibacteria bacterium
TAGGCAGTACTGCCAAAGATGTAGTCGGCAGGTACCAGACCATGCAGGGTTTTCACGTCCCTCGTAAATGGGGCTGGGATTGTCACGGATTGCCGATAGAAAACATAGTAGAGAAAGATTTAAATATCGCAGGACATAAAGAAATAGAAAAGCTTGGCATCGATGTATTCGTCGAGCATGCTCGTAGTAAGGTCTTACAATACGACAAAGAATGGGAGAGCAGTGTCGAGCGCATAGGCCGCTGGGTAGATTTTAAAGGTGGCTACAAGACCATGGACAATACTTTTATAGAGTCTGTCTGGTGGGCATTTTCTGAATTAAATAAAAAAGGACTCATCTATGAAGGTGTGCGAGTGCTCGCATATTGTGCTAGGTGTGAGACTCCGATAGCAAACTCTGAGATAGCCATGGATAATAGTTATCGAGACATCCCAGATATTTCTGTGTATGTAAAATTTGAACTCGAAGATGAACCGGGTACTTTTCTCGTTGCGTGGACGACTACTCCGTGGACATTGCCGGGCAATACAGCAATAGCAGTAAATAAAGACGTGGATTATGTGAAAATAAGAGTTAGCCCTGGAGAAAAAGATGAATTCTTTATTGTAGCGAAAGAAACTTTAGTGAATTTAGAAAAAGTTTTGAAAGATTCAACTTTTGAAATAGTCGAAGAAATGAAAGGTGAAAAGCTTTTAGGTAAAAAATACAAACCTGTCTTTCCATATTACAAAGATACAGAGATGCTAAATAGAGAAAATATTTGGCAGGTGTGGCATGCAGACTTTGTGACCACAGAAAAAGGTACAGGTATAGCTCACGAAGCTCCAGCCTTTGGTGAAGAAGATGCTGATTTGGCAAAGATACACAACATACCTACTATTATTCATGTTGATGAGACAGGGAGATTCAAGGCTGAGGTTGCTGATTTTGCTGGGTTAAAAGTAAAACCAAAAGATACGACAGAGGATAAAGATGCACACATAAGGACAGACATAGAAGTCATAAAATACTTGCAGGCAAGTGGTGCCTACTTTGCGAAGGAAAAGATAATGCACTCATACCCGCACTGCATGCGTTGCGATACACCGATTATCTATTACGCACTGCCTTCTTGGTTTATAAATATTCAGAAAGTAAAAAAGGATATTATAGAAAAAGCAGACGCTATGAACTGGGTGCCGAGCCACCTCAAAGAGGGGAGATTTAAGCATATCGTAGAAAACGCACCAGACTGGAATGTGTCTAGGAACAGGTACTGGGCTTCTCCACTGCCTGTATGGAAATGTACATCATGTACAGACAAAGCATTTATTAGCTCCCTGACTGATCTTAAAAGCAAAACAAAAAGAAGTGGCAATGAATACTTTGTGATGCGACACGGGGAAGCAGAGAGCAATATCACAGGTGGTTTTCACGGCACAGTATCTTCTCGTGCGGAAAATCCTGATCATCTTACCGAAAAAGGTATAGATCAAGTGAAGGCTGCGGTAGAAAAAATAAAACAAGAGAAACTAGTTTTTGACATTGTGCTTGTGTCTCCATTTGTGCGTACGACAGAAACCTTAAACATATTAAAAGAAGGCGTGGCTATAAAAGACGAACAGATAATATTTGAAAAAAGACTCGGAGAGCTCGACGCAGGAGAATTTGAAGGTAAGCCTTGGGATGAATACAGAGATATGTTTAAAAATGAAAAAGAAAGATTCTTAAATCCTATTCACGGCGGGGAATCACTCTTAGATGTAAAACGTAGGATCGGGGATGTGTTTTATGAATTGGAAGAGAAATATCAAGATAAAAAAATCTTAGTCATATCACATGGTGCACCTATTTGGATGCTGCATGCAGTGATCGAAGGGTTTAATATCGACGAATCTATAGAGATGACTGGCGGACTTTTTAGGCATTCAGAAGTATTAGAGAGTGGACTAGAAGATGACTCGGCATTATTTAAAAACGCAGAATACCGAAAAGCTGATTTTGTGAAAATACCACACAATAAAGATTACGAACTTGACTATCATCGCCCATACATAGATGACATCACGCTTTTATGTGCTTGCAAGAGTGATATGAAGCGAGTTCCAGAAGTTCTGGATTGTTGGTTTGAATCAGGCTCTATGCCTTTTGCTCAAGATCACTTCCCGATGGAAAATGAACATTGGCAGCAGAATAATTTCCCTGCAGGATTCGTAGCCGAATACATAGCTCAGACGAGGACATGGTTCTACTATACGCATGTCATATCGACGATTTTATTTGGACATGCACCGTTTTACAATGTGGTGACCACGGGGACACTACGCGCTGAGGATGGACAAAAGATTTCTAAGTCTAAAAAGAATTATCCTGACCCTTGGATATTTATAGATAAGTATGGCGTAGACGCGCTCCGTATTTATCTTATGGTAAGTCCTCTTATGAAAGGCGAAGATGCAAATTTCTCCGAGAAGGCTGTACAAGAAATAGCCAGCAAGATCATAGGGCGTCTTCAAAATGTCGTTTCTTTCTATGAGCTATATAGAGATAAAGACTTGGAGGTGGATAATGTAGAAGAGTCTAAAAATATTTTGGACGAGTGGATAATGTCTAGATTAAATGAACTCATACAAGAGGTCACAAAAGGCATGGATGCATATGATATGAATGAAGCCGCAAAGCCCCTCGAAGCTTTTGTGGATGATCTTTCTACTTGGTATCTCCGTCGTTCACGGGAACGAATCAAAGGAGGAGATAATGACGCAAAAAAGACTTTGTATTTTATATTAAAAAATCTTACGAAGCTTTTGGCACCATTTGCTCCATTTACAGCCGATGATATTTGGCAAAAGTTAAAAAATGAAAGCGATGTTGAGAGCGTACACTTAAGTGATTGGCTGAATGCAGGAGAAATAAATAAAAAAGTTGTCGAAGAAATGCAAAATGCACGTGATATTGTATCTACATTCTTGAAAGAAAGACAAATAAGAAATATCGCAGTCAAACAACCACTTCAATCTGTCACAGCCTCAGTGCAAACATCTCTCGGGATGGAGTATGTCGAAATAATAAAAGAAGAATTAAATATTAAAGAATTAAAGTTCAAGGAAGATGAGAAACTCACGGCTATTTCAGTGGAGGGGGATTTTGAAATAACTCCTGAGCTAAAAGAAGAGGGAAGCTACCGTGAGCTCGCACGAGCGTTACAAGACATGCGCAAAAAGCTTGGGCTCACTCCGAGCGATGTGGTGACTCTTACATTTAAGACAGATGAAGGCGGAGAGAGCTTGGTAAATAAATTTGAATCTGACATCAAGAAAACAGTCCAAGTCTCTACGATAGACTTTAAAGAGAACGATGGTGAAGAAATAAAAGTAGACAGCTTAGTATTTAAGGTAAAAATTGATAAAATATAGAGATGAAGGACTACGAAAAATACATAAAGAAGTACTTAAAGGAAAGAGGATGGGACAATTTGCGTCCAGCTGATCTAGCGAAATCTATAGCTATTGAGTCGGCGGAGCTGCTTGAAATTTTTCAGTGGACAAATCAAAGCTTGGCAGAGGTGAAAAAAGATAAGATAAAAATGGAAATGATTAAAAAGGAACTCGCTGATGTGTTTAACTACTGTTTCGATATGAGTGTGCTTTTGGGTTTTGATACTGAGAAGATTTTACGAGATAAAATAGAAAAAGTTAAAAAAAAGTACCCTGCGCATTTATTTAATAAAAAAAATAATAGCGTTGACCCCGGCTCAGAAGATATTTACTGGAAAATTAAAAAAGAACACCGAATGAAGGGTGAGTAGGTTTGTGTTAAAATAGAACTATGAAAAAGGTATTTATTGTACATGGCTTTATGAGTTCCCCAAATGGTGGCTTTCGACCTTGGCTAATGGCTGAGTTATATAAACATGAGGTTTATGCTTGTGCATTACCAATGCCGGATCCATATAACCCTAAAAAAGAGGCATGGGTGCAAGCTATCTCGAATGCTGTAAATACGTTTACGGAAGATGAAATAGTTTTGGTTGGACATTCCTTGGGTGTGCCTGCAATTTTACGTTATCTTGAAACTCGGAAAGAAAATCAAAAAATAGGTGGAGCTGTACTAATATCTGGCCCATGTAGTCTTCTTGATATAGATAATAAAGAATCAAAACTTCGCAGAATTGATAATTTTTTAGATACACCATTTAACTTTGAGGATATAAAGCAGAAGTCTAAAAATTTCGTTGTTATTCATGGAGATAATGATCCAAAAGTTCCATTTAGTCACGCAGAAGAACTCTCAAAGAATTTAAATTGCAAACTGATATCAATACCAAACGGGAAACATTTAGGTAATTCAGATGGTTGTCATGAACTCCCTGAAGCATTAGAAGGTATTAATGAAATGTTAAAATAATGAAAATAAAAAAGCTTGGACACTGCTGCTTAATTATTGAAGAAGAAGGCAAAAGGATAATGATAGATCCAGGTAAATACTCTACTCTTCAAAATGAAGAAAATAATTTGGATATACTTTTGATTACCCACGAACATACGGATCATTGTCACATTGATTCAATCAAAACTATTGTTCAAAACAATCCAAACATTAAAATTGTCACCAACTCATCTGTTGGTAAAATTTTAAATGAAAGTAAAATTGATTTTATTAGTATTGTAGATGGACAAGAAATAAATATTGATCAGATTTCTTTAATAGGGGTTGGTAAAACTCATAAAGAAGTTCACCCAAGTTTGTCGACAGTTGAAGACGTTGGTTTTTTGATTAACCAAAAATTCTTTTATCCCGGCGACGCACTACATAAACCCAAAATAAAACCAAAAATTATTGCATTTCCAGTTGCAGGGAGCTGGATTAGGGTTGGTGAGGTTATTGACTGGCTCGATGAAATAAAGCCTGAGATAGTTATTCCTGTCCATGATGGGATTTTAAATGAAAATGGGTACAAAGCACTTTTTGGTAATTACAAAAAAATCTTACTGGATCGGGGGATTGATTTTCGAATTTTAGAAGAAAACAAAGAAGAAGAATTTTAATGCACCACATTTATCATACAGAGGGGATAATATTAGGCAGTAAGAATTTTAGAGAATCTGATAAGTATTATTATATTTTTACTCGAGATTTAGGGATGATATACGCCTCTGCTACTGGGGTCCGCAAGATGTCTTCTAAGCTACGTTTTATACTTCAAGATTTTGCATATCTAAAGCTAGATATAGTTCAAGGTAAAAGCATCTTTAGAGTCACTAGCGCTTCGAAGACAAACACTCTCGAGAATCTTACAAAAAACAGAGAAAGATATAGAATAGTATCAAACATAGCAAAATTATTAAAAAGGTTACTTGCTGGTGTAGAGGTTAATGAAAACTTATTCGAAGATATAAAAGCTGGCCTATCACTGATTGAAAAAACTAATACAAAAGAAGAATTAGCAAACCTTGAGATCGTAATAGTTTTAAAAATGCTTAATAATCTGGGTTATATCGGCGATAGAGAAGGATTAAAGGAGCTACTCATGTCGCCATTTGAAGAAGGTGTTTTATTAAAAGCTTCTTTAAACCGTAGAAATATATTGAATCATATAAATCAAGCTCTTAAAGAGACACAGTTATAAACCTAAGAAAATTAGAAAAAGTACTTTCCTACGGCTCGCACGCTATCTTGAATATGATTGACCGAGCTTTGGTAGCGAATGCCGAATAAAGTACTTTTTCTAATTTTCTTAAAAATGTTACAATTATTAGATGCCACCGGATAGGAATAAACTAAACAGAATAGAAGAACTAAAGAGCAAATTATTTAGTAAAGATTACAAAGTCCACACTGAGCATCATAGTAATTTTATGCATCCGAAAGGTGCTCCAGTAAAAGACGCATGGGAGAGCGCTACCTTTGATCCTTTAAATTCTCCCGAGAAATTCTTCATGAAAACTTCAAGGTTCAAGAAATTTTTCATATTCTCTCTTGTCTTTTTTGTACTCACATTAGGCTATGCTTCGTACAATTTCTTTTTTTCAGGTAATACTGTTTCAAATAACAACATAGACATATCTATCCTAGGGAATACTTTTACAGCCGGTGGAGATGACCTCTCACTTGTGATCGGTATAACAAATAGAAATAATTCAGCATTAAACTTAGTGGATCTGATCGTGGATTATCCAAAGGGTGGCACGAGCGGGGTAGCCGGGGAGATGGAGCATTATCGTCAATCCCTCGGCACTATACCTGCTGGCTCTACTCGCAATGAAAATGTAAAGCTAGTGCTCTTTGGAGAACAGGGGGATATACGCACCATAAAAGTTTCTATAGAGTATAGAGTAGATGGGTCCAATGCTATTTTCGTAAAAGACAAACCTTATGAAGTCACTGTGAGCTCTACTCCGATAAATATCACAGTAGATGCACCTACCAGCATAAGTCCCAACCAAAATATTGTTTTAAATGTAAAGTCTGTTTTAAATTCTACTAAACCTATTTCAAACGTTGTTTTGAAGGTTGATTATCCAGCTGGGTTTCAATTTGTCTCAGCTGACCCGGCGCCCTCTATCGGGAATAATCTTTGGGAGATGGGGGACATATCTCCTGGAGTGGAACGCGACATCTCCATATCAGGTAGAATGATAGATGTGTTTGATGGAGAAGAGAAAAGCTTCCGGGTGTTTAGTGGTTCACAGTCCACAACAGACAAATCCATGATAGCTGTTGTGTTCAACACTCTTACTCATACTGTTATGGTCAAAAGGCCGTTTATCGAAGCCACACTTGCGATCAATGGTATTTCACAGAGAGAATATGCAGTAGATTCAAAAAGTATAATTCGGGGCACAATAAATTGGTCTAATAACCTAAACACCAAAGTAAATGATCTAGAGATCCGAGCACAGCTTACCGGGAATGGGTTCAATAAAAAGACAGTCTCACCACAGCAGGGTACATATACTTCGTTACAAAATATAATAGTTTGGGATAAATTTTCCCAACAAGAATTAAAAGAAGTAAACCCAGGAGATTTTGGATCAGTAGATTTTACTATAAATCCGGTGCCACTTTTTTCTGCAGCTGACGGACTCTTGAGAGATCCAACTATTAATATAGAAGTTTCTATCACTGGCAAGCAGATTATAGATGGGTATCAACCAAACGAATTAAATAATTCTGAGTCCAAAGTCATAAAGATTATTTCTGATGTAGCCCTATCCACGAAAGCTTTGTACTATTCAGGCGCATTCAAAAACACTGGTCCAATACCACCTAAAGCAGAAAAAGAAACGACTTATACCATAGTCTGGGGTGTTTCTAATACATCAAATAATATTTCGAAAGGTGAAGTCAGAGCAGTCTTGCCATCTTGGGTACGGTTCATAGATGGAGCGTCCGATGGTGAAGACGCAGTCGTCTTTAATTCGTCCACTCGCGAAGTGGTCTGGAATGTAGGCAGAATACCAAAGGGGACAGGGATCTCCGGCAGCAAAGAGATCACGACTTCTTTCCAAGTAGGACTAACGCCACTCATTTCTCAGATTGGCTCTATCCCTGTTATCATCAATGATGCAGTTTTGACCGGGCACGATGATTTTGCTAATGTAGATGTGAGGATCACTCGTGCATCCCTAAGGACCGACCTAAAGGGTGACAGTCAGATAGGAGTAGGAGGCAGTGTGGTTGTTCAATAATTATGTCTAAAAAAGAAGAAAAAAAGAAAGAGAATGAGCTGATGGAAAAGATAGTATCTTTATGTAAAAGAAGGGGTTTTATCTTTCAAGGCTCAGAGGTATATGGAGGTCTTGCGGGTACCTGGGACTATGGTCCTCTAGGAGTAGCTTTAAAAAATAATATCAAAGATGCGTGGAGGAAAAAGTTTGTCTCATCTCGAGACGACATGTATGAAGTAGATGCCGCTATACTTATGAATTCTAAAGTATGGGAAGCCTCAGGGCATGTGGCTGGGTTTTCTGATCCGCTTGTGGAATGTAGTAAATGCCAACATCGTTTTCGTGCTGATCAACTCACTGATCCAAAAATCTGTCCTGATTGTAGTGGAGAACTCGGTGAGGCTCGTCAATTCAATATGATGTTTGCGACGCAGATCGGTGCCATGGAAGACTCTTCAGCGACTGTGTACCTACGCCCTGAAACTGCCCAAGGTGTATTTGTGAATTTTAAAAATGTAGTAGATTCTTTTCATCCCAAACTTCCATTTGGTATAGCCCAGATAGGTAAAGCATTTCGAAACGAGATCACTCCACGAGACTTTGTATTTCGTGTCCGTGAACTTGAACAGATGGAAGTAGAATATTTTATTCACGAAAAAGATTGGGATAAATATTTTATTTATTGGAGGGATGCAGTGAATGAATTTGTCGAAGAAATCGGACTTGATATGTCGCTACTTCACGAGGTAGAAGTAGGGGATGGAGACAGAGCTCACTATTCCAAGCGCACAATAGATTTTGAATTTGAATACCCATTTGGGCAAAAAGAACTTCTTGGTCTTGCGTACCGTGGGAGTTTTGATCTTGATAATCATAAGCTTAGTTATATAGACGAAGAAATAAAAGAAAGAGTGGTGCCACATGTCATAGAGCCATCTATGGGTGTGGATCGGATGTTACTAGCGTTACTTGTGTCTGCATATAAAGAAGATGAAAAGAATGGTGAGACTAGGTCATACCTCGCACTCAAACCCAATATGGCTCCTGTTGTCTGCGCAGTATCTCCGCTTTTAAAAAATAAAACTGAACTTATAGATAAAGCTAGACTTATTCATGGCGCACTCAAGGCAGAATTCGGCAGGGTCGCTTGGGATGACAATGGTAATATCGGCAAGAGATACAGAAGGCAAGATGAGATAGGTACTCCATTTTGTATTGTTATAGATTTTGATACACTTACAGATGACACAGTCACGGTGCGAGATCGGGATACCGGAGATCAGACAAGAGTAAAAGTTTCAGATTTACAGCAATATATAAAAGAGAGAATAAATTAAGCTTTAGAATGCAATACACAAAAAAAGTTTTAAAGAATGGACTTCGGGTAGTCACAATTCCGATGAAGGACAACCCTACAGTCACTGTGCTTATGCTTGTAGCTACAGGCTCTAAATACGAACAAAAAAGAGTAAATGGTATTTCGCACTTCTTAGAACACATGTGCTTCAAGGGTACAGCCAAGAGGCCGAAAGCAATTGACATCTCGAGGGAATTAGATGCTCTCGGCAGTCAGTACAACGCTTTTACGGCCCAGGAATATACCGGATATTATGCAAAGGCTGAAGCAAAACATTTTAAGCAAATACTAGATGTGGTATCTGATGTGTATTTAAATTCTTCTTTTCCTCTTCTTGAAATAGAAAAAGAAAAAGGTGTGATCATCGAGGAGATCAATATGTATGAAGACATGCCGCAAAGGCATGTGCAAGATTTGATGATGAGTCTTCTCTATGGTGACACTCCGGCAGGCTGGAACATAGCAGGTGAGAAGAAAAATATTTTACAAATGAAGCGCGAGGATTTTGTGAAATACAAAAAAGAACACTATGTGCCGAAGGCCACAGTCATCATAGTCGCCGGCAAGGTTACTGAAAACGAAGTTTTAAAAGAAGTAAATAAAATCTTTGAAGATATAAAAAATACCAAAAAGACTGGTAAGCTCAGCACCAAAGATATTCAAAGTAAACCAAAAGCACTCTTAAAATTTAAAGAGACAGATCAGACACACTTTGTTTTAGGCATGCGGTCTTTTGATCTTTTTAATAAGCATAATCCAGTCTTGTCTGTACTCGGCGGGGTACTCGGTGGAGGTATGAGTTCTAGGCTTTTCCAAAAACTTCGCGAAGATATGGGAGTAGGGTATTACGTGAGGGCCTATAATGATACATATTCTGATCACGGCTTTTTCCAGATTTCAGCTGGAGTAGACAATAAGAGAGTGCATGAAGTCATCGAAGCTGTACTTGAGGAATGTAAAAACTTAAAAAATACAGAAGTGAGCCTAGAAGAATTAAACAAAGTCAAAGAATGCTTGATAGGCAACATGAAGCTAGGGCTCGAGTCTAGTGACGACATAGCAAATTTCTACGGTGGCCAAGAGCTATTAAAGGGAGAGATAAAAAGTGCCGAAGAAAAAGCTAGAGACATAAGAGCAGTCACTTCAAAACAAATACAAGATTTAGCGAAAAAGATATTTAAAAATGAGTCTTTAAATCTAGCTATGATAGGTCCATTTAAAGACTCAAAATCTTTTCTCAAAATACTAAAGTTCTAAGTAGGGGAGGTATTAGCAAAATCTACTTCCCGGTGTTATTATAATTCTATGTTTGATAGAGGTACTGTAAACCATGTTTCCATAACGACTGACACCATAGTCCGGGTATTTTTAGTGGCTTTGGCCATCCTCTTGGTGTGGATTTTGCGTGATTTGGTTCTTGTGATACTTACTTCTATAGTCATCGCTTCTTTTGTAGAGTCTTCAGTGCCTCATTTCAAGAAAATAGGTATCGGCAGAGTCTTTGGGGTTGTGATTTTGTATACTATTTCTCTACTTACCTTAGGGGCTTTGTTTTATCTTTTTGCTCCACTTCTTATCACCGAGCTTTATAATTTCTCTACATTTATTTCTTTATATATTCCCGGGGTGGCATTCTTGGATTATTTCCATAACGAAGCTTTTTCTGGAGCAAAAGACATCGTGGGCTCACTTTCAAATGATTTCTCACTAGCGTCACTTATGTCTGTGTCTAAAGCCTTTGTATTAAATCTATCAGGAGGATTCTTCCAGACATTTTCAGTGATCTTTGGTGGCTTGGTAAATTTTATGTTGATAATTTTGATTTCTTTTTATCTTTCTATCCAAGAGAAAGGTATAGAAAATTTCTTGCGATTGGTTTTCCCGATCAAATACGAAGACTATGTGGTAGGCCTATGGGAACGCTCTCGCAAAAAGATAGCCTTATGGGTAAAAGGGCAGATGTTGCTTGCGCTCATCATCACAGTGCTCACATATTTAGTCTTGTCTCTCTTGGGTATTCAGTACGCACTTTTACTCGCTCTTATTGCTGGAGTGATGGAGCTTATTCCTTACGGTATTTTAATAGCTATTATCCCAGCGGTTTCTTTTGCTTATCTTTCAGGGGGAGTTTCTGTGGCACTCTTGGTGGCTGGGGCATATCTTATCATCCATGAATTTGAAGTATTTTTACTTTCCCCACTTGTCATAAATAAAGTAGTCGGGCTTTCTCCTATTGTCATTATCTTAGCTGCGCTTGTCGGATTTGAGTTAGATGGAGTATGGGGTTTAGTGCTCGCTATTCCAGCTACTGTCATCATCATGGAGTTTTTAAGTGATATCGAGAAAAATAAAACATTAGCAAGAACTCAGAATAAATAATATGGATAAGAAAAATTTCTACATTACTACTACGCTTCCTTATGTAAATGCAGATTTGCATATGGGGCATGCACTCGAGTTTGTGAGAGCAGACGTAATAGCTAGATATAAAAGATTACAAGGATTTGATGTATTTTTCAATACTGGCACAGACGAGCATGGCATGAAAATATTTGAGAAAGCAGTAGAGCAAGGACTCGAGGCTCAGGCTTTCGTAGATAAAAGTTTCTTAAATTTTAGAGAGTTAGTAAAGATATTTGGTATGGATGAAGATATTCTAAAATTCGTGCGAACTACAGACGAGCATCATATAAATGCTGCCCAGGAATTTTGGAAAAGAGTAGACGGTAATGGATATATTTATAAGAAAAATTATGAAGCGAAATACTGCGTAGGTTGTGAGGAGATCAAGAGTGATTCTGAACTTGTAAATGATGAATGCCCAGTGCACCCTGGACGCAAGCCAGAAATAATTCAAGAAGAAAATTACTTTTTTAAATACAGTGCTTTTGGTGAAAAATTACTTGCATTTTATGAAGCCAATCCGAGCTTTGTAGTTCCAGATTTTCGTTTTAATGAGATAAAAGCCTTTGTGGAAAGGGGTTTACAGGATTTTTCTATCTCTAGATTAAAATCTAAAATGCCTTGGGGTATACCTGTACCAGGAGACGATATGCATGTCATGTACGTATGGTTTGATGCGCTTACAAATTACATCTCTACTCTCGGCTGGCCGGAAAGTGAAGGTGATACTGAGGGAAATTTTGAAAAATATTGGGTAAATGGAAACCCTATACAGTATTGCGGGAAAGACAATCTCAGATTTCAGTCTGCGATGTGGCAAGCCATGCTCATGGCAGCAGAGTTACCAAACTCGAAACAAATTATCATCAATGGATTTATCACTGCTGATCATGGACTCAAGATGTCGAAGACTCTTGGCAATGTAGTGAATCCGACTGAAATAGTCAATGAATACGGCACAGATGCACTTCGATACTTCTTACTTCGTGAGATATCGAGCTTTGAAGATAGTCCATTTACTTTAGAACGTTTCAAAGATGCATATAATTCCGGACTTGCGAACGGACTCGGAAATTTAACTTCTAGGATTATGACTATGGCAGAAAATAATCTCGATAAACCAGTAGATATAAAAGTTGAACCATATCCAGAATATTTTAATTTCTTAGAACAATATGAAATACACAAAGCCACTGATCTAATCTGGAAGCAAATATCTGCACTGGATTTAATCATCCAAACAGAAGTTCCATTTAAAATTATAAAAACAGATGCTGAAAAAGGTAAAAAAATCATCACAGATTTGGTTGTCGAACTATATAGGATATCTCTAATGCTTGAGCCTATTATCCCAGAAACAGCTAAGAAAATTCAAAAACTTATTAAAGAAAACAAAAAACCTGAAACACCTTTATTTTTAAGGAAAGACTAAGTTAGATTAAGGGCAGTATATGAGTACGCATAAAAATATAAAATTACTTACTTGGTTTAATTTTTGTCTCGATTTTCGGATTTATAGTGCTATTGCTGTGCTTTACTTTGCGGAAGTGACTGGTTCTTTTGCACTAGCTCTTGCAGTTTTTTCTATTGGTAAAATCGCATCTGCTCTTCTTGAAGTGCCCACAGGGGTATTGTCGGATTTAATTGGTAGAAAAACTACAATCGTGCTGGGGCAAATTGGTAGCATATTTGCGATAGTTTACTATGCCATTGGTGGATCGTTTATTTTCCTGGCCATAGGTGCAATTTTAGAAGGGCTAGCACACTCGTTTTTTAGTGGTAATAACTCTGCATTGCTCTATGATTCTCTAAAGGAAGAAGGCAAAGAAGAGCAGTATAGTGAATACGAAGGTAAAACAAGCTCGATGTTTCAAGTCGCTTTGGCAATTTCAGCATTAGTTGGTAGTATCACTCTTGGCTTTGAATCATTTCAGTTTCTTTTTTGGCTATCAGTTGTTCCACAAGTGGTTGGGTTAATATTAGCGTTTCAAATCATCGAACCAAGAACACATTACAATAAGATCGATACAAATATTTTTAATCATTTCAAAGAAGCTTTAAAAAACTTTAAGAAAAATGCAAAGTTAAGAACTCTAAGTTTGGCGCAAATTTTTGGTCATGGAATCGGTGAATCAATGCACCAATTTTCTCCCGCTTTTTTGGTGACTTTATGGCCGGCTTGGGCCGTAGCGCTTGTGAGAGTTTTAAATCACGTTTTTGCGGCAATTGGTTATCGCGTTTCAGGAGCATTGATCAGAAAGTTTGGTGAATTGAGAGTGTTGATGTGGGGGAAATCCACTAATTTCATGGTGAGCACTGTTATCATTGCTTATCCAACTGTTCTGACACCACTTATAAACTCACTAACTGCTTTTGGTTTTGGAGCGGGTGTTGTTGCACAAAGTAGTTTAGTTCAAAAAGAATTTTCTAACGAACAGAGAGCAACTATGGGTTCTTTGACTTCTTTGGCGCGAAGTTTGTTTTTTGGGATAGCGAGTGTTGCTTTAGGGCTTTGGGCTGATAAAGTTGGACCAACCTATGCTTTATTGACTGGTCAACTATTATTAGCACTCCCGATATTTTTATACTGGCAATTATTCAAAAATAATAAAACAAATTTAACAACTTAGATATAAAATAATATGACTCCAAAATACATAGATATACATAGCCATGTGAACTTCAAAGCCTTTGATGAAGATCGAGATGAGGTGATGAAGCGCGCGCTAGAGAATGAAACCATAGTCATAAACGTTGGCACGCAAATAGATACTTCAAAGAAAGCAGCAGAGATGATAGAGGACTATCCGGAGAATGTGTACGCTATTGTGGGTCTACATCCTATTCATACTGGTGCTTCGTATCATGATGAAAAAGAATTAGGAGAAGGTGGCAAAGAGTTTACTTCTAGGGGAGAAATTTTTGATAAAGATGCATATAGGGAGCTCTTGAAAAATCCAAAGGTTCTTGGGATAGGGGAAGTGGGCTTGGATTATTATCGATGTACCCCAGAATCAATAGAAAAACAAAAACTCGCGTTCATAGCTCAGATAGAACTCGCGAATGAAGTAGGTAAGCCTATGATGCTCCATATTCGAAATGGTGAAAAGAGTTCATCTCAGTCCATCCCAGAACGGAATGCGTATTTTGATGCGTTAGATATTTTAAAGGAACACTGGAAAGGTAAAGAAGAAAACAAAGGTGATGTGCATTTCTTTGCTGGCGGACTCAAAGAGGCAAAAGCATTTTTAGATTTTGGATTTACGCTTTCTTTCACAGGTGTTATCACTTTTACTCATGATTATGATGAAGTTATAAAATCCACACCCATAGATATGATAATGACTGAGACAGATTCTCCATACGTCACTCCGGTACCTTATAGGGGGAAAAGGAACGAGCCTGTATATGTGAGAGAAGTAGTAAAGAAAATAGCCGAAATCAAAAACCTCCCCGAAGAAGAAGTAGCCAAAGCTATTATCCAAAATGCTAAAAGGGTGTTTGGTATATAAATAGTCGTTTATGGCGGCTTGGGGTTTACTTTTTACCGGGTTTTTGGTAGTATGTGCAAATGCAATCAACTGACCAAAACAGCGAACAAGACGCACAAAAAGTAGCGCCAATTAAGAAAAATGAAGGGGATAACCGCATCTATGAAGTCGGCTATCTTTTGCTGCCTACCATAGAAGTAGATCACTTGCCTTCCGTCGTGGGGGATTTGAAAGATTTGATATCTACAAACTTTAAAGGGGAAGTCATATCTGACGACATGCCAAAATCTATCACTCTTGCTTACCAAATGCTTAAAGTTACAAACAACGTACGAAGCAAGTTTGACACTGCGTACTTTGGATGGGTAAAGTTTGCTATGGAGCCAGAGCAAGTACTTGAACTAAAGAAAAAGCTAGACATGGACCCAAATATTATCCGATTTTTGATCACAAAGACAGTTCGCGAAAACACTATTGCTACAAAGAGGTTTGTACCTAGAGCAGGATCAAAGCCTTATAATGCAAAGAAGACAGACGAGCCTGTGGTGGCTATGGATAAAGAAAAAGTAGATCAAGAGATAGACGCGTTAATATCTGCCTAATAAAAATATGTATTTAAACAAAGCAATCGTCATAGGAAATTTAACCAGAGACCCAGAATTAAAGTCACTGCCTTCTGGTATCAAAGTTTGCTCCTTTTCCCTTGCTACAAACCGTGTTTGGAAAGATAAAAACGGAGCTCGGCAAGAATCTGCTGACTATCACAATGTAGTCGTGTTTGGTCGCCAAGCTGAAACTGTAGCTCAATACATGAAAAAGGGTAGTTCAATATTAGTAGAAGGAAGGATGCAGACCAGGAGCTGGGAAGATAAGGGGAGTGGTGAGAAGAAGTATCGTACTGAGATCATCGCTGACCGTACCCAGTTTGGTGCAAAGAGTTCTGGAGGTGGGGCAGCAGGAAGTACTACGAACAACAATTCATCAGCCCAGCAATCAAACAACAGCGAAGAAACAGATTCAATTGAGTATCCAGAAGAAGACATAAACCCAGAAGACATACCATTTTAGTTATTAAATATAAAGTTATAAGTAAACATAAAAACAAATGAAACAAGATTATTTTTCAGCAAACAATATAAAATTCATCGATTACAAGGATATAGATATCTTAAAGAAATTCTTGAATCCAAATGGTAAGATCCTTAGCCACAAGAGGACTGGAGTGACAGCAAAGAATCAACGAGCTCTGACTTCTGCTATAAAGCACGCTAGATTCCTAGGACTTCTACCTTTTATAATCAAATAAAATACTAAAAAAGCAAAAAATCCCTCAAGAGTGTCTCGAGGGATTTTTTGCTATAATATTTGCATGGATAATTTTGATCGTTTTCCTACAGGAAAAGATAGAAAGCATATTATTAAAATATCAGAAGAGGTTAAAGAAGATTTTATTAATGATGATAATAAGGAATTTAGATATAATTGGGTAGATTCACCAGCTGATAACGATAATTTTCAACTAAACACATACGAACCAAAAGGTAGACCTTTTATGGAAACATTTAAGGAAGTCATAGGACAAGAATATCTTTTGACTGATTATATAGAGAAAGAACTTTCAAGTAAAAAAGGGGAAGCTATAGGAGTAGAATTTGGTGGGGTAGGGGTTGGATTTTTTAATAGTTTTTCAAAAGATTTTTTTAAGAAAAGTTTCGGTGTTACCTTAGTAGACCATAGGATGGAACATAGGAGGATGTCTTCTTCCTTAGTAGAGCAAAACATAAATCATAAAATTTTATTGGCTGATATTTTTGATGAAAAATTTTATGAAAAATTAGAAAAAGATTTAGAAGGTAAAAAGGTAGATTTGATTGTTTCTCGCATGGGAGCGGGTTTGGAGTTTGTTCCAGGAGATCCTTACTTAGTAGGGAAGACTCTCAATATGTGGTATAAGCTACTTGCAGAAGATGGACTCATGTTGGTCCAGACACCAATTATTTTTAATAAAATTTTATTTAAATGGTCCGATAAAGTTTTAGAGGAATCTAAGGGTTTAATTGATTTCAAGTTTACACGGGGCGATACAAACGGTAGTGTGTCTTCTAGCGCATTTAATTTAAAGAAACTGAAAGGAGCACCAGAAGATTTACCAATGCTTGATCCTAAAACTATATTTAAGTCTGAGAGGTTTTAAGCTCTTTCTACGTAGTCGCCAGTTTCAGTATTTAGCCTTATGGTATCTCCTTCGTTTATAAACATCGGAGCGTTCAAAGTAGTGCCGTTTTCTAGGGTTATGATCTTGTTACCACCTTTTGAAGTATCACCACGGACAGCCGGCGGAGCCTCTTTTACGAGGAACTCCATTTTGATAGGGAGGGTGATCTTTATTATCTTTTCATTGTCATCATCGTCCCAGACTAGGGCTGTGACGTTGCCATTTTGCTTTAGGAACTTAGCCGCAGTGCCTATGAGGTTTTCACCGAGTGAAAATCTTTTACTTTTATCCTCAGGATCACAGAACCAAAATTCACCCTTGTTTTGATACAAGAATGTTATCTCTTTCTTCTCAATATCAGCTTCATCTGCAGATTCTGATACGTGAAAAGTAGCAGCGATAGTCTTACCAGATATCAAACTCTTTAGTTTGACTTGGTTTTGGGGTTTCCTCTGTTGGGTCCGAGCTACATGAGACTCTACGACTTCACAAGGCTCACCACTGTAAATAATGATCTTTTTCTCCCGTATTGCACTATATTCTAATTTTGCCATAGAGGTATATTATCAAAACTAAGCTTCTTCGGCAAATTTCTTCTTTATCTCCTTTAGGATTTGATCTCCAATCTTTTTATTTTCTTTTAAGAATTTTCGAGTCGCATCATAGCCTACACCTAGCTTTACTTTCTCAGATTTTTCTCCAGAGGGGACATAGGAATACGTATTACCGCTTTTTTCCACTATTTTAAACTTCTCTCCGAGAGCCATCATCTCACCCTCGCTAGAAATACCTTCGCCGTAAATGATATCAAATTCTGTTTGTTTAAATGGAGCAGCGACTTTGTTCTTCACTACTTTTACTCGAGTTCGTGAGCCGACTACTTCTTCACCTTTTTTTATTTGAGCGATTTTACGGATATCTAGACGAATAGAAGTGTAAAATTTTAATGCCTTACCTCCTGGTGTAGTTTCTGGGTTGCCAAACATCACTCCTATCTGCATTCTGATCTGGTTTATGAATATGACTACAGTCTTAGAACGAGCCACAATAGCAGTAAGTTTACGAAGTGCTTGAGACATCAGGCGAGCTTGCTTACCTACGTGATAAGCTCCCATATCGCCCTCTATTTCATCTTTTGGAGTTAGTGCAGCTACGGAGTCTATGACTATCACATCTATTTTACCAGTACGGACAAGACTCTCTACTATTTCGAGGGCTTGTTCACCATTGTCCGGTTGTGATATTAGTAAGTTGTTTATGTTTACTCCAAGTTTTTTAGTGTAGTCAGGATCCATCGCGTGTTCTGCATCTATGTAAGCACACACACCGCCAGACTTTTGGGCTTCAGCTACTATGTGCAAGGAGAGGGTAGTCTTACCAGAAGATTCAGGTCCAAATATTTCTATGATTCTTCCTCTAGGTATTCCTCCTACTCCGAGTGCTGTGTCGAGCCCTATAGATCCAGTGGGTATGACATTTATATCCACCTTTGGTGAATCCCCAAATTTCATTATCGAACCTTCTCCAAATTTATTTTGGATGGATTTTAATGTATCTTCCAGTGCAGATGTTCCTAAAGTTTTATCCTCTTTTTTTTCTTTTTTCTTTTGCATAATTTTACACTCTAAAGTGGAGTGAACATTAACTTATAATTTTTCTCATCAATATCACCAAACTTATCTTTGGCTTTTATATTCACTATATTATACCCCGGGAGTAGGGCTATTGTCTCGTCAAAATCTCCCTCTTTGTTTATAGATATTTCTCGTCCATTTAGGGTCAAATTTAAAGCATTTCTAGCGTTTCCGGTCACTTTCAGCACACTTTCGTTTGTAGTTGACCCATCTACAATGTTTACATTTCGAATTTTCACTCCAAACAATACATCTCTAGATGTAAAAAACGCAAACACAAGAATAAGCAAGAAAAACACCACAAGCCCGCCTATTTTTACTATTTTTTTCGCACTAGTATTCATGAACTTATCTTATATTACATTCGCCCCAGTTTCATCTCTATTTATCTTTTCCAGCACTTCTCGAGGTTTTGCACCATCTCCTGGACCGATGACTCCGCGTTCTTCGAGTTTATCCATCAGTCTAGCGGCTCTCGCATAGCCAAGTTTGAGTTTTCTCTGTAGATATGAAGTAGAAGCCTTACCAGCTTCCATCACACAGATACGAGCTTCTTCGTACATTTCATCATCATCTTCGCCATCTTCGTCTAGGGTGCTTTCAAATATGCTTTTATCAGGAGCCACAGAAGACGCAGTCAAGCTTATCTCTTCGGAGATCTCATCTCTATATGCATCAGCTAAATATTTTACGACTTTCTTTACTTCTCCTTCGGAAATAAAAGCGGACTGTAGTCTCTCGGGCTGTGCTTCACCAGAAGAATAGAGCATATCTCCAGCACCTAGGAGCTTCTCTGCTCCTCCAGCATCTAATATAGTACGTGAGTCTATTTGTGAAGATACTTTCAAAGCTACTCGGGCAGGGACATTGGCTTTGATAAGTCCTGTGATGACGTTTACTTCAGGACGTTGAGTAGACAGTACGAGGTGGATACCTACAGCACGAGACATCTGGGCTAGGCGGACGATAGCAGACTCGAGCTCGCGAGGATATGTGCTCATGATGTCAGCTAGCTCGTCTATGAAGATGACTATATAAGGCATTCGATCTGGCACCACTTCTTCTTCGACTCCTTCACTATTCTTTTTCATTCTTTTTGGACCTTTGCCGTATATAGTATTGTGATAAGACTCTATATCTCTTACTGATTCTTGTTCGAGGATGTCATACCTACGGTCCATCTCTTTTGCTGCCCACTTGAGGGCGAGTATGGTCTTCTTAGCTTCAGTGATCACAGGAGTGAGCAGGTGAGGGATGTTGTTATATAGAGTCAACTCTACGCGCTTAGGATCGATCAGGATGAATTTTAAGTCATCTGGGCCATTCCTATATAAGAGAGAAGTGATCATGGAATGGATAGTTACAGATTTACCAGATCCAGTAGTACCGGCGACGAGCACGTGAGGCATTTTAGCCAAATTCCCAAACACAGCTTTTCCAGAAATAGAACGACCGAGCGCAGTAGTCAGTGGTTTTGGAGAATCTTTAAACTTTGGATCTGCGAGTAGAGTAGCGAGCCCAACGATTGATTTTATTTTATTTGGTATTTCGATACCCACGAGAGACTTACCAGGGATAGGTGCCTCTATACGGATAGGGTGGGCAGCAAGTGATAGAGCCAAGTCGTTTTGCAAACCTACGATACGAGACAGCTTCACTCCCTCGGCTGGCTTTAGGGCATATCTAGTGACAGTAGGTCCGACAGTTATCTCATCCATCTCGACTTCGATACCAAAGTTGGCGAGAGTTCGCTTGATGATGTTTGCATTTGCTTTTATGTCTCCTGTATTTGGTTTACCACTATCTTCTTCTAGTAGTGAAAGTGGGGGAGGTACATAAGTAGAGACGAGCCCTGTGTTCCTCTTCTTGATAGGCATTTCTTCTTCTTCGATATTTTGTGCCACGACAGGCTCTGCCTTAGCGCCTCCTACTCCGAGAGCTTTCTTTATTCTATCTTTGGTAGTCTCTGTTTCTTCTTCTAGTTCTTCTTCCTCTTCTTCGGACTCTTCTTCACCTTCTACTTCTTCCTCTTTCTTTTTTATGAAAATAGATTTTATTCTTTCAAAAATAGAAGAGAAGTCCACCTTTGCATCAAACATTATTAAAATAGAAATTATCAAAACTGCGCCGAGGAAAACCACACTCGCATAATTATCAAAAAGAGAAACAAAAGGCACCGCAGCTACTTCACCGAGGAGCCCACCTGCATGAGTACCTGAGGCTATGTCTATCATGCCGAGACTTGAGAGTAGGAACAGAGAACCACTGAGGACGCGAGTCCAGCCGATATTTGGAACTTCTGATTTTATAAATGAGTAACCAAGTAGTATGAAAAGAGTAGGGAGTAAGACATACCCGACTCCGAGCAAAGGCAAGAAAATTTGGTTGTATACAAAGTCTCCCGCGACTCCTGCTATGTTGAACCAAGACATCAAAAAGAATATTGCAAAAACAAAAAAAATTACACCAATGATGCCATGTTTTGTATGAGTTTGAATGCCCTTAGGTTTGTCTACTTGCGTGACTTTCTTCTTTAGTATTTTCTTTGCCATGAGCTATATTTTAACATAATTTTTTTTGAATCTCTATAAAAAATAAATAATCAATTTCTATAAAAAAGAAGCAATAATTCTTAGCAAGACTTGCACAGGCGGACGCGCCGAGCACAGCAAAAAATCAGCAGATTTTTATGCGTGTCTTGATGGGAATTGATTGTTTCTTTTTTTTTGGCATTTTTTAAATAAATTAATTATGTCCTCCTTGCTTTTTTGTCTGTCCTATATAATAATGGACATATGTTCGGAGACTACAAAGATATGAGTGAAAATCTAAAAGACACAGCTAAAAACCCTTTAAAGGACAGTGTTTCTTTGGATGTCCTTTATAAAGGACATCCAGCAGACTTCTCATACCATCCAAAGCTAAATAAGCTTATCACTGCACTTTATATGGTTACGGACATCATCGAAAAAGATGAACCAATTCGTTTAAAATTAAGGACACTAGGAGCTGAAATTTTATCAGACATAAGACACTCATCACGGACAGAAATATTTTCTAAAGTACAGACAATTTTATCCTTCTTGGACATAGCTTTGACCATTAGATTAGTTTCTGAGATGAATTTAAATATTCTCAAAAAAGAGTTTAAAGAATTAGCTGAATCTTTAAAAGTTGTAGCTATAAAAGAAGTAAATCAAGTAAACCATGTCTGGCTCGAAGAGTTCTTAAAACCTGATCAAGCATTAGGTTTAAGTAGGGAAGCTGAAAATACAAAAGATATAAGGAGTAAATCAGATACATATATAGGAGTTACTATAAATAAAGACGAAAACACCTCTTTTTTAATAAAAAAACAAAGACGGGAAGACATACTAAAAGCTATAAAGGATAACGGCGGGAGTGCCACCATTACAGAGGTGCGGTTAAAGGCTTCGGAAGCCTTAGCTACCTGTGGGGAAAAGACCTTACAGCGCGAATTAGTATCTATGCTTAAAGATCAAATACTCGATAAAACAGGGGAAAAGAGGTGGAGCAGATATTCTATAAAAAATGGTAATGAAGTAAGTAATAAATCCTATTCTTAATCGTCATACACATACGTAGCAACATCCATATTTCTATTTGCATTTTTAACAAAAATATGTAAATATGTGATAGTGGGTAAGTTATCCACACGATATACATTGCCGTTACTTCGGACTGTATATTATAATGTTGTTGTGGTTACGGTCTGCGTATTTTTTACGCAACACCCATAGCTACAAAAAGATTTATTTTCATCCTGACCATCGCTTGCGATTTCGTCGAAAAAATTTCAAGTGATACTTAATGAAAATAAATGCCCCGACAATGTTTACATTGAAAGGGTAAACGACAGGTCATTGAAAATTAAATAGTAAAGTGTTTAGTTTTCAATTAAGTTTATCTCTGTTTGTTATTTATTTGTTCGTCACATTATTAGCAATTATTAATTAGTTAATGACGATCAGAAAAATAATGACAAGAAAAATTACGCTTTTAGTTTTGTCGAAACTAACTTAATGGCGTAGCAAATTAAAAAAATTTATGAGTAATTTATTAAAATCAAAATTCTTTCTTGGAGCTTTGGTTGTAGCAGTTATGTTCGTTGGCTTTGTTGCAGTTGCAACTCCAGCTTCAGCGGATTGTGCAGCTACAATTACTAGCACATTGAAAGTAGGTTCATCTGGAGCACAAGTTTCTTGTCTTCAGACAATCGTAGGTGCTACAGCTGACGGCGCTTTTGGTCCTATGACTAAAGCTTCAGTTATGGCTTGGCAATCAGGTCACGGCTTAGTAGCTGATGGCGTTGTTGGTCCTATGACTCGTGCTGCATTAATGGGAGCACCAACAGGTAACTTCCCAGCAGGCTGTACATCAGCTTCTGGATACAGTACTACAACTGGCGTACCATGTAATACTGGTACATCAGCAGGTCTTCCAGCAGGTTGTTCAACAACAGCTGGTTACAGTCCAACTACTGGAACAAAGTGTGACAGTACTACATCAAACCCAACTGGTCCTCTAACAGGTACAGGTGAAATCTCTGACATCAATCAACTTTCACAATACAGTGCTGAGGAAGTAGGCGATGGATCTAAGGATGTAAAAGTTCTTGGTTTCGATGTTGAAGCTTCACAAGACGGAGACATAAGAGTTAATTCAATCAAACTAACATTTGACTCTACAGGCAACAACGCTGCAGACTCAGATCGTATAGATGATTACCTAAGTACTCTAAAAGTATGGGTTGGCTCAACAGAAGTTGGATCAGCTAATCTTTCAGACTTTAACAAGGACGACACAGGTATCTACTCAAAGACAATCACACTAAACGGTGCTGTTGTTAAGGCAGATATGACTGAGAAATTCTACGTTTCTGTTGACGCTGCAAGTAATCTTGACTCAGGAGATATTGACTCTGATTCATTAACTATTGCAATCAACAGTCTACGAGTTGAAGACGGAACAGGTGTTGTAACTACAGTTGACAGCAGTAACTCTCTATTAACTGGAAACATGGACTATGACGCTGCAGGAGATGGAGTATCAATCTCATTTGTTACTTTCTCAAGTGCTGCTGACACAGAATTGAAGCTTTCTACAAACAGTACTCCTGATTCTGGAGTAGTGAAGGTAAATGCTTCATCTGACACAGACGACGTTACTCTTTTGAAGGGTAAGTTTAAACTAGAAGGTACATCAGCTGTATGGCTTGATGAGCTTCCAGTAACTCTTACTTCAACAGGAGACAGTATTGACGCTCTAGCAAGAACAGTAACTCTAACTATCGGTAGTGAAGAATTTACTGAATCTCTAGGCGCAAACTGTGCTACTAGCTGTGCTACTCAAACAACAGACGTAGTTACATTTGACAACCTTGATCTTGATCTAGCTGCAGGTTCTACAACTAACTTCACAGTTACTGTAGACCTTAACGACATCGAGAACACTGGTGTTACTGCAACTGACTTCGATGAAGGAGATACTCTTCTTGCATCAGTTACTACTACAAACCGTGGTGCTATAGTTGCTGAGAACGCAGAAGGAGATCAATTAACAGATTCTACAGAAATGACTGGTTCTGCTACTGGAAACGCACAAGGATTCTACTCAACAGGTATCCAAGTTTCTCTAGTATCTGTAACAAACAGTGCTATAAACGTAGCTCAAGTTGAAAACCAAACTGACAATGCTACTACTACATTCACATATGATGTTACAGCTTTCGGTGCTGATATCTATGTAGACGGTACAGTAACAGAAGACGGTGATGGTACATATGCTGCAGGTCAAGGTAACAGCTACTACATCACTCGTGCAGACACAGGTGCTGATGCAGCTTCTTTGACTACACCAGCAGCTTCTTTGACTACTGGCTCAGGTACTGGTATAACAACTGCTACTTCAGCATCCAACACAACTTGGAAAGTTATAGACGGTACAACAGCTCGCTTCGTCCTATCAGTTAACGTGGCTAACACATTGACAGGGGATGCAGCAAACGATGCTCTTCTATTCCAAACAGCGATAAAATCTATCGGTTGGGATACATCAGCTATCGCAGCTACAGCTAATAACTACACATTTGACTTAGAAGACTTCAAGAACACTCCAGTATTACTTGGAGAGCTTGACGCAGCTTAGTTGACTGACTAGTTTTTAACTCTGGCTAATACACCTTAAAACGTATTCAAAAAACCACCCTTAAACGGGTGGTTTTTTCGTTTGCCTAATGTTGTTATTTGTGTACAATAGTGTAAGGATTACTTATATAAGTCGAAAAATTTAACAAATTAAAAATTCACTACAGGATGGAAAACAATAAATTAGACCAAGTAAAATTATTCGTAAATCAAAACAGGACAAATGTAATAATAGGCATTATCGCACTTGTTGTCATACTTATTGCAGCAGTTCTTATAATTAATAAGAAGATGAATAAAGAAGAAGTTGCAGCAGTAGAAGGCTGTAAGGCAGGAGATCTATTTAGTCAGACCACAGGCAAACCTTGTTTCACTAGTGAATTACTCGAAGCATGTAAAGCAGGTGATCTTTATAATATAAACACCGGAGAGCCATGTAATGAAGATGTAAAGAAAGATACTAGCAACAATACGAACAAAGGCACTCTAGGCTACGCCGAAGCGCTGAAAGAATACGCCGGCAAGAGCCTGAGCTTTAATGCGAGCTGTGTGTCTACACCTGCAGTCTTAGAAGCCGCAAAAGGTTCTATGATACTTATATCAAATGATTCAAATGTAGCCTTAGAGATAAGCGTACAGGGTAGGACAAAAAACCTTTCACCATATCATTATATGCTGAGCACTCTTGGTGCAGCAGGAGAAATATCCGTGAGCTGTAATGGCAGCAACGCTGCCAAGGTGGTCGCAAAATAGTTTACACTACTTCGTTTTTACTGATATAATAAAAATATTATGATGGAATTAATTTTCAAGGCTTGGTGGATGGTGGCTGTATTGCCTTACATAATACTTTTAGAAAGTACTAAGCTACTTGCTGCTGCTCTTAAGAAACACAACATATATAACTATTGGGACATTTGGCATTCATTCCTTGTGGTATTTATAGCTATCTTTATAATAGTTTTTTTGACTGGGTACTACTAAAAATTAACTATGATAAACAAACATTTTTTCAAAACACTTATGATCTTCACTCTGATGATAGTACTAGGGCTAGTAGGAGTACTTGTGGTGAGTTATTTTAGCGAAGGAAGTGATATGTTTGGCAGTACAGCTGAGGTTGCAGAATAGATTTATTAATGGTATATTAAATGCGCCGCAGAGAAGATAGGTAGAGAATACTCTATAAATCCTATTTAGTGGGTCGACGGCTATTTGCCGTTTTCTTTATTTTATTGGAAAACAAGGAGCGAAGTGACTATGTTTTCCTGTACTTCGATCTAAAGATCGAAGAAAAATAGAAAACAAAACAATAAATAAAAAAATTATGTTACAAAAATCAAAAAAAGAAGAAATCATAAAAGACCTAGAAGGAGCGATAAAGGATTCTAAATCTTTAGTTTTCGTAAATTTCCATGGCTTAAAAGTCAGTGATGAGACGACTCTTCGTCAAGATTTACGTAAAGAAGGAGTGGATTATAGAGTTTCAAGAAAGACTTTATTAAAGAGAGCCCTACAAGGTAAAGCCGAGGGAGATATCCCAGAGCTTGGAGGTGAAGTCGCTATTGCGTATTCAAAAGATGAGATAGCTAGCCCTCGCGAAGTTTACAACTTTCAAAAAACTCACAAAGGTGCGCTCAGCATCTTAGGAGGTATATTTGAGGGAAAGTTCATCAGTGGAGAAAGGATGATGGAAATAGCTACTATACCAAGTCGCGAAGTCCTATTATCCAAGATTGCATTCTTGCTTCAGAGTCCAATGCAGCGCTTGGCTATAGCTGTAAATGAAGTAGCAAAAACTAAGTAATTATTAGAAAGATAAAATAAAAATATTATGTCAAAATTTGATCAATTTATAAACGACCTCGATAGCGCATCAGTACTAGAACTAAATGATCTAGTAAAGGCTATCGAAGAAAAATTCGGAGTATCAGCTGCTGCAGTAGCAGTATCAGGAGGTGGCGCAGGTGCAGGTGCAGAAGCAGCAGGGGATGAACAAAGCACATTTGCTGTAGTTCTTACATCAGCTGGTGAAGCTAAAATAGCTGTGATGAAAGTAGTAAAAGAAGCTCTAGCTTTAGGTCTTAAAGACGCTAAAGACTTAGTAGACGCTGCTCCATCAACTCTAAAAGAAGGAATGAAGAAAGAAGAAGCGGCGGAGTTAAAGAAGAAGATTGAAGAAGCAGGCGGTAAAGTAGAATTGAAGTAAAATATTCAATTTTAAAACAAAAAAAACACCCTAAGGATAGGGTGTTTTTTTTGTTGCTTTCATTAATTCCATTATTGGATTATAATTTATCTAATAATAAATATCATGAAAGAACTTATTTCCAACGAAGAAATCCGAAGAATAGAAAAAGAAAGAGAGAATATCTTAGCAGAGATAGAGCTACTGAAAGGTTTAGAAAAAGACACCACTTTAGCTAAGAAATCTAGTATTCGTTCCCGTGAAACTATCGGTGTATCTTCCGACGCCGTAGAGAAAGCAGAGAAGCTAGCTCGGAATATTGGAAAGAAAATAGATAAAAAATCTAGTAATAAAGGCACAGGTTCATCTTTGGGGATTATGGGCAGAAGAGATTTTATTGGAGTAGCTGGGCTTACTATTGCGGCTGCTGGACTCACGAAAATAATCGAGAAAGACGAAAAAGTAGAAAAAGAAAATCAAGAATACAAAGATGTGAAAATACCAAGATTTATTTTTGAAAAATCCACCAAAGGTCAAGAAAAATATGTTACAGAAGAAACATTAAAGCTTATTAATCAAGCGAGTGGAATACTCAAAACAAAGCCAGTAGGTTTTGAGATGGATCCAGATAAGCCAGATAAATTAAAATCTTCTAATGTAGTTTTGGCGATGATCGATATCACTGATCCTTCAAAAGGAATTGAGACATTAGAAGTAAAGCCAAACAAGAAGGATGGTGAAAACGACGAAGGATATCAGATAACTATAGGAGAAAATGTAGGCATGGCTACTAGCTTTGATGTGACCGTCCCAGAAGGGCGAGTTGTGCTAGCAATCAAACGTAAAATCCAGCGTTCTAATACTAAAATTATTGAAGACGCTATATATTCTCCTTATACCCCAGACCTTGATATTCCACTAGTTAGGCAAAAAGGTTTTGAGTATATGGTAAACCTGTCCAAGGATGCTAAAACAGAGTTAAAAGAGATAAAAGTAAAATCTAGGTTTGGAGAAAATTCAGAAATTGCCCCCGGGGTGCCACTTGAGATCATGGTCATGCTCTCTCTAGTAGAACAGACAGACCCTGGGGTTTTTGCGAGAAATGCGAAGAAAATATTTGAAAAATACGACCTTGCAGGACTTACAGCAGAACAAATACAAGCTCTGCAAAAGAAAGCAGATGTACAGGCCTTGGTGCCTATGATTAAAAGAGGTTTAACTGTAGTTAGTCAAAACGGGGAAGATACTAAAAAATATGCAGTGAGTGAGGACGGTGCTTCTGGCTTACTGCAACTTATACCAAGTACATATTCATCTTTAGAACAAAAAGTACCAAAAGAAGTAGAAAAAGATGGAAAGATAGAAATAATCCAACCAATCTATAAAAATAATAAGTTAAAGCCTAATTTTATAGAAGGAGCAGTTGAGCATAAGAATGCAGCTCGAGCTGCATGGCTGTTGCTCGATTCTTCTTTATATGAAGCAAGAAATGAAACTTTTTTTACTAGATTACAAGAAGATGAAGACTTTCGTTATAAATATTTATCTGCTTGTTATAATGCTGGCTCAAGACCAGTTCGAAAGACCATTAGAGAAAATCCAAATGATTGGGAGTCAAAACTCCCTGATAATGAAACTGTGCGCTATGTAAGGATATTCACAGCTATGCAAACTCTATTTAAAGAAGACGTGGAGGATGTGCAAACACCAGCAAATGAAAAACCAAGTATTTTTTCTAGAATATACAACTATTTTTATGATTCAAAAGAAGAGCCACCAAAAACTCGTGAAATAAAAGTGCCAAAAAGTAAAAAAAATGACAAAGAACTTCCAGATATAAATGAAGCAAATGACCTACCTCCTGAATTGCGTGGAGGGGGTACTTCATTGTCAAAACAACTCAACACCGCTGAGAAATTAGGAATAAAATTTATCTCAGACATGGATCAATTGAATGAATTAACTCAGCACAAACTTTCTCCTGATAAGAGGCAAAATCCTAAATTAGTTCCATTGCCAGAGAAAGACAATCTCATAGTTATAAATCCGATAGAACTATCCGCTGTAGATCGGCGTTATTGTACCAGAGAAACCGCGCAATTTTTAAACGAAATGTCACAGGCTAGCCAGAAATACGCCAAAGAGAATAATCTAATCTTTGAACCTCTTATGATAAATTCTGGGGTTAGGCCCGATGACGTCCAACAAGCAATGCGAGATCCAAAAAGCCCTACTTATAATAAAAATGCCACCAAAAAATCACCTCATTCTTATGCAGCCACTATCGATATCGCTTGGGGTCCAAATAAAGCAGGATATGGGGGCATGAAGCAAGCGCAAATGGATTGGACTCAAGATTATCTAATAAAGAAAGAAAAAGAAGGAAAAATAGAGGCCACCCAAGAGATAGGACAAACAGTATTTCATATAATGGTCTTTAAGAACTAATTATAGCCACATATTCGCCCTGAGCACATATCCTTGTCTTTTGTCTTGAAAATCGTGTAGAATACATAGATGGAAATCCTAGGTAAAATATTAGGCAATGCTGCAAGGGTAAAAATAATGAGATTGTTTTTACTAAACAGAACGACTGCTTTTAAGAGTAAAGATGTAGCCTTGCGTACTAGGGTAAAGCTGAACTCTTCTTCTCGTGAACTCAAACTTCTCGCTTCAGTAAATTTTATAAAGAAACGCTCTTCTACGGGAGCAGAATGGATTTTTAATCCAACATTTAAATACGGTAAAGAATTTGAAGATTTACTCATAAGCTCTGATAGTTTAAACAAGAAAACAGTATTAGATAATTTTAAAAAAGTTGGCCGAGTAAAGCTACTCGTAGTTTCTGGTGTGTTTATAAAGAATGATGATAGTAGGGTAGACTTGCTCATCGTTGGAGACAAGATGAAGAAAGGCAAGATAGACGAAGGAGTAAAAAGACTCGAAGCCGAGATAGGCACTGAGCTCGTATACGCCATATTTGATACACAAGAGTTTCTATATAGACTAAACATGTATGACAAACTTATACGAGATATTTTGGATTTCCCTCACGAAGTCATCCTCCAAGGTAAAGAGTTATCCACACAATCCTTAAAAAAAGTAGAAAAATTGGTTTAATAAAAATATGGAGGGATTCTCAAATAAAAATTTACAAGAAAATCAACAACCCAAGGAGGATGGTGATTATATTATTGCCGTAAATCAATATTATAGAGTTTCTTTTGGTATTAGTTATTTATCAAAGAATCCTGAAAATCAAGATGAAAAGTATCTTCAAGAAAACAAAGAAACTTTATTAAAACTCGCAAATAATGAAACTTTGCCTAAAATAGATAGCGTAGATTACGCTATAGCCTTATCACAGCTAGCTGGTGATATAGGATTTTATGAAGCTGAAAAAAACGACTTTGCTTCTTTGCATAAAATTCCACTAAGCGAAAGTGATCTTACTCAATGGAAACTTATATTAAGGAAGCTTGAGTTAGCTACTGATTTATGGAAAAGGATTATGCAAAAGATTGAGCCGACCGAAACATCTGGGCCATCAGAACTTTTTACTCAATTAGGAAAAACTGTGCACATAGGAGAATATAGCTATGATTACCAATCAGGTATGACGAAAGAGGACATAAGATCTTTTATAGACTTGGCCCCAAAGTCTCTCATAGAGCATATTGATAATTTTATGTTTAGAATTCAAAATGCACTTCGGGAATATGCCAAGGAAACGTATGATAGTGATAAACATAATCAGGAAAAATTAGGTGATTTGGATACTGCTAATAAATTTATATATAAATTACAGCTTATTAAGGATAAATTGCAGCAGAAGGTCTAATAGAGATTTTGTTTCTAGGTAAGGAGTTATCCACATAATCCTTAAAAAAAGTAGAAAAATTGGTATAATTAACTTATGACTTTTATAAGGTCGAAACTTAGAAGGTTTTTATTAATTAATTAATTTTTTATTATGAATAATATTTGGCTTACATGGGGTGAAGTTTTCAATGCATCTCTTCAAGACCTATGGTGGGGTTTGGTGCAATTTGCTCCAAAGTTTGTAATCGCGATTGTTTTCTTTGTAGTTGGTTGGATATTAGGTAGTCTTATCGCTAAGGCTGTCGAACAAGTTTTCAGCGCTTTAAAGATCGACAATCTTTTAAAATCTGTCGGTGCAGATGATTTCTTTAAACAAGCTGGTATGCGTCTAGATACTGGGTACTTTGTCGGACAAGTTATCAAGTGGTTTGTGATCGTAGTATTTTTACTTCCATCATTAAACTTGGTTGGACTAAATGACATCTCAGCATTCTTGCAATACAGCGTACTTGGGTTCTTGCCTAGAGTTGTTGTAGCTGCATTTATATTGATAATAGCTACGATCCTATCTGAAGCTCTTTCAAAGACCATAGTTGCTTCTGCAAAGTCTATGAATCTAAGTTCAGCAAACATGCTAGGAGTTGTTTCTAAGTATGTGATCTGGATTTTTGCATTCATTATTGCCCTAGGTCAACTCGGAGTAGCTGAATACTACATGAGTGTTCTTTTCACTGGAGTGATCGCTATGTTTGCCCTAGGCGGAGCTCTTGCTTTCGGCTTGGGTGGTAAGGAGCATGCTTCTAAACTAATCTCAAAAGTTAGTGAAGAAATGTCTCAAAGAAACTAAATATTTATACTTTTTAGGTTTTGGTTTTAAGAAAAAGGTGTCCGGCTTTTAGCAAAGCTTGACATCTTTTTTGCTTTAATATAGTATGTATCTTATCAGTATGAATACCACAAGAAACAGTTTAAAAGGTAGGCCCTAG
>CAYHIX010000009.1:0-29561 GCA_964356875.1 uncultured Candidatus Saccharibacteria bacterium
TAAAAGTAGCTGCAAAGAAAGTTCCAAAATTCCGACCTGCAAAAGGTTTGAAGGACGCTGTTGCGTAATTTTTTATATTGCAAGACAAGTCTCGAGAAAACAAAAGCACCCGACTCGGGTGCTTTTGTTTTTTTGTTAGAGTATATTTTTAATATTTCCTTATTACTGCCTTTATGACTGCTACTATGTTTAAATTGTATTCTGGGTAAATAGGTTTATAGTTTTTGTTTGCTGGTTCGAGCCATCTCTTGCCTCCTTTTTCTCTAAAGTATTTCATGGTAAATTCTCCATCTACTTCAGCTATGACTATCTGCATATCTTTTGCAGTATTTGATCTTTCTACGAGCACCATATCCCCCGTCTCTATGTGCGCATCTATCATCGAGTCTCCATCTACTTCGAGCATATAAGTGAGAGATCTATTCTTCACTAGCATGTCATCTATGTTTACTTTATCAGCGAGCTCTTCTTCGACTGTAGCAGGTAGCCCAGCTGTCACAAAGCCAAGCATCGGCACAGACCCAAAATTATCATTGAATGAATCAGACGGCACAAGTCTACCTAAGTGATCTTTTGACACTATGCCTTCCTCTACGAGTTTCTCTACTACCTTAAATACGGCGTTCTTGGATTTAAAACCAAACAGATTCATCATCTCAGAATAGGTAGGCATGCGACTATTGTCTGCATAAAAAGATTCTATTTTATCTTGGTAAGAGTTTCGCATTGTTTAGAATTGAAAGTTAGCGAAAGTAGGGAAAAGTCTACTGAAAAAGCTTTTCCTGGAGTGATATCGAACTTTTTGCAAAAGTAGCTTGTGGTCTCTCGCCTCTTTAAAATAAGCTTCCCCTTGTAAGATCTTAAGGTCGATCTTTTTATTGATCTTCTGTATCTCTCTTTCTAACATTTTTAAATATTGTGATTGTGACATCGTATTTATTGTTTATTTTACTAATTTATAGTCCGACTTGGCTATGTATATAGTATAGGTGAACGCTCGTTCACTGTCAACAATTCCCCTGTGGATAACTGATATGCTATGATATTTGTATGGAAAAAGAAATCATGGGTAAAATAAAAGATAAGCCTGCGTTGATAAAAGAATATGAAAATAAATTAGCAGAGCTTACAACTTCTCTGGAGAAGCAAGGGAGTTTGGTGAGTCAAGAAAAGATGGCATCCCCTACTAATGATATGGCAGATTTTTCCAATGAAGATAATTGGAACTACCAAGTATATCAAAATATAAAATTAGAGATTGAAAAACTCCAAAAACAACTAGAGAAGCTAGAACAAACCCCCTAAGGCTTAAAAATATTTTTAAGTTCTATCATTTTTTGTGGATCAAGCTTGGCTTCAAAGAATTCTATAATAACTTCTTTCTCATAAAAACTCTCGTGATCCTTAGTTGCAATATCTACAAGTTTATCAAAGGTCACAGGGTACAATTTTATCTTCTCTCCTGCATCAAGATGCAAGTCAGCAACTTTTTTTAATCCTTTTGCAATAAATATATAAACTACCCAATCAATTTTACTTGTCGGTTGATAAGCATTCCATAGAATAAATTCTTCAGCTTCATATCCACTTTCTTCAAGCAGTTCCCTCTTTGCAGCGGCAAGTATATCCTCTCCTTCATCAACTCTGCCACCAGTTGCTGCAATGAATGGCTCCTTACCCGGTTGCTCTTGCTCCGTCAAAAGAATTTTTCCATCAGGCAATACTGCAAACACACTGACAGTATCTGATCTCTTTAATTTCTCAAATGTTGCCTTCGTACCATCAAACATTTCTTGCTCCCATTGATAAGTGTCAAAAAGTATTCCTTTAAATACTAATTTTGCATGCTCAGGTATTGGCTGTTTTGATTTTGGTTTTTTGATATCCATATAATTAATTATTTTAAATATTCGAGTATTTTTTTATATTCTTCTTCATGCGGAGCAAGTGGTTCACCTGCCCCGCTTATCCATTTTTGAAATTCTTCTAAATCAAGAAAACGAACTTCTGTAACTTCATTATGCTCAGTTTTAAAATCTTCAACATTGAAATCAAAATTCACTAAATAAACATCGTTCAAAGCATTTTCTGTATGAGTTCCTTCATTTGTAATGTAAAATTCTTTAACTCTAAACAAAAAATTAAAAGCACTTTCGGGCAACTCCAGACCCAGCTCTTCTTTTGTTTCTAATTGTGCACCTTGTAAACTATTTTGTGATGATATGACATGACCTCCAGCAGGAATATCAAAGTATTCTGGATAAGCCCTCACGTATTTTGATCTCTTTTGTAGAAGTATTTGCCCCTTTGAATTCACCAACCAGACATGCACAGTTAAGTGTAACAAACCTTTTTCATGAACTTCATCGTATGTTTTAGTTTCACCTATTTTATTTCCATCTTCATCTAAAATATCTATTTTTTCCTTTAAGCCTGCAAATTTATCTTCCATAAATTATATCTTAACATATTTAATTACTGACCTTAGGTCTATATTGAATAGCTTCTAATATGTGTTTACCTTCGACTTCTTTTGCACCCTCCAGGTCGGCAATGGTGCGAGCTATCTTAATGACTCTATGGTAAGCCCGCGCGGAAAGGCCGAGCCTTTCCGCGCTATCATCGAGGAGTTCTCTGACTTCTTTTTTCAGCTTTACAAAATTCGATAAGTCTTTCACGTTCATTTCACTATTAGTTTTTATTTTTTTGCCATGTGCTTTAAATCGAGATTCTTGCATATACCTAGCTCTCATCACTCGTTCTTTTATTTTTTCACTTTTCTCACCTGTCTCTTCGTCTCCTAGTTTTTTATAGTCCACATTCCCCACAGAAACCCATATATCAATACGATCCATGATAGGGCCAGACAGCTTTCTCTTGTATCTATCTAAATCTGAAGGCTTGCAGATACATGCTTTTTTCTTGCTACCTAAGTTCCCGCAAGGACAAGGGTTCATAGCGGCAACTAAAATAAAATTTGTAGGGAAAATAGCTGAACCTTTAGCGCGGGAAATAGATACGATATTATCTTCGAGCGGCTGCCTTAGGGATTCGATAACTCGTTTTTCAAATTCTGGAAACTCATCTAGAAAGAGCACGCCCTTATGGGCTAGCGTTACTTCGCCAGGTTTAGGATATGTACCCCCGCCGATAAGTGAAACATAAGAAGAAGTGTGATGTGGAGCACGAAAAGGTGGAAAACAGACTAACTCTCCCTGAGAACTCCCCGCCACTGAGTGAATCCCTGTTATTTCGAGTACTTCTTCGTTAGTTAAGTCAGGTAGTAGCCCAGAGAAAACTCTGGCGAGCATGGTCTTCCCCGTGCCCGGTGGTCCATACATAGCGATATTGTGCCCTCCCGCTGCCGCTATCTCCAACCCACGTTTTGCTGTTTCCTGACCACGAACATCAGAAAAGTCTCCTCCATCTCTTGATCTTTTATAACTTATTTTCGTCTTTGGCTGAGGGGATAATTTCTTTTGTACTTTACCTGAGCCTCTAAGTGGTACATCTAAATGCTTTATGAGTTCTTTTAAATTTTTAACTCCAAACACTTTTATACCTTCGATCAATGCGGCTTCTTCTGCATTTTCTTTTGGTAAATACACTTCTTCAAAGCCTTGCCTTTGCGCCTCTTCTACTAGTGGCAGAGCTCCTCTGATGCTTCTTAGTGTGCCGTCGAGCCCGAGTTCTCCTAAGAATATCTTCTTCTCGGAATCAAACTTTATGTCCCCAAAGGAAAGCATGTAGGCAATAGCAATACCTAAGTCGAAAAATGGTCCTTCTTTTTTGAGGTCAGCCGGAGAAAGAGATACGACTATCTTTTGATTTTTCGCCTTCGGAGATTTAAATCCAGAATTTTTTATCGCCCCACTTACCCTGTCTTTAGATTCATCTACAGCTTTGTCGGGAAGTCCTACAATATTAAATGTGTGCAACCCTTTGGATAAATCAACTTCAATAGTGACTATAGCTCCTTTAAGGAGATTTACTTGCGCAGAATATGCTTTAGCGAAAGACATAATGATAAAGCCGGCAAAAATTATTAAATTTTTGCCGGCTATTTTTAACTTTCTAAATGTTCCTTACAAGTCCGTGCTGCGGGATTTGCGTCTATGCGATCTTCTTCGATGTCTTTTTTACAAATCTCACATCTACCAAACGTATCCCTGCTTAATCCTTTTAGCGCTTTCAAAATCAAATTCAGTCTTGGCTCTAAAGTTTTAATCATAGAACTTTTAGATTCAAAATCTTCGAATCTATCAGCCATGTCATTTTGGTCTGCTTGTGGAGCAGTGATCTCCTCTGGAGTAGCTTGCCATTCTCCTGTCTCCGGATCAAGCATACCCATATCTCCAAGCTCTGCTATGAGCGTATCTCTTTCGCTTTCTAATTTCTCTTTTATTTTTTTCTTGTCTAACATACGCCAATGATAACATTTTATATTTTCATAGCAAGCTCTCTTTTTTTATGATATGCTCAGCTTATGTTTTATAAGCATAATGACAATTATACAGTTGAATCAGTCACCTCAGGCCACCCTGACAAAGTCTGTGACCAGATTTCAGATGCTATCTTAGATGCATATCTAGCCCTAGACCCAAAAAGCCGAGTAGCGGTAGAGACTTTTGGAGGGCATGGCAAGCTAGTAATCGGTGGAGAAATCACATCACTTTCCAAAGTAAATTACGTACAGATTGCAAAAGATGTTTATAGAGACATCGGATACACAGATGAATTAGAAATATCTGCCCACATAGTCACTCAGTCTCCTGACATAGCACTCGGAGTAGACACAGGAGGAGCTGGAGACCAAGGCATCATGTACGGTTTCGCTACAGACGAAACACCTGAATATCTACCAAAAGGAGTCGTCCTTGCTCATAAGTTGGCGCGCGCACTCGAGTGCGCACGCGGAGGTTTCACAAGTATTCTCGAGCGGGGTGTCTCGCAGGCTGTCAAGCCGAGAGGCAGCGCTGGTGTAGCAACACCAGACAGCGACCCCGTCCGAGAAGAGTTTGCGAAACCTCACTTGCCTTGGCTTCGCCCCGATGGTAAAACCCAAGTCACCTATGCAGATGGCAAGCTTCATACAATATTGGTAAGCACCCAACATTCTCCTGAAATAACTCAAGAAGAAATCAAAAAAGAAATTACAGAAAAAATTATTTACCCCTTAATTTCTGAAGAAGAAAAAACTTCTGTAAAAATTTTAGTAAATCCTACAGGTAAATTTGTCGCAGGAGGCTTCGAAGCAGACACAGGACTAACTGGCAGAAAAATAATGGTAGACACATACGGCGGACTGATCCCCCATGGTGGCGGATGCTTTTCAGGGAAAGACGCTACTAAAGTAGACCGCTCTGGTGCATACATGGCACGCTATGTCGCAAAAAACCTTGTAGCAGCTGGTTATGGCAAAGAAGTCCTCGTGTCTGTCGCCTATGCCATAGGTATGGCTGAACCACTCATGATAGAAGCTATTAATGAAAAAGGTGAAGACCTAGCTGAGATTGTAAAGAAGCATTTTGATTTTAGTCCACTTGCCATAATAGAAAAACTCGGACTAAGAAACCCTATATATAAACAAACTGCGACATACGGACACTTCGGCAAAAATGATCTACCTTGGGAGAAAATTGAACCCAATTTTTGAAATATGTTTTTAGTATGCTATAATATAAAACATGGATTTATATTCTTCAAAGAAAAAATGTCGGCATAACCATATAAAAATATGTCCTCCCGGAATAGCGTATCCTATCTTAGCAAAATTAGATATTGCAATCTCACTAAAACAAGGTCTTAATAAATATTAAACACTACTTATAAAACCTTTTTATTTCTCATTAAAATAGAGAGATTTTTGTTATTGTACCCATAATTAAATGTTAGAAAAAATTAACTTTATAATAGAAGAAAAAGAAAGAGAGAAAAGAAAAAATATGTATATTTCTTATGTATTGGCGCATGCCAAAGGCACAGAAAATTACGAAACACTTATTGAAGAAGCGAGCCACCAATGGGAAGGAAGTAATAAATAATAAAAAGATGACTGAATCGACTGCATAAATGTGGAGGATAATAGCTAGTAAATATATACTTCATATGGTATAATCAGTTTATCCCCGTTTGAATCTTTATGATTCCTGAATTTCCACAATTTAAAAAAATAGAGTTAGAAGATAGAAAAAGCATCGAGGCGTATACTCACAAATACCCGCCTTATTCGGATTTTAATTTCACGAGCCTGTGGGCATGGGATATAGATGGTGAACGTATGATTTCTAAATTAAATGGAAACCTTGTTGTTATTTTCACTGACTACAAAACCAGCAAATCTTTTTTTTCTTTCCTTGGAGATAATAAAATTGAGGATACTATACAAAAAATTATAAGTTTTGCTGAACAATCAAACATATCTCCAATTCTACGCTTTGTTTCTGAAGAATCCGCAAATGATTTGAGGGATTCTGGGTTATTCATAGAAGAAGATAGAGATAATTTTGATTATATCTTTTCAATTTCAGATTTATCAGAATTGGGTGGAGTAAAATTTAAAGAAAAAAGACACTCAGCCACTAAATTTTTAAGAGAATATCCTGAAGCATCTTTTGAGATAAGAGAATTAAGTGATAGAAATGCTCGGGCACAAATAGTATCAGTACTACATAATTGGAGAAATAAAAAAAAGCTAGATCATAAAATCTATGATTCCAAAAATGAAGATATAGCGATTAGTAGATTACTACAAGCAAATCACAATAGTAAGGTCATCCTTTCTTGTGTTTTCTTGCGAGACACAATGATTGGTTTTAGCGTTGATGAAATTCTTCCCCAGAGCTATGCTGTATCTCATTTTTTCAAAGCAGATAATTCACATAGTGGTGTATATGACTTCATGAATAAAAAAGTTTCAGAGTATTTACTATCTCAAGACATAAAGCTATGGAACTGGGAACAAGATCTGGGTCTAGATAATTTAAGACAATCTAAAATGAGCTATCACCCAGTTGCCTTTTTGAAAAAATATACAATTTCATTGACTAAAAAGAGGTAGGTAGTATACTATCAATGATATGATTTGGTTTTTCATAGCTCTCATTGGTCCGTTTCTGTATGCTCTAACGAACCATATAGATAAATTCCTGCTAGAGAAATATTTTAAACAAAGTGGTGTTGGTACGCTTATTTTGTTTTCTTCTCTTCTTTCTATTATTCCATTACCTTTTCTTTTTTTAATTGATCCGACAGTACTTGATATAAACACTGCAAATATATTTGTTCTTGCAATTGTAGGAATCTTGCATTTTTTAGTTTTATGGTGTTACCTCTTAGCCCTAAGGACCGAAGAAGCTTCCGTTGCTGTAGTATTTTACCAACTCGTACCTGTGTTTGGATACGTACTAGGTTATTACATTCTAGGTGAGGTATTGACTAATATACAACTTGTCGCAATGGGTATAATAATACTGGGTGCGACAACTTTATCTTTCGAGATAGATCTTGATAATAAATTTAGGCTACGCAATAAAACTGTCCCCTATATGCTAGCTTCCGCTTTTTTCTGGGCACTAGGATCAGTAATATTTAAATCGGTAGCACTTGAAGAAAACCTATGGCGTTCGCTTTTCTGGGAATATATGGTGCTGGTGGTCATAGGTATCCTTATTTTTACATTTATGAGATCTTATCGTAATCATTTTATATCTGCGCTAAAAAATAATTCTAAAATGATTTTATCGCTTAATATCACAAATGAGGCTTTATTTATTCTTGGAAATATATCCTTTTCATTTGCATTCATGCTAGCCCCCATTGCCCTAGTATTATTAACTCAATCCTTCCAGCCAATTTTTGTCCTGGCTATTGGAATATTTTTAACTATTTTTTTTCCAAAAATATCAGTGGAAAAAATACAAGCAAAGCACCTATGGCAAAAAATCATTGCTATGTGTATTACAGGAATTGGAACATATTTATTATTAATTTCATAAAGTGGGGGCACATAAAAATAAATAGCTCTGGCTTAGATTTTACATAAATTATTAAAAAACATATAATATCTAAATGGAAAAAATACTAAAAATACTGCTCTGGTTATTGCTTATCATTGGGCTCCTATATGCCGTTATAGCTACGTATGTACGTGTCTATGAGAAAGGAGACTATCTTGTTAGGTACAATATTCCCTGTGACCCTTCTTTGGAAGCATGTTTCAGTGAAGAAATTTGTAATGAATCAGGTAGTGAATGTGAGACAGAATACTACTCCTCAATAGAGCGTACTAAATCAAAACTATCAAACATGTGTGGGTCTGATATGTCAACGTGTGCCGCTGCGGAAACATGCATGGAAGGTGAGGACAATTGTGCTATTACTTTATGCAACCCCGATACAGACATCTGTGCATTCCCAGAAACACGTCCTGAATAATGTTTATGAATTAACATGGATAAAGAAGAGAATATTAGAATTATATACATAGGATTTCATCCAGACACACTTATCTATATTGATAGAACACCCCTCATTGTAACTGCTGTATCTTATCTTGATTTTCTAGCTAGTCCAACACTTAATCCAGTAAGCATATTATTTGCTTTGGTATATACACTACATGCAAAAAGGTGGCCTAAAAAAGTAGTGCAGACTATTTTTTTTCTATGGCTGTGTCTCAAGGATTTTTCTCCAACTTTTCAAATCCGTTACAGTGCATATCTTGAGCATATTATTAAATATAATATACAAATTATTGACGCAACAAACATAGATATAATCGAAACGGCAGTTCGTACCCATAAAGTAAATGTTATATTTGTTAATGGTTGGTCTCTTTTACCCAAAAAAATCCTTGAGCTCCCACCTATGGGAATTATTAATGTACATCCATCTAAATTACCAAAATACAAAGGAGCATTACCTACATTGTGGGCACTCAAAAACAAAGACTCTTCTTCAGCAATTTCACTTATAAAACTTTTGCCAGGAGTTGATGACGGTCCGTTATTGTCTCAAAGAGAATTTCTTATCCCAAAACATGCTACTGCCATCGATGTAGAGCATGAAATAGATGGTATGCTAAAAAAATATTTATGGAGTGATTTAATTGAATATTTAATAAAAAAAGTTCTACCTATACCACAATCAGGGGAATCAAGTACAACCGACAAATATATGGCATATAGAGAGATAAAATGGGAAAGCGAAAAATCAGAAGATATAATGAATAAAATTCTACTTTATCCTTATCTTGAGCCTAAATTATACGCATATGCGTATATAGAAGGGCGTCGTATTCCTTTTAAAAATGCCCATTTCGAAAATACACTATTAGAATTACCCCCAGGGAAATTTACTATCAAGAGATTCTCTCTTGATATACAAACCATATCAGGATCAATTAAAGTAGATCTTTTTAAGGATATCTCTATATTAGATAGTTTTTTTATACTTAGAAATAGGAAACTGATTAGTAGTTAATACATTACAAAATATGTTAATATAATTATATGATTTGTCCATTTTTTTCACCGCCTGAATATTTTATAATCGCAGAAGCTGTACCGCCTTTGCTATATTACTCCTATCTACCAGCGATCTTCATAGCACTACCTCTTGGTATTTTTATTTTTCTCAAAAACCCACGCCTACTTTTGAATAGGTTGCTGTTTGCCATCACCGCATTTTTTGCAGTATGGGCATTTTGTATTCTTATACTTTGGACACATATCAATAGCGACACTATAGTTTTCTTCTGGTCATTTTTAGGTATTCTTTCTTCACTAATAGCAATAAGCTCCGCATATTTCGTTTCGGTCTTTGTGCGAAATGGTAATGATATAACACTTGTAGAAAAAGTAGTTTATTTACTAGTACTCATGCCAGCTATTATCTTAACGCCAACTGCCGTAAACCTCTCTGGTTTTGATTTAAATATTTGTGGTAGTTCTGGATACGTAGGTTTGATGTTCGTTAATTACTACTACCTTATTGGGTTGTTCTCTATTATATGGATTATTGGATTATTAATTAATCAATATAGAAAATCAGACCCATTGTTCAAAAAGCAAATAATCTTAATGGGTGTTGGAATGGTTTCTTTTCTTTCATTATTCTTCAGCACTGGATATTATGTCAATTATATTAATGAAGCTGGTATAACAACTACTTACGATATAGAGCTGTATGGAATGTTCGGCATGGTTATATTTATAATTTTTATCGGTATTCTAATTGTTAAGTTTAAAACCTTTAATATTAAACTTATTACAACTCAAGCATTGGTTTGGGGTCTTACAGCTTTGATCGGTTCACAATTCTTTTTCATTAATACACCTATAAATTTTATTTTGAATGGAATTGGATTTTTGGCATCAATAATTTTAGGTCATTACTTAATTAAATCTGTCAAAATAGAGATAAGGCAGAAAGAAGAACTCGCGAAGCTAAATGTAGACCTCGAAGACTCTATGAAGCAAAGAGAAAGCCTTGTACACCTAGTTACCCATAAAGTGAAGGGTTCTTTCACTCGCTCAAAAGCTATCTTTGCAGGAATGCTGGATGGAACTTTTGGTGAAATATCTCCCGAGATAAAAAAATACTCTGCGCAAGGATTAGAATCGGACAACATGGGAATAGAAACAGTGGATTTAGTTTTGAGTGTTGCCAACATGCAAAAAGGGACTGTTAAATATGATATGAAACTTATTGATTTCAAAGAAATAGTTGCGAAAACGGTAGAAAATAAAAAAATTCAAATAGAGGCTAAAGGGCTGAAGGTTGATATGAGTGTAAAAGAAAACAACCAGTATAATATCATGGGTGATTCTTTCTGGGTTGCTGAAGCTATAAATAATCTTATTGAGAATTCAGTAAAATATACAAAGGAAGGTAAAATAACGGTAAATTTGGAAAATAATGCTGGTAAGATTTTACTATCCGTAAAAGATACTGGTATAGGTATTACAGAAGAAGATAAAAAGGGTCTGTTTACGGAGGGTGGAAGGGGTAAAAACTCTGTAAAAGTAAACGTAGATAGTACCGGTTACGGACTTTATTCAGTCAAACTAATAGTAGAAGCACACAAAGGAAAAGTCTGGGGCGAATCTGAAGGTTCAGGTAAAGGCTCTCAGTTCTACGTCGAACTCGACGCTGCGTAAAACAAACAATCGAACAAGACAGAGCGCGACTCATTCGCTCCCCTCACCCCTACTCTCCAACAACACAACAGCCACTTTAGTAAACTAAAGTGGCTGGGTGGTTACATATATTTAATATATTACGGAAATATGTGAAAAGAGCTAGCAACCCAATACCTTAGAGATAGAGAAATTGTTAATAAAATAATAGTTAGAATAAGACCATAAATCAGATATTTTTTCTCAAGTTTATGATTAAAAATAAAATCTATAGCTAATAAAAAAAAGGACAATGGAATTATGTAATATAAAGAATAAACTCCTATCAGTTTAACTACAAAACCGGGATTTAGAAAAAAAAGAACAGAAGATATTAATACTAATACAACTATAAATACAGAAACTATATGTGATAATCCTATTTTCTTCATATAAATATTATCCATTAATCTGATAAAATAACAACTACCTCAACCCCACAGTAACTGTATAAACATTCCCATCATCTAGTTTAGCAGAAATCTTATACCAATATCCAGGAGTAAGTCCTTTCGTGCTCCAATTGTAAATATATTGCTGTGACGTAGCATCCCATTTAAATGCATTACCACTCGTTGCATCTAAACTAAATACGTTCTAAAGAAGTGGTGAACCCATAGCCGCCATGATCATCAGTAGGGTATTTTTGTTTAATAATTCTTTTTAAATGATTTGTAAATAATTAAAACTATAGAAAAAACAAAATAAATCATAGAAATCCCTATTGCTACTAAATCTTTCTCTAAATGTAGAAATTCATCTCCAAAATACCAAGGCATAAATATTATATTTAATAGATAAATAGATAAATAGATAAATAAAGTTTTTTTCCAAAATTTAAATACTTCCTCTTTTTTATTGAATAAAAAAAACAATGAAGGTACCAACACAGCGACTCCAGCCATTAAAATCAATGTACTGTACTGTGCAATATTAAAACATTCAAAACAAGGATTATCGTAAGAAATGAGAAGGGTTTTTCTTGGTATTGAAAATAAAATAAAAAACCCTCCAGAGCTTATTAAGCTTAAAAAAAACACTCTCCCTTTTGTAAACCACTCTAAAATTTTATCCATAAATTAAAATTAAAAGATTTATAATCACTTTAACCCAACGACCAAAGAATAAGTATTACCATCATCAAGTTTTACGAAAATACGGTAAGTGAATCCTGGTTTCAGATTTTTTGTACTCCAATTGTAAATGTATTGCTGTGAAGTGGTATCCCATTTAAATAAGTTTCCACTAGTACTACTTATATTATACACTGGTTCGTCTATTGAAGCAGTAGAAGAGGTTTCTCTTTGAGGCATTAGCCACACTGGAGTTGTGTTTGCCTGTATCAAAACTCCATCTTTGTTTTTTAGTTGAAACTTTACAGGTACTGTACTTCCCGCCTTAAAAATACTAACTTTTTGCTCTGGGTGATAATTTGTATCATTTATAGGTTGGAGAAAACCAGAGAAATTATAAAATGGAACAATTACAATACCACCTGGATTTGAATTTAAGATTAAATCATTAACACCATCTCCATTTTTATCAATTTTAAGTATTGTACTTGAAACATCTGAGGTAGGAGTTATATCAATAGTAGCTATTGTAGATTCTGAAGAAGGAATACCTTGGAAAGAAGTATTTTCAATAATATTGTTCCCTTCTTGCTTCTCCACATCAAGAGAAAATCCTCCATTAGAATAACCATCTAGTTTTAAGGTGTATGCAATACTAGTAGGTATTGATATAAATTGCACTTCCCCTATTTGTTTATATGTCACATCTGGAATTTCTTGTCTTATATTTTTTGTAATTGGGTCCATTCCTGTGTATCTCCCTTGTGCATCTACTACACCTAAGGTAAGTGGTGAATGCAAAGTGTAATGTAAACGAGTCTTATTTGAAACAAGTGTTGATGTATTGTTAACAACAATATTATCAAGGTCAACAAATCCCTCATCTTTTATTTTAGATTTTATAAAATCACTTAAATCTTGTATTCCTAAAATATCTCTGTGTATTCTATTTACACCTAAAACTGGCTTATTGTATTCTTGTAAATCCACCCACCATCTTTCTGTGTTTGAATTATCAGTAGACATCCACAATGCACTCGGAGTTACAACTGTTGCATCACCATCTACCACAACTCTAGGTTTATGTGAAAGATATGTTATTCCGTCCTCTCCTAGGTATGCTTTATAGTCCAGCCCAGCTAAGGTCTCCTCTCCCCATCCTGCTACTTGTATAATTTTAGTTTCTGGATGTGGCTGCCAATTATCTAAAAGTTGGTGCGTGTTTTCTGCTTGTGTATATAAAATTGAATTCCCAATACTTGGTTGCTTTGTGTTTTCATATGATGGTTGCAATCTACCATCTGTTCCTAAAATATAATTTTTAAGCTCAGGTTGATCTGATACAAAAAATCCATACTCAGATATCTGTGAATTAAATAGAGGATTATTTTCAAAAGAAACGACTTTACCTACAGCTAAAGTCTGATCTACTGTAGTAAAGTAACTTTCAGAAGGAAGCATATTGTAAACAGCAGGCATGTTTTGAGAAAGTTGCCTTGACCTTTTTTCTTTCATAATAAAACCAAAAGGTGCAACTTCGGTCCCGTGCAATAAATTCACAATTGCTTCTGGGGTACCCACTTGTGGCACAGCAACTAAAATCACCTTATCGATTTTTTCATAAAGAGGATTATTAGTGTCTTTTAATTTTTGGATTAAAGCCTTAGCGACTAGTCCCCCATTGCTATGCCCTATCATTGTCACTTTACCATTCTTAGAATTAGATTGAAGTTGCTCTAATTTTTTTAAGATAAAAGACTCAGAGAAATCTTGAGCTGTATTGTACGACAAATTATTTTCATTTACAGCACCATTAGTAATGATGTCTTCTAGTGAAAGCCGCCAATCATAAGGAATAAACGCATAATCATTTATTATGTGCTCAGAATTTTTCCAATTACTTAGCTCATCAATAAAAGAATTATAAATATTAGCCCCCAAGACTTCATCCACTATTCCTGTTTCATTTTCTCCAGAAATATTTTGCGTATCATTTTTAGTATGAATAGTACTATCAATACTCTTACCGCTATTATCTAGTGCTAAATTGTAGTGATTATCATCATTAATAGATACCCATAACTCTTCGTTATTTGCCCCATATAATTTTGAACCCATAAGCCCCGGCAAGAATAACACATTTGAATAACATTCTTCTACACAAGAAGGTGTGACTGTAACCATATAGCTCTCTGTGGCTCCATCACTGCCTGTGACTACGTATGTCACAGGGCTAGAAAAATCTTGAGTAACATTACTAGAAGGAGTAACAGACGCACCATCTGAAATACTGATAGTAGGCACAAGATTTGTAAGGTCTGTGCCGTATGGGACAGTGAGATTGATAGTATGATTAACCTCATCGATGACCCCACTTACTATAGGATCTAAATTCTCAAAACTAAATGCGGTTATTTGTTTCTCAGCATTGGAAGGTGTAATAAAACTCCCATCACATACATCATGACAAAGCTGAAAGGCAAAACCTCCGCTCACTTGCGCATCGTTATAACCACTTATACTTATACCGTCATTATTTGGAGAACCATCTAATACCATCTCAGTGGCAAAAACATTTTGGGAAACTAAATAAATTGCAGAAATATTTGTTCCAACAGGGATTTCAGAAGACAAGATAATGTCACACTCATCTCCATTTAATATCCCTCGAGTTGGGTACCCTCCTATAATATTAAACGAGGGGTCGATTATCATAGTAGACCTAGCTACACTATCGCAAGAAGCTCCGGTAATAATTTTTACCCTGACTTTATTTATAGATTCTGTCGAAGTCCAAGACCCTAAACCTGTCGGAGGATTTCCCAAAGTTGCCCCTTCAAAAAAGTAACCATAGTAACGAGTTGTAATGGGTTCAGAAGTACCTAAATTAATATTTGTGCCTATATACGGCTGAGAGTATAGAGTCCCTGCCCAAGCTGAATTAACATCAAAAGAGAATCCCAGTAGGATGACAAGTGCCCCGACACTTAACACTTTCGCAAAGAAAGTCATAGTTGCCTTTATGCTAACAAATGAGTAAAAAACGGCAAGCGAGTAGAAGCCGTAGTGGGGATAACTTTTTAGATAGTTTTTATTTCCTGATTTGGCTAGAGCCGAGGCGGAGCATTATCTCTCTGGCTGTATTTTCTGAGTCTGTGATGACGATAGAATTATCATCCACGAAAACATACCCGAGCACGATCTTGTTATCTTTATCATAAAGCATCCGTGCGTTTTTGTTTTCTATTATTACATTCTGAAATTCTTTCGTGAGGAGATATTTAGTTTCTGGAGAAAGTGCAGTCCCAAAAAATCCATGCAGATCTAGGAACATTTTATTCTCCCAGGATCTCATCGCGGCAAACACATCCGGCACGGCGCTTACCTTCAGAAGGATAAACAGATCACTCTTAACCACATCTGCAGTGTAATTTTTATGCACTCCTATGAGAAAGTTTTCACTGACCACCTTCTTGTCTTCGATAGAAAAATTCCCATTGATAGCTTCGATAAATTTTACAAAGCCGACAGGTGCCTTATTCAAGGTTGGGTACATAGCCTCCACTCCCCCGACTTTGACTGTGGTTTGATTCACCTGATCAAGAAACTTTTTCGCTATCTCATCTTTTTTTATATCAGCTATTTCGATAAGGGAATTTTTGTCAGTATAGATAAGTGGTACAAATTGTTTCTCTACCTCCACGCTAGGAGCTACCTTCTGCATAGAAATAAAATAATACAAAATCCCCCCTGATACTAAGATCATAAAAACTCCTAAAATCATAAAGACTTTATTCTTCTTAGATTGCGGAGATGTGTTTCTTTTTTCTTGTTCGTGAGCTTCCTCCCCTTGTATTATCTTTTTGATAAGTCCGCTCTTGTCTTCTTCGAGCACTTGCACCATGTCTTCAGCATAAGTTTGCACTATTTTACTTTTCACACCTGTCGGTGGAGTATTTGGATCTACAGGTTTTTGATTATTATTTTCCATAATATTTTAGAGTGTAGTTTTTTATTTTAGAAGAAAATATATTTTATACTTTCTTAAAGAAATCTTTATCAGCCTCTTTGATAGATAGACTGGTCTTACCGTTGTCTCTATCTATTTTTATTATTTTCACAGGCACGATCATTCCTTCTTTTATTATATCTGAAACTCGCTCAACGCGAAATGGGGCAAGCTCTGATATATGCACCATTCCATCTGTATAAGCATTCAATCTGACGAAAGCTCCAAAGTCTGCGATTTTGACTACTTCTCCTTTTAGCATTTCTCCTACTTGGAATTCATGAGTCATCATCTCCACTATTTCTTTTGCTTTTTCTGCAGCCTCACCTTTACCTGTAAAATATACGGTGCCGTCATCTTCAATAGTTATCTCAGCTCCAGTTTTTTCTTTGATTTCTTTTATGGTTTTTCCGCCACCGCCTATCACCATGCCTATTTTGTCTGGTCGGATTTTAATAATTAATATCTTTGGTGCATTTGGAGAGATGTCTTTTCTTGGTTCTGATATTTCTTTTTCAATTCTATCTATTATGGTTAGTCGTGCCATTTTGGATTGATCCATAGCTTCGCTAAGTATGTTTATAGGTACACCTTCTACTTTTACATCAAGCTGAATAGCGGTGACTCCCTCGCGGGTGCCGGCGATCTTGAAATCCATATCACCATGATGGTCTTCTGGTCCTTGAATGTCAGTCAAAACTTTATACTCACTGTCAGAAGCATACATGAGTCCCATGGCGACTCCTGCTACTGGTGCTTTTATCGGCACTCCTCCATCCATAAGTGCGAGGACAGATGCACAGATAGAAGCTTGAGAAGTAGACCCATTAGAAGCCATAGATTCAGACACAACTCGAATAGTGTAAGGGAAATCTGTCACCGCAGGCAGAACGATAGCGAGCGCCTTTTCAGCCAGTGCCCCGTGCCCTACTTCGCGACGATTTGTAAACCCAGCTCTACCTACTTCTCCAGCAGAATATGGTGGGAAGTTGTAATGATGCATAAATCTCTTCTCTACTTTCAGCTGCATGCCATCTACTAAGTTCCTATCTTCTGGTCCACCAAGGGTAAGAACAGAAAGCACATGGGTTCCCCCGCGGTAAAATATCCCCGAACCATGCAGGATGCTTGAGACTCCCCCAGCTTGGGCATACAGATCTCGAACTTCGTCCATTTTTCTACCATCAGCTCGCTTATTTTCTTTTATTGCCTGTGTGTGGAGTATCTCGTTTTCAGTATTATCAAAAAGGCTATCTTCCACTGCAAAATCATCCCGATCAGGGTAATGCTCTTTGACCATTTTATTCCAAATAGTATGTAGTTCGTCTATTTCTTTCTTCCCAGGGCCTGAAAATATAGCTTGTTCCATCTTTGGTAAGATATTTTCATTAAATAAAGCTAGAGATTCTGCCGGAACCACCTCTTTTGCAATAACTCTTTTCTCTTTTCCTATTTCAGCCACGATTTTCTTCTGGAATTCCTCTAATTTAGATATTTCAAGGCTAGCTAGCTTTAATGCTTCGGTAAGCTCTCCTTCTTTTGTTTGGTGAGCAGCAGCTTCTATCATATTGATATTGCCATTTTTACCACACACAGTCAGATCAAATTTATACTGAGAATCATCTTCTCGTAGTTTTTGTGAAGGATTTATTTTTAAGGTATCATCGTCGTACTTGCCTATTCTCACACATCCTATAGGACCTGCCCATGGAATATTTGAAACAGCCAAAGCTAGAGATGCAGCATTCACAGCTAATATCGTAGGATCATTATCATCTACAGATATGACAGTGACGATCACTTGCACAGCATGCCGAATAGAATGATCAAAAAGAGGACGCAGAGTCCTATCTATAACTCTACTACCTAAGATAGCATCCTCAGATGGCTTTCCCTCCCTGCGAACAAACCGAGAACCCAAGATCTTACCAGAAGCATAGAATTTCTCTACATAATCCACGGTCAGGTTAAACCAGCCAAGCCCCTTTTGGCTATCTTTTGACATACAAGCAGTAGCCAAAACCACTGTCTCCCCATATCTTAGCATCACAGAGCCGTGTGCTTGCTCTGCTAGATCTGTAAATATAGCAGTAAGTGTCTTACCGCCAATCTCCACTGAATATTCCTTTTTTTGCATAAATTTGATTCTGCGGAATCACGTCGCATGCATCTTTCCCAGGCGACGGATCCCACTAGTTCGTGTCCAGACTGCAGTATTGTTCCTTACTTCAAGAACATTACTATGTGTCCGAACGCGAACCGATTAAATGATAATAAACTAATAAAAATAGTACCATTCTTATTAAGAAATGACAACTTTATGCCCCAAAAAAGGTACCCACAAGTTATCCACATATCGGTTGACTTACAAGAATTATTGGCATACCATATCTATATACCCCTACACAGAAGCCTGGTACTAGATGACTGAAGCTCAGTAAAGACAGTAACCATCGTTAGAATTTTTTGGCTTTATAAGCAATTATAAAGCAATCACAACACAATTTTATTGGTCGTCATGTGATTTAAAACCCTTATTTGACTTGGGTTTTAGGTAAAAATCTCTCGATACAAGCTTGTTTTATAAGAAACTCACATCAAATATTCCGTTCGAATCTGGCCTTAACCCTCATCCTCGGGGCCTTTTTTCTGTTTTTAGCTAACCCAAAGATCTCTCAAGCTGGTTTATTTGGCGCCCTCCTAAACAACGAAGCCTCAGCCCAGTCATTAAACCTACAAGGAGCCACCAACTCTCAAACAATGGCCCTTCTCCAACCAAGCATCTCTCCGTCTCAAATATTACAAAGCAAAGATGACAAGAAAGAAGGCAAAGTGGATCAAGATTCTGATATAAATATTGTGGCCGAAAACTCTCTCCTCCCTAATGCAAGTCTAAATAGTAGCAGTTCCTCTCTTGGAGACTCGGAGGACTTTTCTTTTGACCAAACTAGCTTTTATGTAGTCAGAAGTGGAGATACTTTATCTAAAGTGGCCGAAATGTTTGGAGTATCTGAAGATACTATCTTAAATGCGAATGATATGAAAAAAGGAGACAAATTACAGCAGGGCGACATCCTACTTATTTTGCCATTTTCAGGGGTAGAACACATCGTCTCTAAGGGAGAAACCTTGAAAAATATAGCTAAAAAATACAATGTAGAATTATCTGATATACTTTTAGCGAATGATAATATAGAGATAGACACTATGCTTTCTATTGGTGATAAGTTGATAATACCGGGAGCAGAAACTTCAACTGAACTAGCTACCCCTTCAAAATCAACTCCTAAGAAATCTATAGGTAGCTCAATTGCCAAAACCATAAAATCTTCTCTACCAAGCATTAGTGGTTACTTTAAAAATCCTGTCCCTGGAGCCAGAAGGAGTAGAGGTATCAAGCCAGGACACAGAGGAGTAGATCTAGCTGCACCAGCAGGTACACCTATTCATGCTGCAGCTGCAGGTACTGCCATCATCGCTAGAAATGGCTACAACGGCGGCTTTGGAAATTATGTTGTACTCCAGCACTCAAATGGAACAAAGACTTTGTATGCTCATATGTCAAAGTTGGCAGCAAGCCCAGGAGAACGTGTGTCTCAAGGTGAAGTCATCGGTTACGTAGGAAACACTGGACATTCGTTCGGAAACCACCTACACATTGAAGTCCTTGGAGGAAAAAATCCTTTCTAGATAAAATAAAACAAAAAAGACCGCACATAAGTATGTGCGGTCTTTTTAGGTAAAGCCTCAAAGCTGACGGAAGAAGTTTAAGAATATAGTTCACTATGACTTCCTATTGCAATAAATTCAATATGATCTTTTGAGACCTCTTCATATACAGCTCGGATATCTCCAGTTATATTTATGCTTTTGCAACTTTGCCATTCTCCACTCAAAGCATGGGTGTTTAATACTGGGTTTGTCTTGTTTTCAATAAGAAGTTCCAAACGTTCCCCAAATTTATCCTGAATTTTTCTAGGTTGCTTGTTGAACATTTTTTTAAATATTCGTCCGTAGGTAATTTTCATAAAAAGTTAAAATTTATGAACGCAAGGATTTCATCATAGCTGAAGCAGAAGAGAAAGAGTCAAAATTTTTACCTTTAGCGCGCATCGCCCTAGTATCTCTGATAGCATCTCTTAGAAGGTCGCTAGGCTCTAAAAGAGTAAAGGAAATTGTTTTACTCCGGACAAGCTCTTTTAAAGAAGCTCCAACCAACGTTGAGAGAGAAAACCCTAAGTCTTCTGCCACACGACTAGCATCACGCTTTACTTTTGGATCTATTTTAATATTTAATATTGCTGTTTTCATATACCTAAAGTATATACTTTGTATACATTAATGTCAAGTGAGTATTGTAGTAAAAACTAAAAAACACCACAAGAGATGATCTTGTGGTGTTTTTTTGAAAGCCTCAAAGCTGGCGAAAGAAGTTGAGGAGAGAAATGCCAAAGGAGAGAGATCTTGATCAAAAGTATTGATCGAAAACACTTCTCTCCTGGTTTCTTCCGCCAGCACTGCTGCTTTATCCAGCACTAAATTTTTGAATAAAAATTTAGTGCTGGGTGTAATCCTATGAACTTGCAAATAATAAATCACAAGCTCAACAAGATGCAGAATTTTTACTTTCATAAAAATTCTGCAATTAAAATTAACCCTTGCGCCACTAAACCACAGTGGACTTTTTTGCCTATTTCAACTCAATAGGCTTTGAGTGCCCAAAGATTTGGGCTGTTTTGTAAACCTCAAAAGGCGGACAAATTTTTCCGAAAGAAATTTTTGAAATTTCATTGTCGGATAATTCCCTAACCTCAGGTAAAGTTTCTGATCTGTCATGAGTGACAGATAGTGCGAACGCTCGTGCGTTCGGGAATCTTACGATTGCTTCGTCCTTTAAAGAACCGAAGCTTTTGTCGTAATCAAAATTTTCCAACCAGTCGGCTGGAAACGAAATGACAACCAAACCCTTAAATACTGAAAGAATTTGGTTGGGTTTTTGAACTATTGGAAGTTCAAATTCCAAAATTTTACAACCGTATTTTTCCGCATCTTCCGCGGAAAGAAAAGTTTGGTGTGTCCGTGCCGAAACCGAAGCTTTGCTTCCGTTTGCAAAACGGAAGATTTTTCCATCCTCGCCGTTTCCTTCGCGGTAGCCACTGCTACCATACTTAACGTCAAAGACGTTAAGTGAAAACGCACCATCGTCAGACACCCTGACGAGATTAAGGATTTGATATGTAGCATCAAATCCTGCACTCCAAACATGTTCTGGATCAGTCGGAAGTTTTTCCACTTTCACAAAGGACTTATTTAAGGTCTCTTGGGAAAAATTTTGATGCCAGTCTCGTCGATTGGCATTTTGATTTCCCCATTTTGGAAGACCGAAAGCGGTCAAAATTTCGTTCAGTGTTGCTTTTTCCATTATATTCTCCTCATCCACACTCAAGTAGTGGGATACTCCAAAATATTTCAGTCCGTTAGTCGCGTGACTAACCATGAGTTTCGGGTCCATGAACCCTCCCGGTGCTTCCCCGGAATATTACGGATCGAATTTTAGGTTCGACCATAGACCTTTTAATTAATTTACGGCAAGAGAACTTCTTGCCATTTTAATTCTATTTTTTCGTCTTCTTCTAGTTTTTCTGGCGTTTTGTGCCAGAATTCTGTCCAAAGACCATTTTCAAACCCACCATTTTGGATCCCATAGAAAGAAATCCCAGTGAATTCTGAAATGGAATATCTTCGCGGCTTCTTTTTTAGAAGCAAGCCTCGAATTTGTTTTTCGACTTCCTCTCCAGATCCTTCAAAATAAAAAAACTTACTTTGAATTTGTTTTTTTTCTTCAATAATTTCATTTCTATAAAAATGAAATCCTATCTGAAAAACATAGTGATTAACATCAACAATGGTTGATGTTTTTGCATTTTTGAAGTCAATCGCATTTTCGTATTCAATATATATGCAATTATCTTTTGTAATTTCGACACCCACTCTGTGGTGTCGACCTTCTGTGCGATCAATTTTAATCGCTTGATTTGCTTTCATTTTTTCTCCTCTTCCAACCTCGCGGCCGGAATTTTTATTTTTTAATTTAAAATTCCAACACAAGATCTTTTTAATTACCTCGCTGATACAAGCCTGCTCATTTGTACAGGGCAAACCTCTATCAGCAAGATAACTTGCTGACGAAAAGAAAAATGAATCCTATTTTGTTGTCAAATTAACATTCTTTACCGCAAAACAAGTCTCTCTCCTTTTTGCGCTCCTCATTCAGCTATAAACCAAATGAAGCTCCTTCATAAAGATAAATTGTTGTCTCTCTCCTCTCGTCCAGCACTAACTTTTCAAAATTTAGTGCTGGATGAATAAAGACATTTCAGATCACAAATGAGGGTTAAGCATTTCTGATCTGCCTATGTCTCGGCAATCTTTCGATTACCTATACACGGTTGTGAATGTTTGTGTTTCATTTAGTGAAAGTTTGCGGCTTCGACTAAAATCAACTATTCACGGTGCAAACAGATTTCAAAGGATTGTCTCTCAGCTCACTCTCTCCTTTTCCCTAGCTTACCGGCCTAGGTGCCTTCCTTCCCTATGTATTCTCGTTATTGAATCTACTAGGGCGATCAGAGGTGGGCATCAATCTATTGGAATCTCCTTAAGAACTCTCTCCTTTATCCAGCACTAAACAGTTTTTAAGCTATTTAATGCTGGATTAATCTTCTGGGTATAGTATAGCACAACTAATCTGTTTTGTCAATAAAACATAAAAGAAATCTTTTAAATGACTTAAAATCCTTATATTATATAGCTTAAATAGTTATCCACATTGTCACACTTGCATGACAAAAACAACCATAGTATAATTCATCCAGCACTAAATTATGTATTACGTATACTTGTTAAAGAACGAAGTAGATGCTTTATATATAGGTTGCACTAACGACCTCAGAAGGAGGCTAAATGAACATAATTTAGGAAAATCAGAGTTTACAAAGGGACACCAATGGATAATTGTTTACTATGAGGCATATAAATCAAAACATGATGCCTTCGCTCGAGAAAAGAAGTTAAAGTATCATGGATATGGAATACGACACCTAAAGTCGAGATGTCGTGAAAGTTTAATAATTTAGTGCTGGATAAACATGCAAGAAGAAAATATTTTAATTCAAGCAGGGCTTTCTGAAGAACAGGCGCAAGCCTATCAGTCTTTACTTGAAAAGGGTCCTCAAAAAGCCAGTGATCTATCAAGATGGACAGGCATCAAACGTGGGCTCATCTATAAAGTCCTCGAACAGCTCGAGTCTATGGGTTTGGTTTCAAAAACAGGCGGCCCAGGCACAGTGGCCACCTTCTCCCCCGCGCACCCGAGCTTGCTGTTGGCGAACATCGAGCGCAAAGAGCGTGAAATAGCCCTCAATAAAGAAATCCTGCAAAGCTCCATAGGCTCACTAGCATCAAAATACAACCTCATCATAGGAAAACCCAATATCCAATTCTTTGAAGGTGAAGAAGGGATCAAAAAAGTCCTTGAAGATACTTTAAACACTACAGACGAAGTCCTCACTTACCTCGACATCGAAATAGTCGAGAAACATTTCAAAACAATCAATGATGAATATGTAAAGAAAAGAGAGAAGAAAGAAATTAAAAAAAGATTGCTTGTCGTTGAAAACGATTACTCAAATAGTCTGTTCCATAAATGGCACACAGAAAATCCAAATTTTTTCTCGGTCACTGATCTGCGAATGGTCAAAACTCCCCTCAGCGACATCGAAGGAGCAATACAAATCTATGAAAATAAAATAGGTATTATCACAATCTCGAATGAAAACTTGATCGGCATCATCATCGAAGACGATCGTATCAATAGACTTTTTAAAAGTATGTTTGAAGCGCTTTATGCAGTCTCACCCGCATTCACTCCGTAATTTTCATCTATAGTCTCATATACAGCATACCAACTGCCCTTTTTGAGTGGATCGAGGAAGCATCGCACAAGGGCTTTGCCCACAGGAATACTCCCGTGTAAATTCTCCAATGTGTCGGCTTTTTTTATCTCAATACTACTTTCATAATTACCGCTCAAATACATAACTGTGAGTTCATCAACTGTTTTTTGCTTAGCAATTATATTTCTATTTTTTTCTTCATCCCAAATCAAGTCGAGTTCTTCCGTTTCATCAGTCTTTTTAAATCCACGCGCAATAAAACCTTTTTCAAAATAGCGCATATTGCTCGGATTGTCTTTACGGCATGATGCATGAAGTATATGTTGCTTTGCCTCTCGAGTCAGAGCTTCATCCATCATAGCTTCGCCAAGTCCGAAATTTTTAGTCGCGTCATCTACATTGAGTGCACTCGCATACAAGCTATTATCGGTTTGTTTTTCAAAACGTACAAACGCCCGAATTTTTTCGTCTTTTTCAAATGTATAAAAATAATTATTATGCTTGTTTTCTTCAGAGCTAAACGCAGTATTGAAATAGTCTTTTAAGGAATTTACAAACTCTCTATCAGGATGATTCATCCAGTTGATATCATATAACTCATTCATTTCTTTTTTTTGATCGAGTGTTATATCTGTCGCTTCTTTTTTTGCAAACACTGCACCATGTATACTTTCGAGTGGAATTTTTGCACCATTTTTTAATGCTTGTTTAAATATTGCGAGCGTAGTGATCGTATCTGCGTTAATACGGTCAAGTTGTTGCTCAACATCCCCGATTTCGATTTGTTTATCGTTATTAATACTATCGTGCATATGTAATAGCACTTGTTTCCCTTTTATAAATAATGTTTCTTTAATTTTCTCAATCAGTTCAGGAGTAGTATTAACCTCGGTTGAAAAGTTTTTTTGTGTAAATTCTAGTACATGTTCAACGTTATCGACGATTTGACCATATTTTGCGAAAACTTTCCCGACTAGGCCTGGTGGTAACTTATTCCCAAGTTCAAGTATTTTATCCCCCATTTGCTTGCCCCCATGTTCAATAGATAGAAAAGTTTTAATTTTATTATTTTTTTCTGTTTCATCGTTAGATGATTTTACAAAATTTACAACTTCTCGTACTTCATCTTCTGTTTTATTTTGAATAAAATCCAGAAAATAAAATTGATTGGCAATACTTAATGTAGACATATCAACGTTCATTGTTTTCTTAATATAATCTCTAAAAAACAATGACGAAGATATCTTAAAAAGTGCTAAGTCTTTCTTGTCTGTATTGTTACTAGATCGAATATCAAAAACATCGTCAATAGTATTGACGCCTTTCTTATTTTTTATATCTTCTAATTTCTTACAACCAACCAATCTTCCATTTATACCGTAAATCCCAACAATGCCTGGAGCGAGCCAGCAATTAATATAGTCGCCCTCATGAAAATATTTCTTGGTTTCTTTATTGAACTTCAGATATGTTGGCTTCACTAATTCTTCTGGGTGAAAACTAAAATAACTAAAAGGTCCTTTGTTTTCTGCAATTTGATATTTTTGCTCCTCAGTAAAATCAAATTTTACTTTATTGAGATCATCAATATTATATTCATATACACCCTCATAAGGACCTATATTTTTCTCCAATTTACTCATTCCTATTTCATATTCAGGAGAAACATAATCCCAATTCCGATTCGCATCATCTAGTTCATACAAATCATATATAATCTTTTTCAATAGAGATTTTTCTAAAATAGTAGTTTCTTTTTTTAAAAGTCTTTCTTCTAATTCTTTTGCAACACTAAGGGTATTCGTCCATGCTTCATGTTCTCCGCCACTACCTCCATACGCAAGACTATTTATTAGTTCAATTATTATTAATTTTTCGAGATCAGTCTTATTGCTATTATCCTTTAATTTATCTATGAGTGCTTGTTGATAATCCATCTCCAACCAACCCCAATATAGATAGTCCATATGAATTTCCGTAGATTTATCATCTAGATTGAATTTATTTTTTAACTTTTCTTTTATTAAACTATCTAAAACTTCTTTCGGGGAAATAATGTTGCCTTTTTTATCGAGCGTGGTTTTTAATAATTCGTCTGGATTGATCTTGATTTGGGCAAGAAATTGATCAATTTCTTTATAAAGTTTGGTCGCTTTAGATGTAGGCTCTTCCTCATCAGTAGAAACTGGCTTTTCAATTTCGAGATCGGGAATAGTTTTTTGTTCTGATTCTCTTTTGATTTTTTTAGGCTCTTTTACAGACTTTATCTCCCAATTAAAATTTTTAAAAGTTTCGCTGGGTGACACAAACCAATCAAGATCTTTTTCTTCTTCAGAATGTTTACTATCTATAGGATTACTTGCCGTGTCTTTCTTTGGAGGTTGTCCTTCGAAGCTTCGATTCATAATAGATACATTATACTACTTTCTTTTTTAAACCCCAGCGAGTAATTATTCAAGAAAAGTCAGAGCTACCATGGCGAGCACTCCTATCATTACAGCAAATATCTGTGCTATGGAATACCTGGCTTCTTTGGTTTTATGAAGTTCGGGTATTAAGTCTGCTACAGCTATATATATGAACCCCCCAGCAGCAAGTGGCACAAACCAAAGGTCTGCATATTCTGAAATACCTCCTACGAGAAACACCAAAGACATACCTAAAATAGAAAATAGGGCTGAGAAAAAATTGAGCAGCAGAGCTCTTTTTTTTGCATATCCAGCATGTAGTAAAACTGCAAAATCCCCTATTTCTTGGGGTATTTCATGCAAGATTACAGCTATGGTTGTAGCTATACCGACAGGAACACTTACTAAGAAACTAGCCCCAATGATGATACCGTCCATAAAATTGTGAACCCCGTCAGAGAAAAGTATCAACTTCCCTACTGGATGCACTGCATCGTCGTCTTTGTCTTCACCGTGGTGGTGCCAATGTAAAAACTTTTCTAAAATAAAGAAAATTAAAACTCCGGCGATAATAAGTAAACTTGTTAAAGTTACATTTGGTGTCGTCTCGAGAGCTTCTGGAATAAGATGAATAAGCGCATCTCCAAGCAAAGCTCCAACAGCAATACTAATAAAAAGAAATATATATTTCTTTAAGATTTCTTCTTTCAAGGAAAGTGTGAATACTCCAATAAAAGATATCAAACTGACGATAACAACGCTCGCTAAACTATAGATATATATGGTAGTCATATGATTTTTGTGTTAATTACACATTAGTGAGTAAATTGTGGTGCGGGGTAAGGGAATCGAACCCTTGACATCAGTTTGGAAAACTGAAGTTATACCATTTAACTAACCCCGCAATTGATATTAGAAATATAACAAAAATAACCCTAAAAAACAACTTGCTTTATTTTTCTAACTTTACCGCTTCGTTATTTTTAAAAAGTATTTCTTTTAAGGCTCTAGCAACTCCAAATATTTTAGGTGCATAGTTTGTAGCTTCTTCAGATCTGCAGAATTTAAAATAATTATTTGGATCCCCGTCAGAATCAAAAAAATGCCCAGTTTTACCTCCAACACTAAATACATTTCCTTGGCCATGATTATAAGCCCAAAAAGCCCATGTCCATAAGTCACTTTTTGATATTTCCTTCCCTAGACTTTTTGCATCCATCTCAGCACACCTGTATAGATATTTTAAATATTTACAGGCTGCCCTGGTGCTCTTTTCCACATTAGACATATCAAGCTTATTCATTAGTCCATACTCCTTAGCTGTCTCTGGCATAAATTGCCAATAGCCATAAGCACCAATATGAGATATTGCATCTTTTTTCCAATATGATTCCACTTGAGCCAAAAATATAATATCGAGAGGGACTTCTTCTTTTTTAAATATCTTAATCAATTTAACTAAATCAAGAGACATTCTCTGCCATCCATCTTTTAATGCCCTGTGATTTCCTCCTTCCATGTGTTTGTTATACCAATAATCTACCTTTTCAGAAAAATTTTCACCTATATTCGGGGCTAGTTCTATATTGTTAAATAGTTCATTAGTGGCACTCTCTCTTTCGTTTTTATCTCTTAAAATATCTTCAGGGCTGCCCTCCTCCGCCTCCGCTAAGCCTCCCGACAATAAAACTCCAGCTCCCGCAGTTAGGATTTTTTTAATAAATTCTCTTCTATTGTCCCTATTAGATGGTTTTTCCATCATATTGTCGGGCTGCTGGGAATCGAACCCAGTCTAAACGCTCCCAAAGCGCTTGTACTACCGGTATACTACAGCCCGAATATTTAAAAACTTTATAACTATATCATGGTTCTATTTTTTTGACCATGACCCTGAGTCTGTCGAACGGGTCACAAAATGATATCACTAACTACTTTTACTTTAGACTTATTATTTTTTATATCTAAATAAACAACCAAAAGGTCTACTTGCCAGTCAATATCTTCATATACATCTTTTTCTAAAAGATAAGTCTGTATTGTCCTTGATATCCTTTTTAACTTCCATGGATGCATGTTATCCTCTGCTCTGTAGTCAGATTGCTCAATATTCAAGGACAAGTCCCTAGAAACACTCTTTACCTCTATAAAATATAGATTATTCCCCTTTTGAGCAATTATATCTATTTCACCCCATTTTTTTGTATAATTTCTATCTAATACATTAAATCCTTGTTTCACAAGAAACTTTGTAGCTATATTCTCGCCCATTTCTCCTATTTTTTGTTTTTCTGAAGTAAATACTTTAGGCATGACCAAGGACTAGTGTTTCATGTTTAACAATATAGATAGTGTTTCACATGAAACATATTGATATTTTAATGTCTTTTAAGAAAATAGTCTTATTTAACAACATATTTTCATAAAAACCACATAAAAGACAGCTTTTGAAAATGTCCGTTATAAACAATACCCACACAGTTATCCCCATATTTGTTAATAAACTTATAAAACAAAACCTAACAAAAGGACATTCTTTATTGTGCACCCGGAGGGATTCGGCTATTACATACCCCGGTGTTTTTCCATTTCTTTGCATCAATAGGGAAAAACCTTTCGAAACCCTCACGAATACCAATAAATTGGTATCCTTGTGTGCACCCGGAGGGATTCGAACCCCCAACGACGGTTCCGAAGACCGGCGTGATATCCATTTCACTACGGGTGCAGATAAGTGAATTATACATTACATGTGTTTTTAATCAATGACTAAAATAACCATATAGCATAACCAGTTATTATTGTTTATATGAAATTGCAATTATCTGAAATAAAGATTATAATTATCGTGTTGAAAATTTAATAATCAATAGAAATTGCGGTGTTGGTTTAGTGGTAGAACACGTCCTTGCCAAGGATGAGACAGGAGTTCGATTCTC